>JBDNIG010000273.1:0-13854 GCA_041688415.1 Rhodopirellula sp. | reverse complement strand
TCTTCGATCACTTTCGAAGCAAAACCAATGATGTCTGCGGTATTTCCGCCGCTCGGCACACCTTGAATCGGATGACAGGCAAAGTTATAGACGACCGCCAACGTGCTGCCGTCGAGCCGATCCAGACGCAGCAGACCGATCTGTGGATCGACTGGGCCGACTTCGGCAACCGCCTCATCGGGCGGCAGCGAGTAGGCATGACGAACGTCGACTTCTTTCCCACTTTTCAGCTTGAGCCGCCGGTTCTCCATGATACGGTCTTCGTGCCCCACGCCCGCACCGACCTGTACCGGCACCAAATTCTTCGCCGCCTCTTTCACCGCCTCGACGGTTCGCTCGCCCACGTCGGCGCAAACGACGCCGTGACAATGGCTCGCATTGACCAGCACGTGCGAGGGTGAAATCCCCAGTTCCTTCTCCAATTGCGAGCGAACCCCCGGTAGGTAATCATTTTTGATGCGGCCGATCTCGCCAATCGCCACGGCATCGACGGTGATCAACACCATCATGGCCTTGTCGGACTTGATTACCAGTGCTTTGACGTACAATGGATCGTTGACGGGCCCGGCTTGGCGATCCGTAATATCCACCTTGGCAGCGCCAGCCGAGAGTGACTCCGCATATCCAGGAAGAGCATTCAAGCCGACGCTGCAGACGATTGCCGCAAACAGCAATAGGGTATTCTTCATTCTTCAATCCGAGGTGGGAACGCTGCGTATTTGAGACCAACGCAGCTATCTTAACGCAAAATCCACCAACTTGTGATCTCCGACAGCAGGGTCGACAGCAGGGACAGCAGGGACAGCAGCGTGACTTCGAGCCGTTTGGCTTCTCCCTAGGCCGGATTAGTCATGGCGAACACTCAATTTCACCTAACTCGTTATCAGGTGGCAGCTTACAGAATGTGCTTGAAAAACAGTCTGCAAATTAGCCGTTTTGGCGTTAGCCACGGTTGCGACGGAATGTTCGAGAACCGTGGCTAACGGGCTGTTGATTTTGTGAGCCGAGACGCGAAAGCGACCGGGTGCCGTGCGTTACCCGATGCCTGACGGCATTCGGCTCACCATTGCCGGCCGAACACGACTCAGTCAACAGCCCGCTACCTGCGGGTTCTGCAGGCCGTCGTCTCCATGCAATCCCCGCCGCAAACGCCCAATGTCACCTTACTTAGGCCGCAATATTCGGCTCGTTTCCATCGGGTTTTCCAGGCGTGACGGGTTGCTCAATTTGCACGTCGAAATCAAATTCTCCCGGTTCAAAATCGAGTGGGATACGACAGTTGGCTGGTTCAATACTATTGATTTTCCAGTCAAGTCGCCGCAGCCATGAAAGCGACTTTTCCCACTGTTTGATTGCCGCGTACAGTCGGACTGCCATCGGGTGGTCCGGCTCGCGGGTATCTTTGAGCACTGTCAACGCGCCGCTGGGTAGTCCTCTGATCAACAAAGCGGTGGCAAAGTTGCGTTTGTACGCGTTGTTAACATCCGGTCGCTCGAGCAGGGTCCCCGGCGTCAGGACGAACGCGCGATACACGTCGACGGCGTTCTCGACGCGGCCCGCCCGCATCAAGCAAACGCCCATCGCGTTGCGAACCTGTGGATCACGATCAGCGGCAGCAAGTAAATCAGCGGCTCCGACGTAATCGCCTTTCTTGATCAGGTTCCACGCTCGCTGGATCGCTGGATTCAACGGTGTAGCGGGATTGCTGCCACGGCGAGTTTTGGCAGAATGGTTTTTGGGTTGTTCTTTGTGAGTTTTGGTTTTGTTAGGCGCAGACATTATCTGTACTTTCATGACTATTTGAAAACATGCATCGATAGAAAACAGGAAGAAACGTCGAGCGTTCCTAAACCTGCAATCGCACGTTCAAATTCACGAGAGTCACGAGACAATGAAGATGACCACCCCGGCCGCAATGCGTTTGGCAACGCTGCAGAAAGCCTCGACTCGCCAGGTCACGGATGGCCGAAGCGGAGCAATCGTCGAGCGGTTCGAACTCGGTTGGCTTTTCATCGATCACTCGAGCCACGGCGGTCGGCGGTGTCGCCCAGTGCTCGACCGTATGAGTGTCGACACTCAGCGATTCACTCACGAGGGCGCCAGGACTCGAATCCGCGACGACTCGTGAGGTTGCCCAGCCAACTGGAAGGACCTGCACCAGAGCGGCAGCAAAAACCAGGCTGGTCAGCAGTTGCCGTGAGGCAAAACGCCACCGATTGGGGAGAACCCCAAAATAAGCAGTCAGCTGGCCGGATCGGTTACGTGTCATGATATTTCGCAGAATGCGGCACCTCCAAATCGAGGCGATCGATCAAGTCCCACGTCGCATCGAAGATCGACAGCTTTTGCGACGCCACCGATAGGTTTAAAGCATTGACCTGCCAACCGCAACGGTGACAGTAGTATACGGCGATCAAGCTAGCAATACTCATCTGAGGATATCTTTGACCACGTGTGCGTGTTCCACGCCGGTGAGTTTTTGATCGAGGCCTTGGAACCGATACGTGAACCGCTCGTGATCGATGCCGAGGCAGTGCAGCATTGTCGCGTTGAGGTCACGGATGTGGACTCCCTTTTCGACAATATTGTACGCGAACTCATCGGTCTGTCCGTGTGACGCGCCGCCTTGGACACCGCCGCCCGCCATCCACGTGCTGAAGCAACGCCCGTGATGGTCGCGACCGCTACCCAGTGCTCCTTGGCTGTACGCGGTGCGACCAAATTCGCCGCCCCAGATGACCAAGGTGTCATCGAGCAGGCCACGATTCTTCAAATCGGTTACGAGTGCCGCGGAGGCTTGGTCGGTATCGTGGCACTGGGCGCGAAGATGTTTCTGCAGGCTGTTGTGCTGGTCCCAGCCACGATGGAAGAGCTGAATAAATCGCACATCCCGCTCCGCCATGCGTCGCGCCATGAGGCAGTTAAATGCATAGGTGCCGGGCTGGCGCGCGTCCTCACCATACATTTCGAAGGTGCTCTCGGGTTCGTCCGACAGGTCAGCAATCTCCGGAGCAGCGGCCTGCATGCGGAACGCCATTTCATACTGGGAGATGCGAGTTTCGATTTCTGGATCGCCACTGGCGGCGAACTTGAGACGATTCAGCGCGGCCAGATCATCGAGCTGCTCACGACGATTCTCACGCGTGATGCCCTTGGGATCGTTGAGATAAAGCACGGGATCACCGCTGCTGCGGAGCATGACACCCTGATGACTCGACGGAAGAAATCCGCTGCCCCAGAGTCGAGAGATGATCGGTTGCCCCGGATTCTTGCCCGTGCCCTGCGAGAGCAGCACGACGTAGGCGGGCATATTTTGATTCTCACTGCCCAGACCATAACTGGCCCACGCCCCCGCACTTGGTTGTCCGGGAACTTGTGAACCTGTATTGATGAACGTGATGCCCGGATCGTGATTGATCGCTTCGGTATTCATCGAGCGGATGATCGCGATATCGTCGGCAATCTTGCACGTATGAGGCAGCAGATCACTGATCCACGTACCGCACTCGCCACGCTGTGCAAACTTTCCGATCGGCCCGCACACCGGGAAGCCTTTTTGCCCGGACGTCATCCCGGTCAAACGCTGGTCACCGCGCACGCTCGGCGGAAGTTCCTCGCCGTGTTTCTGTTCGAGTACCGGTTTGTAATCGAACAGATCGATATGCGACGGGCCGCCTGACATGAACAGGTAGATGACTCGCTTGGCGGTGGGCGGGAAGTGGGGCAGTCCCGAGTGAGCAGCGTTGACGCTCGCGATTGCGCTGCGATCGAGTAGCGAGCCCAGTGCGAGTGCGCCGACGCCGCCAAAAGATCGGCTGACGAAAGTGCGACGAGAAGCCAATGCGTTTTTATTCATGTTGATGCTCATTCGCGTGTAATCGTTTCGTCAAGATTCAGGATCAATGACGCGACGGAACTCATCGCAGCGATCTGCGGCTCGTTTCGAGGTGCCCCGAGGCCATTTGTCTGTGCTTCATCGCTGCCCAGGTAGCCGGAGGCCCTTTCCGGAGACTCACTAAAGTACGCCAATTGTCGCACATAGGCAGCGTTTAAAATTTGCATTTCCTCGGCCGACGGATTTCGTGCTGTGGCGAGCCGAAAGCCGTGGCGAATTTGCGCATCGGTCGATTCATCGGCGCGGAGCATCCGGACCGCAAGCCCCCGCGAGGCTTCGACAAACTGCGGCGCGTTCATCAGCACGAGTGCCTGCAGCGGTGTGTTGGTCAGCGATCGCCGCACCGAACATGTCTCACGACTGGGGGCATCGAATGTTGTCATCACAGGCGGCGGTGATGTGCGTTTCCAAAACATATAAAGGCTGCGGCGATACACATCTTCGTCACGATCCGCAAAATAATGCTGTGCCGAGAAGAAGCCACCGTATCCAAAGTGGCTGACCTCTTTCCAAAGCCCCAGTGGTTGAGGTGGGTACACGCTCGGCCCGCCCACTTCGCGGTCGAGCAGTCCCGCGATCGCCAACTCACTATCGCGAACAGCCTCGGCGGACAAGCGGAAACGCGGTGCGCGGGCATACAGTCGGTTGTAAGGATCGAGCTCCAATAGATGCTCGTTGACATCGGAGGACTGGCGATAGGTTCGCGACATCAGCATCAGCTTGAGTAACGCACGCACATCCCAGCCAGCCTCGACAAATTCGGCCGCCAACCAATCGAGCAACTCCGGATGCGAGGGCCATTCGCCCTGCGAACCGAAATCTTCGGTCGTCTTGACGATCCCCGTTCCGAACAGCAATTGCCAGTAGCGATTCACCGTGACCCGGGCGGTGAGTGGGTGATTCGGATCGATCAACGAATTGGCGAGCGCCAGCCGGTCCGGGCGAGCCGATTCGGGCAACTCTCCGAGGATTGCGGGAATTCCCGCTTCCACGATTTCACCGTGCTGGTCGTACTGGCCGCGCTCCAGGATCGGCGTCTGGCGATCCGCCGCACCTTCATTCATCACCATCACGCTCGTCTTGCCCGATTCGAGCGATTTTCGCAGCAAACCAATCTCCCCATCGATGCTCGCGACCAATTTGCCCATGTCAGCATTGGCTTTGCCAAATTCGGCGGCGACCAGATTTTGTTCCTCTCCGCTGCGTTCTTGATCGGGCTTCTGCAGCGCGGTGATGAGCGCGAGTTCGGCGCCGGTCGACTCAGCATTCGCAAGCGTTTCACGTTCCCATTGCAGTCGTACGTCACCAAGTAGATTCTCGGGATACGCTTTGGCATGTTGCAGTGCCGCGATGCGAGATTCGAGCGACTCGCGAAACTGCGCCTCGTCCGGCAGGATCGGGTCGACCGAGATCATGGGATTCGTGTTCCCGTTGACTCCGCCTTGGCCAGGTTCGGTCGATGTGTTGAAAAACGCAAAGAACCGGTAGAAATCTCGCTGAGAGATCGGGTCATATTTATGATCGTGACACTGTGCACACCGCATCGTTAAACCCATGAACGCCGTCGAGACGGTGTCGACTTTGTCGAGGATGGCGGCCACCCGGTATTCCTCTGGGATCGTTCCACCTTCGTGCGTGTTCATGCTGTTACGCAGAAACCCGGTGGCAATCTTTTGTTCGTCCGTCGGATTCTCCATCAGGTCACCGGCGAGCTGTTGCCGAATGAACTTGTCGTACGGCATGTTGGTTTGGAACGCCTGGATCACCCAATCTCGCCACGCCCACATGTCGCGGTGATCATCGATCGAATAGCCATTCGTGTCGGCAAACCGGGCGACGTCGAGCCAATCGACCGCCAACCGTTCGGCAAACTGAGGACGGTTCATCAGCCGATCAATCGTCGCCTCGAATTCCGCATCGGGGTTTTTGACGAACGCATCGACTTCCGCCAAAGTCGGCGGCAAACCCGTTAGATCCAAATGCAGTCGGCGGACGAGCGTCTCGGGTGATGCCTCGGGCGAGAATTCCAGTCCTTTCTCGGCAAGCTGCCCGGCAATAAACTTGTCAATCGCATTCGCCGTCGCCATGGAGGTCGCCGGTGGGTCGGGCTTCCGGACCGGTTCAAACGCCCAGTGCCCGGTAAACTCCGCACCCTCGGCGATCCAGCGTGTCAGCAACTCGATCTCGTCCTCGGTGAGCGGATTCTTTTGCTCTTGAGGTGGCATCCGCATGTCCACATCATCGTTCGTAATGCGCAGCACGAGTTCGCTCTCGTCGGGATCGCCGGGGACGATCCCAGCGTAGCCGCCCAAATCCGCGAACGCGCCTTCGCTCGTATCGAGCCGGTAATCGGCATCGCGATTCTGCGAGTCCGGCCCATGGCAGGCAAAACACTTCGCGGACAAGATCGGGCGGATATCGCGATTGAAACTCAGTGATTGCGGCGTTTCAGCAGCCCCAGCGGAGGCCAGCAGGAACGGCAATAGAAATTGAAAATACCTCTTCATGGTGATCTCCCGCTTATGCGAAGAGCCTCTCGATGTTCTGGCCTTTGCCGTCGCGAGTGACATAGAACGGACGCCCTTCAATCTCGTAGCCCGTACGCGGGCTGATGCCCATGGCAGTCATGATCGTGGCGTGGAGATCCTCGATGCTGACTGGATCTTCGATCGCGACGAGCGGTCGCTCGGGAGAGGTTGCGCCGTGCAGGTGACCCCGTTTCATACCGCCGCCAAACATCAGCACGCTCGACCCGGCCGTGAAATGTCGATGCAGCCCATAATGCTTCAGCTCGCTCATCCTGTCGCCCTTGAACGATGCTTGGTCGTTCGCGTTGGAACCGGGTTGCCCTTCGGTCAACGCATCCCGACTGAACTCCGACGCCACCACAACGAGCGTTCGATCGAGCAGATTGCGAGATTCCAGGTCCCGAATCAATTGAGCGACCGGTTGATCGATCTCGCGGTGCATCCGCTCCATCGTCGTGTGTCCATCGTTGTGCGTGTCCCAGTTCAGGAAGGGAACGTACTCCGTCGTCACCTCGACAAATCTCGCACCCGACTCGACCAACCGCCGCGCTAGCAGGCATCCCTGGCCAAATCGGCCCGTGTCATATTTCTCGTAGCTCTCGCGTGGTTCCAACGTGATGTCGAACGCTTTCCGATCCTTGCTGCTGAGCAGACGGTAGGCGGCATCCATCGATTGCAACATGGACTCTTGGTGATAGTCGCTCATCCGATCGCGGTTGGGACTGGCGTCAACCAACCGCCGAAACAATTGATTTCGGTTGGCAAACCGCTGCGACTGCATCCCCTTGGGGGGGCGAACGGACACGGCCGCTTGGTCGGGATACGGCAAATTCATGGGGCCAAATTCGCTGCCAAAGAACCCACCCGTCGTAAACGCCTTGAGCTCCTCGCTTTCGCCGACACCTTCGAGACGCTGGCCAACATTGATGAATGCGGGCATGACGGGGTTCGGTGATCCCAAGACGCGGGCCATCCAAGCACCGAGGTGCGGGGTGGCAACCGTTTGCGGCGGGACGTACCCGGTGTGCCAATGGTACTGGTGACGCGAATGCAAGATACTGCCGAGGTCAGGTTGCACGTGCGATCGAATCAGCGTGCCCCGATCCATGACCGAGGCAATGTGCTCGAGCCCCTGGCAAATCTTGATGTCATCGACCGCCGTATCGATGGCCGGAAAGGTACTGAGCATGTCCTTGACGGCCATCCCTTTCTTAAACGGCAGATAGCGTTTGGGGTCGAACGTGTCCGGCGCCGCCATGCCGCCGCCCATCCACAACAGGATGCACGCGTCGGCGGTGGGACGGGGGTGTTCGATGTCGCCCAGTGTGTCGCTGGCGAGCAACTGCGGTGTGCCCGAGGCCAGTGCCGCCGCACCCGCCGCTGACAATCGTCGCAGGAAATCACGTCGCACGATCGATTCGGGAGCCGTCGGGTCGTTGTTGAGATTCATGAGCCTGTCCTATCCTTGCGATCTTTACTGAACGGTCAAAAATTCGGGCAACATGCAAACTGCCCACATCGCATCCTGCACGGCGGCTTCGTCGGGCCGCTCACCGAGGGACGCCCGTAACAAACTTCCTTCTTGAGCGGTTGGCGTGCGGGAGAGCGCCGCACGGAAGAGCCACGCAATCATGCGATCCGTATCCCCACCACATTCGGCGAGCAGACGTTTGGCACCAATCGCGAAGGATGCCGCCAAGGTCGGTTCGTTTGACAAGTTGATGGCCTCGAGCGTCGTGATCGTATCAGGACGCATTGAGACAATTTGCTCACGCATCGGGCGGCCCAACGACTTCATCAACGCCGTGTTCTTGAGCAGTGACGTGCGGATCATCGGCATGTCGCTGTCGCGGATGGCGGCAGCCAACAGCGGTGGACCTTGCGCTTCGATCATGCTTGTCCAGGCTGCCACGGCAGGAACCACCGTGACGCCTTGGCTTGCGTTCTTCTCGTCGTCGTACCAACTCTCGTCGATCGTGCCGTCATGGAGCGGTGGAATCTTACTACTATATTCCCAGCTCGCGTCTGACTTGATCGTCATCGCGGACTGATCAGCAAGTTCGAGACGAGCCTCGAAGAAGAACCCTGCCGGATTTGGCTTGTCGGTATCGTTCGTGACAATCACCTCAATGAAATTCTTTCCTTTGACGAGATACTTTGCCAATCCAATCGATTTCGGCTTCGTCCAGTCGTCACTGCGGCTCACGAGCGTTTGGTTAATGAATAATTGGTAGCGATTATCGCAGGTGAGCACCGCCCCTCCCGCGACGACCGAGGTGGGCATGTCAATTTGCTTTTGCAGGACCACGGTTTGGTTGCCCGGGACCGTTCCATTGGTGAGCGGCCCCCAAATCCACTGGGCCGTGAGTCTTAATTGATCAATCTGTTCGGGATCGACATTGCTGCGAACAACTGGCGCGTCGAATTTTTCAGGGGCATCGCCGGTGAGTTGCCAAATGCTGTCGAGAAACTGTTCCGCCGTCATCCGCCGAGCCCGCGGCCCGCGGTAGACGTAATCCGCACTCGATGGCTGACCGTCGACAATTTCCGATCGCGACTGATAGGCGGCACTCGTTGCAATCCGACGCAGCGTTACTTTGAGGTCATAATGGTTCTCAATGAGATCAGTTGCTAAATAATCCAGTAGGTCTTCGTTCCACGGTTCGTTCTTCATCGAATCGAGCGGATGGACGATGCCGCGTCCCATCAGGCAGTACCATAGCCGGTTGACGATTGTTCGCGCAAAACGCCCGTTTTCGGGATGCGTCATCAACTTAGCGAGCTGTTGCAACCGTTCCGGCCGCGGTGCACTGGGGTCGACTTGCCCTAACTCAGGAAACAACCAAGCGGCTTCCGCCATCTCACCGGTTGGTTTGTCACAGCGATGCAGTTCCATCGTCTCGTCGGCATAGATAGCCGCCAAACCGTAGGCATCCTTCAGCGTCCAGTGGTCAACAAAACTGTCGTGGCACGACGCGCACTTCATGTTGATACCGAGGAAGGACTGCGAAATGCTCTGCGAGAATTGAATCGGTAATGACTGGCCAGCACTCACCTCACCACGCCACTTGATCCCGTCGATGTAGCCTTGGCTGTCCTCCGTCGGAGGCGCGATCAGTTCCCGGACCATCTGGTCAAAGGGTTTGTTGTCCAACAGCGAAGCGTACAGCCATTTGCTGATCTGCTTGCGGCCACCCGTGATGAATCCAGTACCGCTGTAATCGTTTCGCAACAGATCATTGAAAAACGTCAGCCAATGATCCGCGTAGCCAATGCGGTCGCCGAGCAGTTGATCGATCAGCCGCTCACGTTTGTTGGGATCGGTATCGTTGACAAAGTCGTCAAGCTGTTCGCTGTTGGGCAACAGTCCGATCAAGTCCAACGACAACCGCCGCAGAAAAACGCGATCTTCAATCGGCTGCGGTCGCGCTAGATCGTTGCCAGCCAAGTACGCATCCAAGATGCGGTCGATCGGATGGTCCCGACCGTCGCGCGGCGGTGGCAGTTGCGGCGATCGCGGTCGCAAGGGTGGTTCGTAGGTTTGGATCGCGAAAGTGAAATCGGCGTCCCATGGCAAACCGCTCTCAATCCAGCGGCGCAGAACCTTGATCTCATCGGCGCTCACGCGGGGCCGGTCCGCGGGCGGCATTTGGAAATCCAGATCGGTCGATTCCACCAGCTCGATCATGTGGGACGTGTCCGGATCGCCGAGTTCGACGTATCCCGAGTCCACGACATCCGCGCGTGTATTGAGCGAAAAGTCACCCTCCGCCTCGCGTCCACCATGGCAGTGGACGCAATTGCGTTTCAGGATCGGCACCACTTCGTGGGCAAAGTCGATCGCCACCGCGTTCTGATCTGCCAGCGCAATTGCTGGGAAAGTCCAAAGCCACGCAGTGACCAAAACGATTCGCAGAACCGGACTGGGCATGAACAATTCTTGGGAGGAGGGAGTTGACGAGCCGCCCGACGGACGAATCAGCAACGGGAATGAGGTGGGCTCGGAACGTTGATTCCGAGGGCCGGTGGGTCATGCTCAATTATAAACGCTAGCGTTCCTACCGGCAAATGCCGAAAACCGGACGAACCGCTGGCTTTCTCCCTCACGCTCCCTCGACGTAAGGTGCGGACAGCGATTGCGTTCATTGCGACGGGCACGTATCCACGGAATGTGCAGATTTGTTAAGCTCGTGAAACCGTTTCCCTTCCATATAAGCAGGTGACAACATGAATCTTCGCATTGCAAACAAATTGGCGTTGAAAGCCGGTTCACCCGAGCAATCGCCTGCAGCAGAGTGTGATCTTTCAATGTCCGCGTCAGGTACAGGACCGTGTTTCGCGGCGCGTCGAATCCCGTGAGCAGCTTGTCGACAACGATAATAATCTCGGGATCGCCGCCAGCCTTGAAGCCGTTGATGATGTTTTTGTTGTATTGATCCTCGCTGCCGTGTTTGGTCATCATCTTCTTCCAGAACTTCTGGATCGCGGGAAGATCCTCCTCGTCAATTTCGACATCCTCGTTGCCCTCTCGGTCGTCCGGTCCAGATATCAACACAGCCGACGACACCGTGCCGAACTCTTCCAGGAACTGGTGGTACAGCATCGCCGTTGCTTTGTCTTGGGTCACCAATTGGGCCTTGTAACCGGTGCTCTGCCAGTTGTCGCGATAGTGCATACTGATGTCCAGCGCGATCTCGCGAACTTTCTGTTCCGTCTTGTTCATTTGATCCGTTGTGGTGAACTTCTTCTTCAAATCCGCCTTTTGTTCTTTGGATAGATTGGCCGTGATGATGTCGAACCAACGGTCGAGCGGTTCTTTGTCTACACGCTGCTCAACATCGCGGCCTTCGTACAACAGCGGGACGACTGCCCTATCCTCAACGGCATCGCGGATCGAGTACGTCGGTTGGATCAGACCGCCGAATTTGATGATCGTATCTTTTTCTTTCTTGCGAACCGGCGTCCCCGTGAACCCGATGAAACAACCACGCGGTATCGCTTTGCGCATCTTGGCATGCATCGTCTTGTATTGGCCGCGGTGACTTCCATCGACCAGCACGAACACATTGTCAGCGACTTGCCGGACCCCTGCGTGTGCCAAACCACACCGCCCTTGCGAGCACCGTTCTCGTCGCGCTGGTCAATCCGAGCGATCGTGCTACGCACGGTAAAGAATTGCTGATAGCGAGCCACCTTCTTCTCGCCGGCATCAAAGACCGTGTCCGAATAGGTCAGCTCCAGCACACGTTCCGGACGGCATAGCGAATACAGCGCTCGATCCTGGCCCGTGATCGAACGAGGGCCGGTAAAGCACGCGGCATGTGCTTCGCTGACGCCGTTGAAGCGATTCTGTAGCCAGTCCGTGGGATAGGCTTCCAGTCGATGAACTGAACCGGAAAACTCTTCGTGTCGCCCGCGATCATCTGCGGCAGGCTCTTCCGCAGCACCAGCAAGTCGTCGATCTTCTCGTTCGTCCGCACCAATCCGTCATAGACGACATCTTTGAGCGATTGGACGGCCGAGTGGATATTGCTTTCGCTGAAAGGATGCGTTTCTCCCTTGAAGTCGATTCGATTCATCTTTGCCAATTGCTCAGCCAGCACCGAGTCCAGGAACACACTCGAAAGCTTGCCGCCACGGGCCGCGACCGCTTGACCGGGCGAGACATATTTCCAGCCCAGTTGTTGCAACAACTGCAGCGCCGGTATCTGCGAGATGTGGTCTTCCTTGAACGAAGGCAACGTCACGAAGTTGCCTCCCGGTTCTCGACGGACAATCTGGGAACGGCCGACAGACCGGAATCAAAAGCAACCACCGTGCAATTGCCGAGCGTCAACGCGATCGCCGCAATTTGAATGTCGACTTGCTGCATTGGCCGGCCCATTCTTCTGAGCACAGTGAAAATGCGGCCGAATTCTTCGGCGGCAGGTTTGTCGTAGGGCCAAAGAACAAAACGAGACAGACTGTGTTGGAGGATTTGTCGATTTCGCTTGCGAGTGGCACTCCCCTCGACGCCCGACCAAAGTTCTCCCAATACGGGGATGCAAATTCCGATCACGTCCCCGCGTTGCCGACGTTCATCGGCAGTTTGGCGAATGACGGCGTCATTGTTGATGAATTTCTGAGCAGGACCGGTGTCGAGGAGATAGCGACTCCACCAGCTTGGTTTACCAGTCCGCGACACCGATGGGTTTGTTGATATCACGAAGTGCATATTCTGCCTTGATCACGGCATTAGGATTCCTTTTTTTAGTTTGCCAAACGATTGAATATCGTCGCCGTGATCAGTGAACGCATGTATTATGGTATCGCAATGGAGCGAGCCTACGCGTGGCGTGCTGGCTAACGCAATACACCGGCTCGCCGTCGAGGTCGAGCTAGCTGATTGGCTGGAGGTGCTTCCGCGCCTTCGTTATCTGGACTTGCGAGGGCTGGAACGGGGCACCCTCGGGGGACTAAGGAACGCGGGAACAGTAAACTTTCAGTTTTCCGTACCGGGCTTTGGTAGTGGACGAGGCTACGAGTCCAGGAATCATGAGAAATCCCACCTCACCGAAGGACTCGTAGCCTCGTCCACTACGTCACTTATTGTTCCCGCGTTCCTAAGTTCCGCTGCCCCGAATGCCAGACCGGGTGCCGTGTCACGATCATTCGGAGCCGTTACGCGTCTCGCGGCTCACTCACTCGATAGGCAGTACACTTCGATGTCGTCGGCGCCGGTAGTAGGTGGCCGCCAGCGTGGCACTCATCCAGAGCAGCGCGGAGGAAGGCTCGGGAACTGCGGAGAAAGCTCCTACGAGATCAATCTGATAGTTTTCGAGATCATCAAGCGGCGTCGACGACGACCAGCTTGCCAGTGGATTGCCTCCGCCAAGCCCAGTCGGTCCGAGGACTTCACCGTTAGGAGAATTGTCAAACAAGTCAGGGAAGATCGCACCGCCCGGTATTGCTCGGCACATTTACCGTCAGTAACGAATCACCCGCATCGCCGTCTTCAGTCCACTTCGATCCCATGACACCGGCGTTTGCGTTTCCACCCATCAAGACCACCGAGCAGAACAGGATGGCGATGACGTTCGAGTGAGTATTCATGTTCGTGGTTCTTAATGTGTGAGGGCGCGGGGCTGTGATTGTACTGCGGACAGAACCGTGGTTGTGTGGCCGCAGCGCCGAAGCTGCGGGAATGTCAAAAAATTTCAAAGGCTTTTACGGTATTGGCTTCGCCAGATCCGGTAGTCATCTCGATCGACCATGCCGTTGACATTCAGATCGTAGATGACGTCATATGCTAAATCGCCTTGATGTGATTCATAGGCGGCAAAGAACAGATTTCGATCGTTGATGTCAACGTCGGTATCACCGTCATAGTCGCCGAGCAGACGGTGGAAATCGAATCGAAAGACGTTGTCGACCGTCCCATCGGAGTCGTCC
>JBDNIG010000272.1:0-2322 GCA_041688415.1 Rhodopirellula sp. | reverse complement strand
TTCAGGGTTGGATGCTGGGTATTCCTCTCGCAGCAATTGATCTGAGGGTTTTTGCAAGATCACTCGTAGATCACCCTCAACATCGGACGATACCGCCAATTTTTGAAAAACACGACAGATCAACGGATCTTTGAGGCTCTCCACGAGGTCCTCCCGACGGAGCAAGTCTCGCATGGTTCCATCCAGACGGTACTCACGCAACATACTCAAGTTTCGCCACCCGCCATCTCGCAGAACCAACAGGGCCGCGAGGCGCTCGGTTTTCAAACTCTTCCTCATGGCGTCGTCAGCTCCGATGCCTGTAACGCCGTAACCACCGGGTGAATAAAGTAGATTCGCCGCTTCAGGACCGCACATTCGAAACACCCGCCGACCGAGCGATTGGTCCTGGTTGCGATCCAACATCAAACGGAGTGTAAACGGGCTATCGCTCGCCCAGTCCTTCAATTGAGGATCATTTTGTCCCGCGAGAAACGCGATCGCGTCGCGAAATTCGTCCAGCGTGCGGTGCTCGTCGAACACGAGTTGCTGTAAATCGGTGAGATTAGTGACGACCAAGGCTCCCGCTGCGGCGGCACCCAGCTTATTGACCGCGTCCAAAAACAGTGACGGTACGACACGCTGCTCGTCGCGCTCGTGCGGGACCAACAACATCGAGAGTGCGGGGCCGAATCGCTCGTGAATGTCGAGCATGTCGTCCCCGTAATACTCGATCGCCTCGGCGACTCGCTCAACGGAATCATGGTCTCGTAGGTCAATATGCTGCAGCACGTTCCAAGCTCGCGAGCCAAATTTGAGTAACACTCGATTGGAAACGGGAGTGTCTGAAACCAGCAACGGTAGGGCTTCGGGCACCTTCGACAGAACTTGATCGTCCTGAGTGGTTAGGCGATCGAGCTGTTTCAAATAGTCACCCAACGTACCCGCCATCGCCCATTGCACGACGGCGGGCTTCCAACGGCCCGTTGTCGCGTGAAGGTGACTGCCGTCGAGTTGCATGACGGCAGCGAGGTCTGCGAAGTGTTTTGGCTGCTTCTCGAACAACAACACGGCGTCGCCGTCGAACGTGTCCAGCGCTTGCAGGCCGGGCAGTCCGTACTGTTCGCCAATCTTGATCGCCGGAAATAATCGCGGATTTAACCGTTTCGCCAGCTCCGCGTCGCCATCGCACAACGCAATCAATTTTGCTTCGGCGACACGAGTCGCTCGATTTGGTCCATCGTCCACGCCAGGTGCCGTGGGCGCCGTGCCCACATACCAACCCGCGAGCAATAACACGGCAAAAATGCAGGAGCCAAGGAAAATCAGCCCTCCACCGGTCGAATTCAGTATTTTTGTCATTGTTTCACTCTTGTTTCGGTATTTTCGAAATATTTGGTTGTCACAAAAAACGTGACTGCGTCGGGGTTGGCGAGTTGGTCACGAAGCTGTGATGGGGACACTCCGACCAAAGAATTCTCCTCGTTCATGGCGTTGTCCTCTGGGGCTTCACGCGTTTCGGGCAGGTTCTTGCTATCACTACCTATCCCTATCGCGTGGGCGTAACACAGAGGCCAGAAGCAATGGAAAATGGCCCTTCTTTGGCTGGAATATGCTGTGTGTTCTGAGCTTCGTGTACCCTGGACATTTCCCCTATTGTCCGCTTGTCCCATATCCGTCGCTCTCTCTGTGGCTGTCCGGTCTGTACACACAGTGAGAAGCCCGGATTGAGCTTGATCTTACTTGGATGCGTCGATCGATTCTTTTCTCGCGCATTCCCAAATAGCGGTCGTGACGTGGAACGCATTGAGAAGGCGTCGAACGATTAGAACGCTCTTGCCCCCCCTAAGCACACCTGACACACCCCGCACGGCGGCTGGGACGTGTGCCGCAGGGAGCCGTCCCGCTTCGACACCCATACCTATCGCGGGGGCGTAACACGGAAGTCAAAAGAAATCGCGAAACGCCCCGAAACTTCGTGAAAAACGGAGTTTTTCGATGTCGAGGGGGTTAGGGAGCAGGCAGATCAATGACGGGACGTAGGCCGATGTTGCCGCTGCGGGTATCAGGCTCGTAACTTTGCCGCCAATAAGAGGTCGCAGAAAATGGCGGGTTGGAATAGCCGCCGCCGCGGATGACCTTGCGAGAGCCATCGGCGGGTCCCTTGGGATCTACGCTGCCGGAGGATGCGTAGAAATCAGGGGAAAACCAGTCCGAGCACCATTCGGCAACGTTCCCGTGCATCTGGTAGAGACCGAATGGATTCGGCTGGAAAGAACTCACGGGCTCCAACTGCATCTCGCGACCGCTAATCCGTATGCTGGCCTGACTCGGTCCGATTTC
>JBDNIG010000271.1:0-4442 GCA_041688415.1 Rhodopirellula sp. | reverse complement strand
TTCTACCGTAGCGGCGGGGATGACGCCGAAGATGCGATTCGTAGGGGAGCCACATTGACCGAGGCACTCGAGGCGACGGCGGTTTTTCCGGAGGAATTTTTGACTCAGGTGAGCGTGGCGGAATTGTCGGGCACCGACGCCGAATCGATATCGCACGTCGCCCGCGACTACGACGCACGAGCCAAGACGGCGACCCGGGTCATCGCGGGGATTGCGACCGGCACGATTTGGTTACTGGTGGCGGGATTCCTGATTTTCTTCATTATTCAGATCGTCATGATGATCGCGGGCGTCTATCAAGACGCGCTGGATGGCATTTGACGGCGACAAATGTCAGTTGAGTGCTTTATAATCCGTATCGTTGTCCACCTGAATTCACCTGGAATTGCCCCCTATGATTGCTTCATCGAAAGCTGCCGACCCTGATCCTGACGCAAACTCCACACCTGAAAAAACGCCGTTTTTCGTTGATAAAAATGCACCCCAGAACGACGCCATCGACTACCCCGCCATCGAACAGGCGGTCCGCGTGATCTTGGGTGCGGTCGGCGAAGACCCTGACCGCGAGGGGCTTCTCGAAACCCCCGCACGAGTAGCCAGAATGTATGCGGAGATGTTCGCGGGACTGAAGTCCGATCCCGGTCGGCACTTGGAGAAGGTGTTTGAGGAGGACTACGACGAAATCGTGCTCGTACGGGACATTAGTTTCTGCAGCATGTGCGAGCATCATTTACTGCCGTTTACGGGCAAAGCCCACGTTGCGTACCTGCCCAGCGGCAAGGTGGTTGGACTGAGCAAACTCGCTCGCGTTGTCGAGGAGGTTGCCCGCCGGCCGCAGGTCCAGGAGCGGTTGACGCATACGGTTGCCAATTTGATCGAAGAACGACTGTCGGCGCGTGGTGTGGCCGTGGTTGTCGAATCCACCCATAGCTGCATGACGATGCGGGGCATCCGTAAACCGGGCAGCCTGTGCTTGACGAGCGCCATGCGGGGGGCATTTAAAACCGACCCGAAATCTCGCGCCGAGGTGCTCGGGCTGATCAACCGCAGCGCGGTCTAGGCAACGCCGCAAAGCAAGTTTCAGCTAAAATCCACGCTCTGGCGAGCGTAGCGACAACTTTTGGCAGCTCCCGTGCGGGACGTTTTTTTTGCGTCGCGTTCGGTCTGGGTTAGAATATTGATGTTTGAGTACATCCCTTTTGCACTCGCGTTTGGATGGATAGCTGCGGAAATGTTTATTTCCGCGCTGTCAAGGGAACATTTGCACAGTCCCTGTCGGCGATGCCCACGCGATTGCAACCCACACCCGATCGAGTCGAAACCGATGCTTTTCAGTCTTCCGCCCCTGCCTCGCACCCTGACGCTTGTCAGTTTTCTGCTGCTCAGCGGCGCATTCTGGGTTGTGAATGGTTCGTCAACATTGGCCGCGCCGCCGTCGGTTCCGCCTCAGGTCAGCCTGATCAATGACGCAGTTGAGCAGGTGTGGCGAGACTACGAGATCCGGCCATCCGGAGAAGTGGATGATGCGCAGTGGTGTCGCCGCGTCTTTCTCGATGTGATCGGCCGCATCCCCACGTTCGACGAGCTCGCGGAGTTCATGTCCGATCGCGCGCGTGACAAACGTGCGGCGTTGGTGCAAAGCCTGCTCCACGATGATCGTTATGTCGAGGAATACGCGAATCACTGGGGCACGGTGTGGACCAATCTGCTGATCGGGCGGAGCGGCGGAACGGATCGCCGCGACCTGACCAATCGGACCGGAATGCAAAAATACCTGCGTGATTGTTTCGCCGAAAACAAGACGTACGATCGGATGGTCTATGAATTGGTCTCCGCCACGGGCTCATCCACGCCCGGCAACGCGAACTTCAACGGCGCCGTCAATTTCCTGATAGGCAAAGTCAACTCCGAAAAGGCGACGCTGGCGACGAGCAGCGTGTCGCGAATTTTCTTGGGCCAACAGGTGCAGTGCACGCAGTGCCATAACCATCCGTTCAATCAGTGGAAGCAACAAAAGTTCTGGGAGTTCAACGCGTTCTTTCGACAGACCCGGGCGCTGCGTCGGTTCGTTGACGGCACCAACGACATCGAGTCGGCCGAACTCGTCAATGAGGATTTCGCTGGCGAGGCGGGCACCCCCGAAGACGCTTTGGTGTTCTACGAGATGCGCAACGGATTGCAAAAGGTTGCTTATCCGGTGTTCACCGATGGCACCGAAATTGGCAAGAGCGGCTACCTCGAAGACGTCAACCGGCGTGATGAATTGGGCCGCGTGATGCTGCAGAGCGAGTATCTCGACAAGATGATTGTTAATCGGATGTGGTCCATGTTTCTTGGCTATGGCTTCACCCGGCCCGTCGATGATCTGGGGCCGCACCAGGCACCATCGCACCCCGTGTTGCTTGAATCGCTTGGCAAAGAGTTTCGCAAGGCTAGTTATGACCTCAAGGAGTTGATCACTTGGATCACGCTCAGTCGTCCCTACCAGCTCGAAGCGAGGCTGGGCAAACAAAACGAAATCGACGATCCGTCGATTGGAGAAACGCCCAAGTTCTCGCGTTTCTATCTTCGTCAGATGAGTGCAGAACAGTTGTATGAATCACTGGTGGCGGCGTCCGACGCCAAGGGCAAGGGCAGCTATGCGGATCAGGAATCGGAACGTCGAAAATGGTTATCGCAATTCGTCACCGCGTTTGGAACCGATGAAGGCGGCGAAGCGACGACGTTCAACGGCTCGATTCCGCAAGCCTTGATGCTGTTCAATGGCGAATTGACTAAGAATGCCACGAGTGAGGAAGCGGGCGCGTTCATCGATCGCTTGTCAAAATCGGGGCGTTCCCCACGGGAACGACTCACGCGACTGTACCTCACCGGGTTGGCACGGCGTCCGACGAAGAACGAAGTTGCCATCGCGGGCAAGCTGTTGACGGCGCGCCGCGGGAATGAAAAAGAGATGCTCCAAGACTTGTGGTGGGCGATCATCAATAGCAACGAATTCATCATGCAACATTGACCGTTTTCTGAACACTGCCCCCTCCCCACCTCGTCTCCAAGGAATCAACATGAACTTTGCAACCCCCGCCGGCATGACCCGTCGCCACTTCATGAGCCACTTGGCTGGATCGTCGGCCGCGGCCGCGGCCGCGTTCACGCTCGGCAACTCGATCCAGGCCAATGCGGCCGAGATGAGCCGAAACCGCAAGTCGGCAATCTTGCTGTGGATGGGCGGTGGTCCGTCCACGATTGACATGTGGGACCTCAAGCCCGGCGCACCGACGAGCGGCCCCTTCCGACCGATTTCGACGAGCGGTGACATGCAAATCTGCGAGCACATGCCGATGGTGGCACAACAGATGAAGCACCTGTCGGTCGTACGCAGCATGTCGACCCGCGAAGCCGACCATGCACGGGGCCGCTATTACATGCACACCGGCTACGTTCCCAATCCCAATGTCGAGCATCCTGGCTACGGCAGCGTGATCGCCCATGAATTGTTCGACCAACGTCCTGACCTGGAGATTCCGCCCTTCGTTTCGGTGGGGGGACCCGGTACGGGGCCCGGGTTCCTAGGGATGGCGTGGTCACCGTTTTCGGTCACCAGCAGCGGCCGGGTGCGAAATCTCGAGATGCAGATGAGCGACCAACGACTGATGCAGCGAATGGCGGCGTTGAAAATGATCGAAGATGGATTCGCCAGCCGAACGCACGACACGCCCGCGATGGAACACGCCAAAGTCCTGGAGAAAACATTTGACTTGATGACGAGCGATCAGATGAAAGCCTTCAAGGTGGGCGAAGAACCCGAGGCGGTCAAAGAACGCTACGGGGCCAACGGCTTCGGCCAAGGCTGCTTGTTGGCGCGGCGGTTGGTCGAAGCGGGAGTTCCGTTCATCGAGGTGGACCTGGGCGGATGGGACAATCACGCGGGGGTTTTCCCGACGCTGAAAGATCAAAAATTGCCTCAGCTCGATCAGGCGATGAGTGCCTTGGTCGAAGACCTCGCCCAGCGCGAACTGATCGACGACACGGTCGTGTTGTGGATGGGCGAGTTCGGCCGCACCCCCCGAATTAACCAGGGTGCTGGCCGCGATCACTTTGCTCGGGCCTGGTCCTGTGTGGTCGGTGGTGGTAACCTCAAGGGAGGGCTGGCCGTTGGCGAAACCAGCCGGGACGGCAGCGCCGTGGAAACCGAACCGTTCAGCAGCGAAGACTTGATGACGACGGTGTGCAAAGGTTTAGGAATTTCCACCGAGACCACTTTTACCAGTAAAAACGGTCGTCCGATGAAGATCGCCGGAGGTGGCAAATTGATCAATGAATTGCTTGCGTGAGTGGACTGTCGACGGCCGAATTAATTCAGCGACACCAAAACGGGGTGTGGCGATATCTTCGTGCCCTCGGATGTGACAGCAATACAGCGGACGATTTGACACAGGAGACTT
>JBDNIG010000270.1:0-8049 GCA_041688415.1 Rhodopirellula sp. | reverse complement strand
GGCTACCCGGACGCAGCGATCCCGATGGGTGGGTGTGACAAGACGACGCCCGCGTTATTGATGGGCGCGATCAGTGCCGATCTACCCGCGATGTTCTTCCCCGCCGGACCGATGCTCAACGCACGCTGGAAGAATGAAACGCTCGGTAGCGGCAGTGACGCCTGGAAGTACTGGGCCGAGCGGCGAGCCGGAAATCTGTGCGATCAAGCCTGGTGCCAGATCGAAAATTCCATCGCGAGGTCGCCCGGCCACTGCATGACGATGGGCACGGCGTCCACCATGACCGCGATCGCAGGAGCGATGGGCATGTCTCTTCCCGGGGCGTCCTCGATTCCCGCTGTGTTATCCGAACATTCTCGTTTGGCGACCCAATACGGCCGCCGCATTGTCGAGATGGCGTGGCAGGACTTGAAGCCGTCTGACATCCTCACGGCAGCTTCGTTTGACAACGCGATCACGACGGATATGGCGATCGGCGGATCGACCAACGCGATCATCCATCTGATCGCCATGGCTCGACGGGCCGGTGTCCCGCTGACGCTCGATCGCTTCGACGAACTCTCTCGATCCACACCCGTCGTTGCGAACGTGCGTCCATCGGGCGACAAATTCCTGATGGAAGATTTTTACAACGCGGGTGGTTTGACGGCGTTGATGAAACAAATTGAAAGCTTGCTCGAGACGAACTGCCACACCGTCAGCGGGCGAACTCTCGGTGAGAATATCGTCGACGCTGAGGTGCATGACGACGATGTTATCCGCTCGCTCGACCGCCCCGTCTCGATCGCGGGCGGTACGTTCGTTTTGCGCGGCAATCTGGCGCCCCATGGTTGCGTTGTCAAACCGTCCGCTGCCGATCCTCGGCTGTTCGATCACACCGGGTCTGCGGTAGTCTTCGAGAACTACGCCGACATGAAAGCCCGTTTGAATGATGAGAGCCTCGACGTCACGGCCGACTCGGTTCTCGTCCTCCGCAGTGCCGGTCCACTCGGTGCCCCCGGGTTCCCAGAATGGGGAATGTTGCCGATCCCAGACCGCTTGCTCAAAGCCGGGGTGCGGGATCTCGTGCGGATTTCCGATTCGCGGATGAGCGGCACGAGTTACGGGATGTGCATCCTGCACGTCTCACCGGAATCGCACCTTGGTGGCCCATTGGCACTCGTGCAGTCCGGTGACCAGATTCACCTGAATGTCAATGAGCGGCGTCTCGATCTGTTGGTCGCTGACGAAGAACTCGCTCGTCGGCGTGCTGGCTGGACGCCGCCCGAGGTCTACTATGAGCGAGGCTACGGACAACTGTTTTGTAAACATGTCACCCAAGCACACGACGGCTGCGATTTCGACTTCCTACAACACGGTAAACCAACACCTCAACCGGATATCTACTAACATGAACACTCAACCGATCACCACAGAATTATTGGCTCGTTCCGTCATCGCAGTTCCGCCGTTGGCACGCGACAACGATCTCGCAATTGACGCAGCCGAAAATCAACGCATGGTCGCGCATCTCGAACAGAGCGGCATCACAACGGTACTCTACGGTGGCAATGCGGTGCTCTATCACATTGCGTTGAGCGAGTACGCCGAGCTACTCGAAATGCTGGCTGACGTGTCAAGCGAAAACACCACGGTGATCCCGTCCGTCGGCCCATCCTATGGGATGATGATGGATCAAGCGGCGATTCTCCACGACCTTGACTACCCCACCGTCATGGTTCTGCCCCAAGAGGCAATCGCCACCTCCGCCGGGATCGCGACCGGGACGCGAAGGTTCGCGGAGGCCTTCGGTAAACCGATCGTGCTGTACCTCAAACACGATCGCTACATGGCCCCTGATCAAGTCCGCGAGTTGGTCGACGATGGCCTCGTGTCGGCAATCAAGTACGCCGTTGTCCGTGATGACACGCAGGACGATTCGTACCTGCGTGAGATCATCGACGCGGTCGGTACGGATCTGATCGTCAGCGGAATCGGCGAACAACCCGCAATCATTCACATGCGAGACTTCGGTCTCACCGGATTCACGTCCGGATGCGTGTGCATTGCCCCCGCACTGAGCATGAAGATGCTGCACGCAATCCAATCGAAACGGTATGAGGAAGCCGAAGCGATCCGCGAGCAATTCTGCGAACTGGAGGATTTGAGGAATAACATCAACCCCATTCGCGTGCTCCACGACGCCGTCAGCCTCGTCGGTATCGCGCAAACCGGCCCCATCCTGCCACTACTCAGCCCGATCAGCCGCTCCGACTCAAAGCTTGTCGAGCAGGCCGCTACGGCGTTATATCCAGCAGGCAAATAGCCACAACTCAGGTCTCAACGTAACCAGAACGATTTCAAAAATCCGATTTTCGCGTTGAACGCGAATAACCGCAAGCAATCTACCTGCTAAAAGTCCCTGCCCGAACGCACCAGTCGCTACCAGCGTCGTCGCTCATCATTTCAGTCCATCCTCGTTCGTCGCCGCCGTCGTGTTGATCAGACGCGGCACGCGTCAAAATGCCCGGGGGAATCCGTTTCCCAAGTGTCGCGAGGTAGTGGTATAATCCGTTTCTGCGTGACGATGGCCCACCCACACTTTCCGGCGCCAGCATCTTTTTTTTGAGGCAATGCGATTGCGGCCGAGACGCCCGCGCACCGGAACGCCGGCGTTCCGCCCCCGTCACGCCCCCGTCTCCCCCCGTCTCCCCCCGTCTCCCCCGCCCCTCTCTCCGTCTCCCCCCCTCTCCCCCACGGACGGACACCTGAACGATCCCTTGCCAGACGAGAACGCCGCCGAGCCGCCCGAACCCGCGGCCACCTTTGAGTTCAAGGGGCACGCGCACGCGAAAGTCAAAACGTTTCCCAATGAACCGGGCGTCTATTTGATGAAGGACGCCGCCGGGGTGGTGATCTATATCGGCAAAGCAAAGAATCTTCGCAGCCGCGCGGGTAGCTATTTCCTCAAGGCCGCCGAAGTTGATGCTCGGACCGCGGACTGGATCGCCGATATCGCTGACATCGATTTCGTTCAGTGCGAAAGCGAAGTCGATGCGCTGCTGATGGAATCGCGGTTGATCAAAGACATCCAACCACGCAACAACAAAGACCTCAAGGACGACAAGTCGTTCCCGTACCTGATGATCACCACGCGGGAAGAGTTCCCACGCATCGAGGTCACGCGCGAGCCCAAAACGTCGGGCGTGAAACTGTACGGGCCCTTCACCAGTGCGGGAGCATTGCGGGGTGCGATCCAAGTGATGCAGCGGATTTTCAAGTTCCGTACCTGCACGCTCGACATCACCGAATCGGACGAAAAGTGGAAGTGGTTTCGCCCCTGCCTGCTGGCCAGCATCAACCAGTGTACGGCACCGTGTAATTTTCGAATCATCAAAGAGGACTATCGCCGCGACATCAAACGCTTGCAAACGTTCCTCGACGGCGGCAAAACGAAGCTGATCAAAGACATGAAAGCCGAGATGGCGACCGCCAGTACGGAGCTCGAATTTGAACGAGCGGCGGTGCTGCGCGATGAAATTCAGATGCTCGAGCGACTCTCTGAGCGTGGGGAACTCGACACCCATGCTCAGCCCGAAGTGTTTTACATTGATCCGAAGAAGGGACTCGCGGGATTGAAAAAAGTGCTGCACCTGAGCGAAACGCCACGCGTCATCGAAGGTGTCGACATCGCCCATTTGGGCGGCAACGAAACGGTCGGCTCGTTGGTTCAGTTCATCGACGGATTACCATTCAAACCTGGCTACCGCCGCTATAAAATTCAGGACGTCAAAGGGGTTGACGATTTTCGCAGCATTTATGAAGTCGTGTCGCGACGATTTCGCCGCCTGAGCGATTCCGGCGACACGTTTCCCGATATTTTGCTGATTGACGGTGGAAAAGGCCAGCTGAGTGCGGCGATGGCCGCCTTTCGCGATCAAGAAATCACGCCACCGGCGGTGATATCATTGGCAAAACGAGACGAAGAGATATTTCGGCCGGGCAATCCCGAGCCGCTTCGGCTGAGTAAAAATGCCTTTGCACTGCGGCTTTTGCAGTACGTTCGCGACGAATCGCACCGTTTTGCCCAGCATTATCACCACATATTGCGAAATCGCTCCACATTTGATCGTTGAACCTTTGCCCGCGACAGACTGTCCGTTAATCAGTTAAGATGAAAAGTAGCTACCGTCGCCGTGACGTCGATTTTATTATTGACGAATCCACCGGTAGCGGAAGTCGCCAAGACTTTCGTTTTCCAGCATTGCCGAAACTCTTGGCGAGTTTCGCTACGCAGTAATTAAATCGATGTCCCCCAGACGGTGGATGAAGTTCCGCCACTACGAAATTGTGTTCCGCTACGCTCGGGCGAGCGTAGCTACGAAATTGAGCCGCGCCCTGGTGAGCGTCGCTACGATATCAAACGGCATTGGTCTAACAGACACACATTTCCCGAAAGTTCCTTTTTTACTGGAGTCCCCATCCACCTCGTGTCTCAACCACACAATTCTTCGGACCTGATCTCGCTCGTCGACAACGGTCCCGAACGCAGCATTCTGGCGCGTCTCATTCTCCCCGACATGGTCGTCGATGACGATCCTCTGGAGGAACTTCACGGTTTGGCAACCACCGCGGGCACGGAGGTCGTCGATGAATTGACGCAGCGGCGCGGCACGCCGGACCACTCGACCTATCTCGGCAAAGGCAAAGTCGAAGAACTCCGACTGATGGTCGAGCGTCACGAAGCCAACGTCATTTTCTTCGACAATGATCTGTCGCCGGCGCAGGTCCGCAATTTGGAAAAAGCCACCAATGCCAAGGTGATTGACCGAACCGAATTGATTCTCGACATCTTTGCCGCCGGGGCGCGGACGCACGAATCACGACTCGCCGTGGAACTGGCGCAGCTCGAATACTCGCTGCCACGACTCAAACGGATGTGGACTCACCTGTCGCGTCAATCGATGGGCGTGGGCATGCGTGGACCGGGAGAGAAGCAACTCGAAGTCGACCGGCGGTTGGCCCAAAAACGCATTCATGATTTGAAAGTCGAACTCGAAAAAGTCGAGTCGCGGCGCGAACGTCAAGTCGCCAGTCGCAATGAGATCCCCACGATCTCGCTGGTCGGATACACCAACGCGGGCAAGAGCACCTTGATGAATGCGCTGACCGATGCGGGCGTTCTCACGCAAGACAAATTGTTCGCGACGCTCGAGACGCGGACCCGTCGATGGCAACTGCCCAATTGGGGACACGTGCTGCTCAGCGACACGGTTGGTTTCATTCGTGATCTGCCACACTCGTTGGTGGCGAGTTTCAAGTCGACGCTCGAGGAGACCCGACAAGCCGATCTGTTGATGCACGTGGCCGACGCCAGCAGCCCACACGTGTTTGAACAGATCACCGCCGTTTATCAGGTGCTCGAGGAACTCGGCATCGAAGAGAAAGACACGCTGCTCGTGCTCAACAAAATTGACTCAGTCAACGGTCCGCGGATTCTCAATCGTGTTCTCGATCGTTATCCGCACGCCATTCCCGTCAGTGCGAAGACGCGCAAGGGGCTCACTCCGCTTTGCGAAGTCGTCGGTGCGGCGTTGGCGAAAGAGTTTCTCGATGTGGAGATTGACGTCGCACACCATGACGGCAAACTGCTGGCGTACTTGTCCGCCAAGGGCAAAGTCGAATCGCGTGAGTTTCATGATTCTCACGTCACGGTTCGCGTCCGAATGCCTGCCGGGGCGATGGGCGAAGTTCATCGTTCGGCGATTCGCGTCGTGCCCACGCAGTTAACGATTCGAGACGAGGCCGAATCACCCGACGAGGATTCTCCTCAAGCTGCATCGAGCGACCCATCAAGCGATACTGCCGATACACCCTCGAGCGAGGTTGCGTGAGTCGCATGACCCAGTCGTGGCCATCACTGGCGTTCTGGAAGAACCGACGCTGGCGTTGGCGAGCCGACCATAGTTTGGCGATCGTGACCGGAGCGAGCAGCGGTATCGGTCGCGAACTGACTCTGCTGCTGACGGGGCAAGGTTGCCGCGTGATCGCGGTCGCTCGTCGTGGCGATCGCCTCGACGAACTTGCCGCGACTGCGAAAAATGGCTCCGTGATCCCCGTCGTTGGCGATGTCACCGACTCGGCGACTCAGGATGCCGCCATGGACCAGGTCCGCAGGCTCACCGATGGTCGCCTCGATTTGCTCGTCAATAATGCGGGTATTGGCGGGATTGGGCCATTCGCTCAAGCCGATCCGCAGCGACTGCGTCAGATCATGGAAGTCAATTTTTTTGCGGCGACCGAATGGACGCGGGCCGCCATCCCGATGTTAAAAAACGCGGCTGCGGTCCAGTCCGACCGTTCCTGCACACCGGTGATCTGTAACATTGGCAGCGTGCTCGGGCACTGCGCCGTGCCCGACAAAAGCGAATACTGTGCTAGCAAATTTGCGATGCATGGATGGACCGATTCGCTCCGCGCCGAGCTAGCCGGCGACGGTATCGCCGTCGTGTTGGTGAGCCCGAGTACAACGCGAAGCGAATTCTTTGACTCGCTCATCGGTACCTCGGCGGGACAAGAATCAAAGAGTATCGGCAGTTGGCCCGCCGACCGCGTGGCCCGCTCCATCCTTGCCGCAATCACCGCGTGTCGCAGCGAAGTTATTTTGAGTTGGGGCGGCAAAGCAATCGTCTATGGCGACCGGTTGTCACCACCATTGATGAACAGCATGCTGGCAAAGAAGTGAGCGTGGACGAGGGTTGCGGCCCCCGTCGTGGCCGTATCGACACGCTCGAAGCCACCGCCACCGCTACTTCTTGTGACGCGACTTGCGCGGAATACGGCGGCGTGGTTCCTCGACGGTGAGCTGGCCCCACCGCAACGCTTGGTCTTGCTCGTACTGTTTACCCAACTGGATCGCGAGTTTTGCTTTGGCGAGTTCAAAGCCGAGGTAAAATGCGTGCGACACATCCACGTTATCGGACTGCGGCAGCGTCAACAATTCACTCATCAAGGCAAACGGTTCGTCACCGCGCAGATGCACGCCAGCACTGATGACATGGATCACGCCGTCCTGGGCGAGGATGCGGTAGTTGTTGTCGCGAATCCCCGCGGCAAGTGATTCAATGGCCGCCTCAGAGTAGGGACGCAGTTTGGCGTCGCGAAGCATGACGAGCTGGTCGGACAGCCGTTTCGGTGGCGTGCCTTCGGCAATGCTATGGTGCACCAACCGGCGGGCAACGTCGCACTCCTGGACCGAGGTTCGTGCCCAATTGATGACCTGGGTCGTCAGCACACTCGTGACGCCCCACTCCTCACAGAGAGCGAGCAGAAGAAAGTTGACACCCGCGGAATCGACATCGGTCAATTCCGTCAAATTGCCGATGCCCATCATCATCGCGTGCTGAGGATAACGCTCTCGCGTCCGGGCATATCGCACAATCGATTCGCCGAATCCGGAACCGATGGGCTCGAGGATCGGATCGAGCCGCATGGGCACATCCTGTCGATCGAGAAACTCGATCGTGGCATCGAGTGACGCCATTTCGTCGGGCGTGTCCGGGATCGCGACGACCTCGCAACCCCAGTCGACGGCCGCCTCACGGTTGGTCGAGTTCACCGAGAGCACGAGTGACGCCCCGGCAGCGATCGCGGCGCGAGTTTCCCGTTCATCGAACGTGTCGATGCTGACCCGATGCCCGGCCCTGACGAGCGCGGCAACGTACTCACCGATCGCGGCACAGGGCCGCCCTGGGTCACAGCCAACGTCAATCCGGTCGGCTCCGTCACGGCGAAGTTCAGCAGCGAAACGGAGGACCTCGTCGATGCTCCGCCGCGGCGCATGGTTGATCTCAGCGATGATCTCAATTGCGTAAGCCGAGAGGTCCACTTCGCGAATTTCCCCACCGAGCCAAGCGTCGATGTCGCGGCAATCTTTCGGCCCACACACAATGTTCGCGGGATCCAAATTCGCGATCTCCGCTAGCCGAACACGCCACGTGATTTCGGGAGCCGCGACGTCAACCGGGTCATCGAGCGACCCTTCGCAAAATCCGGGCACGATCACGTGAG
>JBDNIG010000269.1:0-6249 GCA_041688415.1 Rhodopirellula sp. | reverse complement strand
GGCACCGGGCAGCCCGTCCGTTGGCGCGTCTCGGCTCACTCAATCGACAGCTCGCTTGCCTACCACAGCAACAGTACGAATCCCGCCAGAGCGGCGGATTGACTCAGCATTCCACGGCGTGTCGCGGCGCAGTCATCACCCATCCACAGCGGCTCGATCGGACAATCGTATTGGTGGCAACTTCGGCAATCGCCATAGCTGGCGACGCATTCATAAGTGGGCTGGGATGCTATTCGAGAGGGCAGCATGGCGGTGTTACCGACAAACCAAACGCTGGAATAGAGATTCTGCAAGTAACCGAAACGCTCGCAGTCCAGTCGCCCACAGCGTTCCAAATTCAGTTCTTGGAAATACGTCGGATTGTGATAGAACGCGACATGTACGCGCTGCGCCGGTGGCGGGACACTCAGGCCACCACGAATCCACAACGGTGTTTGATCAAAGATCTGCGCCGCTTGATTGACGGGCGCTTCACCAACCTGTGCGGACGGTGCTGCGACGCGCAGGCGCGTGGCGGGTTTGTTGAGTTCGGCGAGCCGGGCGGTCAAGCGGTCGGCGTCACTGGGGGGAGCGGCATCGGTCGGCGGCGCGGCGTCATGGCGCTGTATCGCCGTTGCTCGATCGTCAACCGTCCTGTCTTTCGGACTCGCAGAGTCAATCGCCTCGCGGACGCGATTTTCGGTAACGCGGTCTTGGTCGTTGGCAGCGTCCGTGTCGCGTCTCTCATCGTCGCCTTCGATGAGCATGAGTCGAAGGTCGGGATCATTCTCTTGAGTCTGGTCGTCGACCTCGGTCGATGCGAGCGAATCATCCTCACTGAGGAACGTCACAAACCGATCGGGAAATGTATTGTGACGTTCGGCCGCGGTTAACATTGTCGACAGCGAATCGGCATCCGGGCCACTCACCAAGAACGGCGAGTCCGCCCTCGCCGCTGGCAGGGCCAGGATCGCCAGACAAGGAAATAGGAACAGGGAACGTCGCATGGGCAAACTCGCTCGGAATGTATCGGCGCAAGTTGTTATCGTTCCCAAACGTCGCATCTCGCGAGTTCGAACGATCCAGCCCACCGATCAGGATCGAGCCGAGTGATCGATCTCAGCCTGATAAGACGGGCGTTCGTTACATCTTGCCCGCTTGCCGTTCTGCCAATACCGCTTCAGGTGTGGCCGTCCGCATCGACAGCGCCCGGCGCCCCACGGTGGCTACCGCGACCAGGGTGGCGACCAAGAATGCGGACACTGACATTTCGAGAGCCCAAGTTGGGGACTGGCCATCGAGAATCCGCCCCAGCGTCCAAACCCAGTTCGTCGCTTGCCAGCCGGAGTATTCAAATGGCCGGTAGTCATTGGCATGCAGGCCGATTGAATACGGCACCAGGGCGGCCAACACAGCGATCGCGATCAGCGCGGCCACTCCAATTTCGACTCGCGGATTATTCCGGACGCGAACGATCGCGACCACCGTCCGCACACACAGCAAGAACACGATCAGGTAACTCGCGTACGCGACGATTAGCAAATTCAGCATCGCGAATTCGCTCGTACGCAGCACACTGCTGAGATCTTGGATCCGTGCGGTCCCCACCAGGGCGGCTGATATGACCAGCAGTATTCCTAAAGCGGCAAAGACCAGCCCCGTCGCGGGTCCCGGTGTGAAAAACAGCAGCAACATCCGGCTGAGAAAATCACCGGGCAGCTCGCGTTGAATTCGCGGCGTCACGCTCGACGATTCCGCTGCCATCAACGCGCCACCGAACGTCCACAACGCAGCCAAGAATAGCAACGAAGGAGAGAAAACTAACATAGCTTGATCGCCGTCCTCACGGATCCACTCGATCGCGAACGCATTGCAAGCGAATATCAATATCGTCAGCATGAGCATCGACCAGCGAATCCCGCTACTGCGATTCTCGCTTTCCGGCATCAACTGGGCCGCCGTCGCCGTCAACAGCAGATGCCCGATCGAAATCGTCAGCAAGATCGTTGTGATCAGCAAAAACACGGTCCAGCCCGCGGCCAAGGGATTGCCATAAAGAATCGTAAAGATGACCCCCGAGCCGATCATGTATTCGGCCATCAACAATACCATCAGCACGACGAGCAAGGTCGTGATCCGACCCGAACGTCCTCGCGCCAGCGGTGCGAACGCCAACGCAACGATCGTCAACGCGAGCGCCGCCGTGATCAACACGACCATCAGTAAGCCGATCGTGGGCAAGTCGACGCCTCGGAGCGTGTACGCATAAGCGACGCACGGAAACAACGCGACGAGATACAACATCATCTGCAGCGACGCGCTGGCGAGTTTCCCAAGCACGATCTGCCAGGGGCTCAGCGCCGTGATCGAGAGCAACTCCAGCGTTCCATCGTCAATCTCCGATTCGAGCGAGCGATATGCCGCCAACGGCACGACCAACAGCATGGGAATCGCCAGCACGATGTAATACCCAATCAACATCCGCGGTGCCGAGGGTGTCGTGTAAATCATCGGCATCAACGACAGGCTGCCAGCCACCGTCCAGGCCAGTGCGGCGACCAATAGCACCGAGAACGTCAGCACGAATTGCCGGCTCTTGAGCGCCTGGCGTGTCTCCTTGACGAGGATCGGATTGACCACGTCGCCAATCTTTTCCGCCCACTCGTCGATTCGCTCAATCCAGTGTCCCGAAGCCGTTTCGTCGTCTGGCAAACCACCGTTCGCGACGGGGGCAGAAACAGCGGTGACCGTACTCATGAGCGATGTTGCAATAGATGGACAAGGTGCCAGATGGATCGATGTTATACCGTGGAATCTAGCCCAACGCAAAGAAACATCAACAATCCGCCCAAGTCGGCCCAGAGGCCACGTCGACTTTCAATGGCACGTCTAACTGCATCACGCTCGTCATCGCCTCGACGACCAGTTCCGTCAACGCGACGACTTCGTCCGCGGGTGTTTCTAGTAACAGCTCATCGTGAATCTGCAGCAGCAACCGTGCTCGCAACGGACTCTGTTTGAGCTCGTTGTGAACACGTAGCATCGCGAGCTTGATCAGATCGGCTGCGGTGCCTTGGATCGGCATGTTGATGGCGATTCGCTCCACCTCGGTCAAGCTGCGACGTTTCTCGGCGGGTAACTTCGATAAGTCTCGTACGCCTTGCAATTCACGTCGCCGGCCCAACATGGTCGACACGTAGCCTTCGCTGCGACAGCGTGCGAGCGTGTCCATCATGAACTGTTCGACGCCCGAGTATCGCTGGAAGTACTGTTCGATATAGTCGCGTGCTTGTTCTTTGGGAATGCTAAGCGTCTTGGCCAGCCCGAACGGGCTCTGACCATAGACGATACCGAAGTTAATTGTTTTCGCGATCCGCCTCAGGTCACTGGTCACGTCGGCTTCGGCGATGCCATTGACCTCGGCTGCGACGCGGGTGTGGATGTCCGCGTCATCCCGGTACGCCTGCAACAACGCTTCGTCCCCGCTGTAGTGCGCCAGCACGCGGAGTTCGATTTGCGAATAGTCCGCGCCGAGCAGCACCCATCCGGGCTCACTCGCGGTGAACGCGCCGCGGATCGCTTTGCCCTGCTCGGTGCGAATCGGAATATTCTGCAGGTTCGGCTCGCTACTACTCAGCCGTCCCGTCGCCGCCACATCTTGGCGATACGAAGTATGCACACGCCCCGTTTTTTCACAGATCAACTGTGGCAGCGTATCGATATACGTGTTCTTGAGCTTGGTTGCTTGCCGGTACTGCAGCAAATGACGCGCGATATCGTGGTTGACGGCGAGTTGCGACAACACGTCGGCATCGGTGCTGATGCCCGTCTTGGTTTTCTTGATGACCGGCAAACCGAGTTCTTCGAACAGCACGCCGGCAAGTTGTTTGGGACTGTCGAGGTTGAACGAATGACCCGCGGCGGCAAACACGATGGCCTTCAAATCGGCAATCTCCGACTCGAAACGACCACTCATTTCCGCGAGCGTCTCGGCATCGACGCGGATGCCGTTGGCTTCCATCTCGATCAGCACTTCGACCAGCGGCATTTCAATTGTGCGATAGAGTTCGCCGAGCCCTTGCTCGTCGAGTTCCCGATCGGAGGTCTCGACAATGCGCAGCGGCACGTCGACGTCTTCACAGGCATACGGAGCGACCACATCGACCGGTACCTGATCCATCCGAATTTGTTTCTTGCCCGTACCGATCAGTTCTTTGATCGGCGTCATGGTGTGATCGAGTCGTCGGCGGGACAGATCGTCGAGCGTGTGATTGCGCCGACCGGGATTGAGCAAATAATCCGCGATCATCGTATCGGTGCGGATGCCGCCTAGATGGACGCCCGAGATGCCGTGATTGCCAACCTCATCGGTCGCTTGTTTTCCCGCAGCCGATCGCAAAACGATTGCGTCGAATTTAATGTTGTGTCCAACCTTTTCGATGTCCTCGGACTCCAGCACTTCGCGCAGCGTCTCAATCACGAGGGTTTCGTCGAGGGTAACGTCACCGAGTGGTGCACGGACGGGAATGTAGGCGGCCGCGCCGACGTCCCACGCGACGGAGATGCCGACCAGGTCACATCCGCGTGGACGCGTGCTGGTCGTTTCGGTATCGATGGCGATGCGAGATTTCCCCGCCAACAGTTTGGCGAGATCGCGGAGTTGTTGCTCGTTCGTGATGGTTTGATAATTCGTCGTCCATTCCGCTTCGGTCGGTTCGAGTGCGTCGAGGCCACTGGCGACACCACCGAGTACTTCGGCGGAGCGGTTGCGGAGGCGGCGAAAGCCAAACTCCTGTAACAACGCGTCGACTCGGTCCAGGTCAGCGGCCGAACGCACCGAACGACTCCATGGGATTGGCGAATCAACGTCGTTCCGCAGCGCCACCAGCGAGCGGCTGAGCATCGCCTGCTCGCGACCCTCCATCAAGTTCTGTTTGCGTTTCTTGCCCGTCAGCTTTTCAGCATTATCGAGGACGCCTTCGAGCGTGTCGTATTGTTCGAGCAGGGTTTTGGCGAGTTTGGGACCGATCAAGGAAATGCCGGGCACGTTATCAACCGGATCGCCGACGAGCGACTGGTAATCGACGACTTGGTCCGGACGAATCCCCCACAATTCCCACAACCGGGCCGCGTCGATCAGTTCGTCTTTCCGAAGGTTGTAGATCTGCGTTTGCGGCGTGATGAGCTGGCGACAATCCTTGTCACTGGTGACGATAAGACAATCACCACCGGCCGCTTGCACCTTGGCAGCGACCGTGGCGAGCAAATCATCGGCTTCGAAACCTGCTTGTTCCATGATTCCAATCCCCATCGCGTCGACGATTTGACGGATCAGCGGGATCTGCTGGCGAAGTTCGTCGGGCATCGATTCCCGATGGGCTTTGTACTCGGGATAGAGGTCGTTGCGGAACGTGATCGCTCCTTTGTCAAAGGCCGCGATCAGATAGTCCGGGTTCTTGCGGGCGATCAATTCCAACATGTCACCAACAAACCCGTAGACAGCCGCCACGGGCAGTCCCCCCGTACTCGTCATGGGTGGCAAGGCGTGGAAGACCTGATAGATCAGCGAGTGGGAATCGATGATGACGACGAGTTGCCCGGAGAGATCGGGGACGGGCTCGTCGAGTGATGGCGAGATCGTCCGCTGCAGGATTTCAGGCAACGATTCCGCCGCGATGCCCACCGCGTCATTGCGTTGCTGCCGCGCCGCTGCATCCTCACGCTCCCGCGATGATGCTCGATCCTTCTTAACCGCGGCATCCTTCGCGGGCGAACTCGGCGACGCGATCGGCTCAATTTTCGATGTCTTGTTCGGACGCGACGTGTCGCCCCCAGTCTCCCGGACGGTTTTCGCGTCCGGCGACGGTTCCTGCGTCTCGAACCCACTGAACATCATTTGATCGTCTGGTTTCGATGCGGGTCGAGCTTTGGCCATGCGGTCAATGAATTTCAGAGAAGGTGGAACGTGAAACGACGTGGGAACGAGTGAGCAAGGCAATCGTCGAGTCCGATTCTAGCAGAGCCCTAGTCTCCCGAAAGGCACAGCCGAAATGGCCCCCAACGGAAATCAATTGCGGGTGTACTAAGCAGGTTGGGTAATTCATTCCGCATAACTGAGTGCCACGTTTTCACAGCAGTTCCCGGTGAAGGCTGGTTTTGAGGCATTTTTGCTTCGAGCTCGCCGACTTCTTGCGTTTTGAGAAGAGGCGGTCGATGCGAGATTGGTTGGCGACTGGATTTTGGCTTCAAAATGAAGCATCCAAGCTCATT
>JBDNIG010000268.1:0-15000 GCA_041688415.1 Rhodopirellula sp. | reverse complement strand
GTCTGGCTACAATTGTCGACCGACGGCTCCGCCCGTCGCGAGCCGTCCCACCGCCGTCTGCAACCGCAACCGACTCGCCGGCGACCGCAGGTTCATCAACCAGCCCCTGGATCCTCCCCTGGACCGAAGTGTGATCGCTCTGCTCCAGCGTGTCCGCCATCGCCGCCCGGATTGGGTTCAGGTCCACATGCGCCGCACGGGCCAGCAATGAGGCTTCATCGACCAACTGAAACTGCTCAATCGATTACGAATCTCCGCTCGCTTGATCGGACACCCCGAAATTGACTTGATCTCGGGCTGCGTCGTGGATCAAACACCTCACACCGCGCCAACCGAACCATCGCACACCTCTCACGACGGAGGAATCGGCAATCTCACGTCAATGAAGCTATACTTCTCATTGAAGAGTCAAACTGGTCGTGATGAAGCTCTGTCCCCCTACCCTCTCTTGCCGCTAATCCGAGGAGGCGACAAATGCCAGGGCACCAATTGCGGGGGTTGCTCGGGAATTAGGTTTTCGCGATCTGTTTGAGAATGGGTGCCACGTCATTGTGGGCTCTCGTCGTTATCGAGCGAGTCAGCTCGATTTCGGACGACTTAGAACCGCGGTCGATTGAGGATTTCGCGGATCAAGAAAGCTTGCCGCAGACCATCGGGTTGGCGAAGCATTTCTCGCAGTGAGGCCGCCGGACTGATCTTCGATGATCTCGATCCGCCGTGTTCTGGGGCGACGATCTTGGCCTCGGGCATCGCCGCACGTGCGGACGGCTCGCTCGTGCTCGATGCTCCCTCGCGGCTAGGACTGTCTTGTTCACCATCAAGCAGATGCACGGCATCGAGAATTTCGACGTCGCGTTCGTCCAGGATTTCCTCCTCGAGTTCGTCGTAATACCCCGTCACTTCCTCGACCGCCCGTTCTCGACGCGCATTGGTGTAGGGCAGGGGTCCCGAGCGTGTTTGCTGGTCCCGCTGCTGCTCTTCATCGGCACGTCGTTCGGCCTGCTTGCGTTGCCGCATTTCAGCGGCTTGGCGTAAGAAGTCTTCGAGATCGTTGGACATCGTGAAAATCTCCTCGCTGGTGATTACTGATGAGCGTGGATGCTGGCCGATTCGGCTTGCTGTCCCGACAGGGATCGTCGCATTTCGGTATCGGCGATGATGTTCTGCATCCGGTAATAGTCCATGATCATCAAACTCCCGCTGCGGAATGCTTCGGCCATCGCGTGGGGCACGGTCGCTTCGGCCTCGACGACCTCGGCTCGGCTCTGCTCGATCCTGGCCCGCATCTCTTGCTCTTCGGCGACGGCGGCGGCCCGTTTGCTTTCCGCATTGGCGCGGGCGACGGCGGTATCCGCTTCGGCTTGATCGGCCTGCAGGCGGGCACCAATGTTGGCACCCACGTCGATATCGGCGATGTCAATCGAAACAATTTCGAATGCGGTCTGGGAGTCGAGCTTTTTCGCCAAGACGGCTTTGCTGATCACGTCTGGATTCTCCAAAACCGCCTTATGATTGAGGGCGCTACCGATCGCACTGACGATGCCTTCTCCCACACGGGCGATGATGGTTTCTTCCGTCGCACCGCCGATCAATTGTTGCAGATTGGCCCGCACCGTCACTCTCGCCTTGACTTTCAACTGAATGCCGTCTCTGGCAACGGAATCGAGCGAGGATTTGGTGGAACCGCGTGGCGGGCAATCGATGACTTTGGGATAGACACTCGTTTGCACCGATTCCAGCACATTGCGTCCGGCCAAGTCGATGGCCGTCGCTTCGCGAAAAGTGAGTGAAATCGTTTTTGCCTTCTTGGCGGCAATCAACGCCCGGATGACTTGTTGGACATTGCCTCCGGCAAGGTAATGGGCTTCGAGGGCACCGCCGGTCAACTCTGGATCGTCCAAACCGGCCTGGGTCGCCATGATCTTGGCACGTACGATCGCCCGCGTATTGACCTTGCGAAAGCTCATTGCGATCAAATCGGAGAAACTGATATCGGACTTCGTGAGCACCGACTGGATCCACAAGCCAAAATACTTGACGAAGACAAAAAACAGCAGCAAAATTAGAACGAAGACAACCAGGGCACCGATCAACACGATCGTATTAAAGTTGCCCAGCCCCGCACCCAAATAAGTGGTCCAGTTGGCAGTCGACAGAAGAGGATTCATGGAGTTTCTCAGGAGGCACGTGCGATTGATGACAATCTCATTACAGAACCGTAGGATACACAGTGTAACATGACGAGACCGATGTGGAGGGGAACGTGCGGAAATTAAAGTGGCGGATCCTTGCGAGCGTTCGGTCTCGCCGTGGCTGTTCGCTGCCTCCCCACCCGCTACACTTCGATCCTGCGGTCAAGTGCGTCCGTGCGGGCATTCCCGTGTTTTGCGAAAAACCGCTGACCATCAATCTTGACGAAGCCCAACGACTCGTCGCCGCGGTCAAAGAAAGCAACGTTCCCTTCGCGGTATCGCACACCTATCTCGGACACTGGACGAGTCGCTTTTCGCGTTTCATTGTCACCAGCGGATTGCTCGGCGACGTTCGCTGGGTGGATTCGTATTTCCTGCAAGGTTGGCTGGCCGAACGCACCGAGGATTCGGGCAACGCGCAAGCCGAGTGGCGTGTCGATCCGAAGAAGGCGGGCGCGAGTTTGTGCGGCGGTGACATCGGCACCCACGCGTTGATGCAGCTTCGCTTCGTCACCGGCTTGAACGTCGAGCGAGTGCAGGCACACCTGGAAACGTACGTCCAAGGTCGGGTGCTCGACGATCATTTCACGAGCTACGTCGAATTGTCCAACGGTGGCACAGGCATGGTCCGCGCGTCGCAGATCGCGATCGGCCACAAAAATGATCTCGGCATCGAGGTCAACGGCACCAAGGGGACGCTGTCGTGGCGTCAGGAATTCCCCGAGGAAGTCAAGATTCAGTTACCGGGTCAACCCGATCGCACCTATTTCCGTGGCGCGGTTTCCGCCAATGATGGCTTCCTAAGCGACCTGCCCGAAGATCTGATGGCCGAACCGAACATCCCCGCGGGACACCCCGAGGCGTTCCACGACGCGTTCGCACGACTGCACCGCTGTTTCGAGCAAGACGTGCGGTTGTACAACGACGGCAAGCCGTTCGCGTGTGATGGAACCAAGTATGCCAATATCGACGACGGCTACACCGGCATGGCGTTCATCGAAGCCGCGGTGAAGAGCTCGAAAGACGGCAACGCGTGGGTCAAAATGTAGCGCGTTTCCCAAGGCTTCGCTCGCCATGGGACGTCGATTTAATTGCTGAAGCTACTTGTTCGGCGAGCTTCAGTTGACCGGATCAGCCGTCAGGCTGTTTCGGCCATGTCGCGGGCGTGGTAGCTGCTGCGGACGAAGGGGCCGGAGGCGACTTTGACGAAACCGATCTGTTTCGCTAGCTCGGCCAGTTCGTCGAATTCTTCCGGTGGCACGTATCGCACGACCGGCAGGTACTTGTCGCCGGGCTGCAGGTACTGGCCCAGGGTGAGGAAATCGACACCGTGCTCGCGGAGGTCCGCCAGCGCATCGAGCAGTTCGCCGCGTTCCTCACCGAGGCCGAGCATCAATCCGCTCTTGGTCTTGACGGTCGGGTTGTACTTTTTCACTTCACGCATCATTTGCAGTGTCCAAGCGTAATCGCTCTTGGGGCCGCGGACTCGGCGATACAGACGTGGAACCGTTTCCATGTTGTGGTTGAAAACGTCCGGGCGAGCTTCGATCACGCGTCCAAGTGCGTCTTTGCACTGCACGAAATCCGGCGTCAAAACCTCCGTCGTCGCCCCGGTTCGTTCGCGGACGGCGATCACGCAGCGGTAGAAATGATCCGCCCCGCCATCGGGGAGGTCGTCCCGCGTGACGCTGGTGATCACGACGTGCTTGAGCCCCAGGCGAGCGGCCGCTTCGGCCACGCGCGCCGGCTCATCCTCGACGGGAGCTTGAGGGGGGCGACCCCGCTGGACCGCACAAAATCCACAGGGACGCGTACAGACATTCCCCAAGATCATGAAGGTCGCCGTTTGTTGGCTATAGCACTCCATCCGGTTGGGACATTTCGCGTTTTCGCAAACCGTCTCCAGCCCAAGTTCGTCCATCAACTCATCCGTCAGGTGGTTCGAATTGGACTTGGGAATCGGGCGTTTGAGCCACCGGGGCAACCGACCCGTGGCGCTAACGGACGTGCCCTCGGGCATCTCGGGTTCGGAGACTACTGGCAATCGGAAAGCCATCGGTACCTTCACGTTTAAAATCAGGAAAAATTTTCGCGACCAAACGCTATTGTAACCGCCCCAGCAAAATCTCACCATTGCCGGGGCTTCCCTTTACCGCACTCGCGATACAATGCCCGCCATGTCGAAGTCAAAAACCAAATCGCACAAAACGTCACTGACCGCTGCGGGCAGGAAAGACGCCGATATCAAGGCGAAGAAAAAAGGCGGGAAAAAAGCTGGCAAGGCGTCCGGAAAGCAGGCCGCCGCCTCGACCACCCCCGTGGCCGAAAACCGCAAAGCCAAGTTTCGCTACGAAATCCTGGACTCAATCGAATGTGGCATGATGCTCCGGGGTAGCGAAGTGAAGTCCATGCGGGAGGGCAAATTGTCCCTCGACGAAGCCCATATCCGCGTCACCAACGGAGAATTGTGGTTGGTGGGCGCCGACCTGGCCCAGTACAACAACGCTGGATTGTGGAACCACGACCCGCGGCGGCCCCGCAAACTGCTCGTCCACCACAAGGAATTCAACAAGTTTTCTGGACGTGCCTTCGAACGTGGGCTGACCCTGATTCCGCTGCGAGTCTATTTCAACGATCGCGGGATCGCGAAATGCGTGATGGGACTGGTCAAAGGCAAGAAAATTCACGACAAACGAGAGACGTTAAAGAAACGCGACACCGAGATGGGGCTCAAACGTGCCATGCGAAGTCGCTAGATATCCCCGTGGCATAGGCATCCTGCCTGTGTGGTTACTGATGCTTGAGCTAACTTGCCCTAACGCGGCCCCCGCCGTCTGGCGACGGCAGCTACGAAGACAGATCTCCTGAAAGAAGCCTGATGCGATGTTAAGTATTGTCGACCTGATCAAGAAATTCCAGCAACCCGGCGGTGGTGAGCTGACCGTGCTCAATGTGCCGCGTTTTGAAATGGCGCGCGCCGAACAGGTCGCCTTGAGCGGCGAGAGCGGCGGCGGCAAGACAACGCTATTGCACCTGATCGCTGGCATGCTGTCGGCCACCTCGGGTTCGATCCGCGTGGACAATATAGAGCTCACGAAACTCAGCGAGCAGGGGCGCGACCGGTTTCGCGCCGCGACGATCGGATACGTCTTTCAGACGTTCAACCTCCTGCTGGCCTTCTCGGCACTCGAAAACGTCAAACTTGGGATGACGTTCGGCCGTGGCGGCGTGGACGCCGATCTCGCCCTGCATTTGCTCGAACGAGTCGGGCTGGCTGACCGGGCCCATTATCGGCCGAAACAGTTATCCGTCGGTCAGCAACAGCGCGTCGCCATCGCTCGCTCCTTGGCGGGCCAGCCCAAACTGCTGTTGGCTGATGAACCGACGGCGAACGTCGATCCCGCCAGTGCGGACTCCGTGCTGGATTTGATCATCAACTCATGCCAGCAAGAATCGATCTCGCTGCTGATGGTCACCCACAGCATGGACGTTGCCAATCGTTTCGGCCGCATCGACCGGCTCGAAGACATCAATCATATCGCTGCCCTCCACCATCATCCGGCTTCATGAATCTCCTGTTCATCGCATGGCGCAACTTTCGCTACCGCGCCCTTTCGCGTTTTCTGACCACGCTATCGCTGATGCTCGGCGTCGGTCTCGTCGTGATGGTGATGGCGATCTACGGCATCATCAGCGAAGCGTTCGTGCGCAACGCGTCGGTGGGCTACAACCTCGTTGTCGGTCCTCGCGGCAGTGCCTTGCAGCTCACCCTCAATAGCGTTTACTACCTCAGCCAACCGATCGAGAACCTACCGTACACCGAGTACATGGAGTTCTTTCCGCAGGAGCAGCGGGCCGAGATGGTGCGCGAATATGGCGGCGATCCGGCGCTCGGCGAGCGAGACGGCGTGTACGCGGGGTTCGTCGCCGGTGGATACGCGATCCCGCTGGCCCTGGGCGACTACTTTGGCGAATTTCGGGTCGTCGGAACGACGCCTGAGTTCTTTGAAAAACTGCGGCATGGCCCCGAGGTCGACCAAGTATTTGAGTTTCGCGAAGGACGTGCTCTTAAAACCTACACGCCCGAGAACCAATATTTCGAATGCGTATTGGGTTCACGCGTGGCCGCGCAGTCCGGCATGCACGTCGGTGACACGATGAACCCGACTCACGGAGATCCCGAAGGCAAAGGGCATGGACAGGGATTCCAAGTCGTCGGCATCCTGGCACCGACGGGAACTCCCAACGACCGCGCCGTGCTCGTCAATCTCGAGGGTTTCTACCTGCTCGAAGGGCATGCCAAACCGCTCGAGGAAGACGCCATCATCGTGCCGCCCGATCGCGATCCCGACGATGAACGACCACCGCTATTGATGATTCCCGAACGGGAGGTGACGTCGATCCTGGTGCGCAATGGCAACCTCATGTTTGCCCCCGGAATGCAGAACCGGATCAACGAGAGCGGGCGGGCACAAGCGGCCGCGCCGATCGGCGAGATCAATAAACTGATGTCAGCCATCGTCGGGCCACTCTTGTCGGCACTGCTCGTCATCACGCTGATCACGTGTATTGTTGCGGCGTTTGGCGTGCTCGTTTCGATTTACAATTCGATGAACGATCGGCGGCGAGACATCGCCGTGATGCGGGCCCTGGGCGCGCGGCGGGGCAGTGTCACGTGGATCATTCTGTTCGAAAGCCTAATCATTGCCATCGTTGGCGGTGCCGCTGGGTGGTTCCTCGCGCATGCGGCAATTTTCGCCGCGGGATCCTTCATCGAGCAGCGAACCGGCGTCCAAGTCGGACTATTCTCCGTGACTCAGTACGAGTGGTTGGTGCTGCCGTTTGTGATCCTGCTGAGCTTGCTCGCCGGGATCGTACCGGCGATGGCCGCCTATCGTACCGACGTCGGATCGAATTTATCGGCGTGACTTCGGAGGAAAAAACAGCATAGCTTATGCATTCCCTCCAAAGTGACTATATTGTCAGTGCCCACCCTGGACGCGAGTTCCTTCGGGCGGGCGGGAACGGATCTTTCCCAATGAACATAGCTGCCCGACGGATGATGCAGTGTACGTCAAACGCCTTGCGGGTTACGGTCATTCATGGGTGTCGAGTCGGAGCTAAACGGTCGCAGTTTTCAGGACGCCGTCGCGCGTCATGACATCGCCTCGATCACCCGCCAACTCGTCGAGAGTCAGTTTGTTCTGATCCATTTAGGTGACGAATCGGAATCCGACGAGGCGCTCGGGGCGCTCACCGCGAGCAGTGGAGACCACGACTATCTGGTAGCATTTTCGAGTCAAAAGCACGCTAGCCAGTTTGTCGAGGCCCGCAGCGATCTGTTTGAGAGCGAATCGGAAGTCGGTGGGTTCTGGGTCGACGGTCGCACGATGCTGGATTATCTTGACGACGAACTCGGCATCCTGCTCAATCCTGATGGCGACGGTCATCGCCAGATTGAAATCGATCTGATCCGCGAAATTCTCGATGAGCTGAACCTGCAGTAGATATCGAGCGTTCCCCAGCGACGTCCGAACATTGCCGATGAACCGTTTCAGCGGAGACTTCGTACGTTTTACGCAGCTGGCTGGGGGCGTCGATTTAATTATTGAGGTAGCGGAAGTCGCCAAGAGTTTCGGGAATGCCGGAAAAACGAAAGTCTTGGCGACTTCCGCTACAGGCAGATTCGTCAGTAATTAAATCGACGTCCCGCGCCGGTACTCGCGGCATCCTACGTCGAGGGCATGTTTTCGCATTCGCTCCTCCCAACGCATTTCCAAGGAAGTTTCATGTCACGTCCAGGTTGGTTCATGAGTTCATCGCAGTGGTTCGTACTCATGGCAGCGATCACCTACACGGGTGGTCTGGCGGGTTGCCGGCCAGCCGAAACGCCACCTGAGTCGCCGTCCGCGGCAGTGGATGATCATGATCACGACGGGCACGATCACGACGGACATGATCACGACGGACATGACCATGATGGACACGATCACGATCACTCCGGTGATATTGACGTGGAGGGTTTGGCACCAATTAATGCCGCACCTCCGCTGGAATCGCTGGGCCAAGGTGTGGAGCAATTGGTGGTCATGCGTGACACGATTGCCAAGGGGTTTGCCGACGATGACATCGACTCCATTCATGATCAACTGCACGATGTGGGTGGCTTGCTCGGCCAAATCGAAGACATGATTCCCGAAACCGACATCCCGGAAGATACGAAGCAGCAAATGCAGCAAGCGGTTGATACTCTGTTCGATGCCTACGGTGAGGTTGACTTGAAACTCCACGGCGACAAAGGCAAAGAGTACAAAGACGTTTCCGGGGAAATCAACACCGCCGTCGACACGTTGACCAAGCACTCTCTTTCATAACCGGCATTATCATGACGACATACTCTCTCTTCCATCGTCTTCGTCCCTCCACTCTGGCCGCATTGCTCGCGATGTCCGCATCGCTTGTCTCCTTCGGGCTTGCGGGCTGTGACGGCGTCCAATCATCTCAGACTGCTTCGGAGCCGGGCGATCTCGCGAGCGAGCATTTGATCGAGATAGCGCCGTCCGACCCGACTTCGTTGACGCAGGCGGCTGAGGAATTGGACGGATCGCAGGATTCCGCAGAGACGACCGACTCACCGCGCGAGATGGTGTTGATCGGGAAGATCGACGCGGGGGATTTCCCCGCGTTTCAGGATGGGCAAGCCACCTTCATGCTCAGTGAACTGCCAGCGGACGGGCACGGGCTGGATGATCCCGATCACGAGGATAACTGCCCGTTTTGCAAACGCCGCGCCGAGAAGGCTCCGAAGGCAATCGTGAATATTGTCGGCCCGGATGGAAAGACACTCGGCACCGACGCTCGCGAGCTACTCGGAGTGGCCCAAGGCGACCGCGTGATCGCGGTGGGTAACGCGACGTATGACAAGTCGGTCAATGCCATCACGCTGCAGTGCAGCGGGGTATACGTGGGGAAATAGCCCACGACCGGCGAAAACGTAGCCACCGTCGCCAGAGCGTGGATCGAGCTAGTCCGATGCGTCTCGCTGCTGACGATAGGCCGCTCGCTGCTGAGCATATTCTGCCGGGCTCGGCAGAGTTTCGTTGTCTTGATCCGATGAATTCGACCTTTCACGTTCGAGCAGTCGGGCCAAGAACGGGCGGCACCATCCGCAACCGGTCCCGGCGCCGTAGCACTGCGATAGCTCACTGGCGCGGCGCGGTCGCCGCACGCGGATGTACTGGATTACCTTCCGCCGCGTGACGTGAAAACAGAGACACAGGTCGTCATCGTCATTCATGGCGTGGCAGTCACGATCGGCAGGATTTGGCTGAGTATGATCGTGCTGACCAGACCGCCGACGGACAGCATCGCGAGCAGCGGGGTCCAGCAGCGGAGCGCCTCGGATTCGGTCAATCCGCCCATTTTCGTGAACACCCAAAACCCACTGTCGTTCATCCAACTGCCCATCAACGCCCCACTGCCCACGGCGGTGGCGACGTAGACGAGGTGAAACGGTGGTTCGTCGTTGCCCATGATCGCCGCGATCATGCCCGCCCCCACGATCATGGCAACCGTGCTGCTGCCCTGCGCCACTTTGAATACGGCGGCAACCGACCACGCGAGCAGCAGGATGGCGATACCGGCGGCCTGCCGCCCGGCGAAGTACTCGCGGATCGTGTCGCCGACGCCAGTTTGATAGAGCATCGTACCAAACGCGCCACCGGCCGCGGTGATCAGAATAATGACGCCGCCGCTCATCAAAGACTCCTCCACGTCGATACCGAGTTCGCGCCACGAAAGCGTGCGGACGACCTTGAACGTTAGCATCGCCGTGAGCGCCGCCAACAACAGCGCGAAGTTCGGATTGCTCCACAGTCCGAGCGTGCCGGCGACCTTTCGCATCGGACTATCCCAACGCTGCGGTGCGATCAATTCCGGGTATGCCGCGTCGAGGAGTGCCCGGTTCATCCGCCGCCGATCAACCGGTTTCATCCGCAACTGATCCGCCTTTCGCAGTTCGGCGGTAATTTTGGGCATCGACACGTCTGCAAACGCGTCGGCAGTGTAGAAATCAGGGTCGAGTAAGGCTTCGTTGATGAGCTCGACCGTCCGCTGTTTTTCGAGATCGTTGGCGGCGGCATTGGTCAGGCGTTGACGCTGCTGAGGCGTGATCCGGTCGCTGGCCAAGATCCGCCCAGCGGGCGATTTTTCAGTCGCCGCGGCAAATCGCCCCGCCAGTAAATCAAAGCTCTCAACGTCCGTGGTCAGCACCGCGGCGCGATCCTCGCGATCGGCCAGCGTCGTCGCCAGCGTCCCGGCACCGATCAAGACGACCGGCAGGAGCACGGGTAGAAGTGAAACGAACAAGCCCGGCAGTTTGTCCTCGGCCAGCGGTTGATGACGATCCTCGCCCGCGCTGAGCGAACGCATCGGAATCGGCATTTTGTTATCAGCATAGATCGAGAACAGCAGCCCCAGGATTGCCGAAGGGATCGCCACCAATACTCCGATCATCATCATCATCCCGATGTCGACGCCCAAAATAGCAGCCACCAATAGCGGGCCGGGAGTGGGCGGCACGAGCGTGTGAGTGACGCAGCCGCCCGTCGCAATCGCCAGCAAATAACGCAGGTAGTGTTTCCCCGTGCGCCGGTGTAGGGAGCGGGCCAGCGGCACGAGCAAGTAAAAAACCGTATCGAAGAACACGGGGATCGCCAAGATGAAGCCGCTGATCATCAACCCCAACGACGCGTTCTTCTCGCCGGTGGCGTCAACGGCCGAGCGGACGATGCGATCGGCCGAGCCGCTGTCGAGCATGCACTTGCCGATGATCGCCGCCATCGCGATCACAATCCCCACGCCGGCCGCGGACGATCCAAACGCGCTGACCACCGCATCCATGCGTTCCCCCGCCCCCACGTCCTGCATCTGTCCGACCAGCACACTGACGAGGACCGCGGAGATAATTAACGCTAAAAACGCATTGAGCTTCAATACGATAATCAACGCCAGTACGGTCACGATTCCGATCAAAACCAGCCACGCGGGCGTCCAGTCGAGCCCCTCGCCGTGGTCGCTCTCGCCGACCTTTATTGCCTGCCCGTCGCCTCCGACGTTGCCCTCCACGGACGACTGTCCGTCTTCGGACAGTGAAACACTCGGCGACGGCGTCATTGGAAGACCGGCATCTTGCGCCGTCACGGACGCATCCTGCGCCGCCACGGAAGGCGGCAGCAACGCGGAGAGCATTCCAAAAACAAAGAGAAAAAATCCGCAGCGAGCAAGACTGAGAGCGTGGGTGGGCATTGTCGGGGGTTTACCAAATGGAAAGTGCGGCTTGTTCGGCGACCGGGTGAGAATCTTAGCATAAGCGGCGTGGTGAGGGACATTGACGACCCACCTTGAAAAATCACTCCCCATCCAGCTACCGCGGCTACGCTAACATAGATGGGCGGCCACGTGGATTCTGTCAAAAGCAGAACGAAGCATTCGCTTTGACGGAGCCCCAGTCCAACGCTACTGCCCAACATCCCGACGCCGATGCCACATTTCCGCCGCGTTGGTCAATCGTTGACGCTCGCAACGAGTTCGTCGATTTGCTCGGTCGCCAGATGCTGGCACCCGGCCTCGAGCATCTTTCGTAGATGACGTTTTCCTTCGAATCCCGACGGTGATCCGATGTTTCCGAGCCGTCCGCGGCTGTCGATGATCTCGGTACCATCGGCGGCAAAAATCGCGTGAAACGGGATGCCAGCAGATTTTCGGCGCAGCAACCGATCTTGCACATCGGCGGGTGCAGTCTCGGAAATTTTCAGCATCACAAAATCTTGATCGAGTCGTTCGTGATGATCGTCCAGCCAACGGGCAAGTCTGAAGCACGGTCCGCAATAGCGACCACTGATCCGGGCCCAGACGCGGCGATTGGTTTTCTTGGCGAGCGCAAACGCGTCGTCCCATGCTTGCTCCGCATCGATCTCAGGTGGCGCGTTGCTGCGCAAGAACTCGATTGCCCGGTCAACGCTCTTGTCGTCGTCGATTGCGATGAGCGTGCGGGCGAGCTCGGTACCCGCGTCGTCGTAGACGATCATCGCGAGATCACCTGCCGATGGCTTTGCCCAAGCCATTTTCTCGGCGAAATTCGTCGACGCGGAGTCGGGCTGATAGATCGTTTCCATGAAGTGCGACAGCACCGGACGATGATCGTAGTCCATCAACTTCTCGTCAATGAATTTCTTTGCAGCTTCGGAACCGTCGGTCACGAAGGCCAACGGCCGGTATCCGCCGAGCCGACAATCACGCAGTCGCCCCGCCCATCGTTGGGAAATCGGTTTGCCTGGATTGACTGGGGTATCACCAACTCGCTGAAGTTGGGAGGTGACAACAGGACGCTCCTCGTTTGGTTCCAAATAGACTTCCGTTAATTCCCAGTCCTGCCCCTCGGCGTAAATGGTGATTATTACAAAGCAGGGTAGGCCTTCGATTGTGTAGGCACCGTGCTCATCCGTGGTCGTGGTTGTCTTCATGACTCGTACGCTGTCGGGAAACGAGATACTCCCAAATGGATTTGACGTTTGACTCTCGTTGGGGTCCGACAAATTCACGTAGGCCGTGATGGTGCGCGACGCAATCGGATTGCCATCCGCGTCGATCAATTTGCCATGAAAGGTCTCGGTGGGGATCATCTTGACGACGATCGGTTTGGAAACGTCGCGAGCGATCACCGTGCCGGCGTAGCGGTGGTCGTCCGTGATCGCGGCGACACCGAGTTTGGTAGCGACCGTTTCGAAGGAAAACGTGCCATCCTTAGCAGTACGCAGCGTTCGCTCATCTGTTGTCTTGCCATCGATTGCGCCAATGGTTAATTCACATTCAGCAAACGTAGCGTCAACGCCTTCAGCGCTGATCACACAGCCAGACACCTGTCGCGGTTGACTAATCTCGCGATGAAGTTCAACAACGTTATCCCCACCATCGGTCGCATCGACAAATTCGGTCGCATTCCAGTGGTTTTGATAAACCATGACTTTTACCTGGCCGGGAAGCATGAGGACGGTTGCAATGCCGTCCGCATCCGTCGTCGCGGAGACGCTCCGTCCGCCACTTCCCGATCGTGCCTCTCCGTTCTCTGTCCATCGATAGCGATGATTGTTTCGGAAGCTGACGTGTTGGTTCGCGATTGGCGTTTGATTCGGTCCTGACGTCAATTTTGCTTTGACGACCACCCCCGTCGCCAGATTCAGCACGGGTGGATCGATTTTGTCGGTCTCCGGATCAAAGACGAGGTTTTCGGAGTATTCACTGACTTGTTGTGGATCGGTAACGAAAGTTAAGTAGGTTGCGCCGGGCAGCACATCGATCCAGAAATGTCCCTCGTCATCGGTGGTCGCATATCGGTGATCCGAACGGTTTTCTCGTTCGCCCTGGAAAGTACGCGACTGCACCGTGAGTCCCGCCCGGTCGCCTACTTCGCCGACCACCGTTCCCATCACTTGTTTTCGCTTCACATGTGGTTTGAGTGTGATGACGAGTGTACCGTCAACCAGTTTTGCTTTTTCATGAATGTACCACTGGTCGCTTTCCGGTTCAGCATAGCGATAGACCTCAAGCCAATCCGGAAACCAATGAAAGACCGCCTCGCCATTGGCATCCGTCGTCAGGTTCGCATCGTCGACGACACCGAGGTAGTTGTAGTAAGGATCAGGGGTAGCGGTATAGATGTCGAACGCGACACCCTCAATGCCATTGCCGTCGACGTCGACCATTCGGATCCGTTGATCGCGACAGGGAGCGAGCTCGATTTCATGAGTGGGCGTAGCCGCATCACGAATCGGTTGGCTATCGAATTGGTAGCCACCGATCCGATAGTCGTCCGTCCAGGCGGTCAAGCTGCGAAGCGATTCATTGGCATACATGGAGATCTTGACGCGTCCGTTTTCATCGGTCCGACCGCGTGTCACACGCCGTCATGTCATGTTGGCCTTGACCGACGCACCAGCGATCGGTTGACCATGATCGGTCACCATGATCTCGGTGCTTGCGGTCGGTCGCCGTAGTGTAAGATTCACTCCGTCGATCGCAGCGGGTCGAATGTCATTGCGCGAGATAAACTGGTACGCCAGCTCATCGCTGTCGTCATTGCGGCGCGCTTCGAGACTCAATCCGTACCAATTCAGTCCACGGGCCGGCAACCAAAACACAAACTCATTGCTGTCAATCTCGGGGCTCGTCAACTCGGTTTCTGTATGATCGGTTGAACGCAAAGTGAGAGTCAGTTTGGGGTTCAAAACAGGCTTACCGTCTTCGTCCACCACCGTGCCGTGAAAGCGAATTTTCAGCGTTTCATCGGTGCCGCGAACGATCGATCCTGCTCTGTCAGGCGAGTCCTTATCCGCTGCAGCGTCGGCGGCCATCGAGACGGGACGCAGCACCGAGATCACGCCGCTAATCATCATCACGGCTACGAACAACATCAGTGCTCGCATCGCCGAATCATTCGGCGAATCATCAAGATAAGACGTCACCTTCGAGCCAGACGCTCGACCGAGCCGGGAGACCGCATCCAAAATTCGCCGCCCACGTGCTTCCAGTTTCGCTGGTTGCTTTCTGTTCATTACCCACCTCACGTGTAGATCAAAGAGCACATTGTACTGTATTACCACGCCAGAGTAGATTCAAGCGACTTTTTCGGAGACTTGAGTTTTGCGGATCATTGTCGACCGACGGCTCCGCCCGTCGTGAGAATGGTGACTGTGTCAGCTCAGACGGGCGGAGCCGTCTGGATACAATGACTCCGCCCGTCGTGAGTGCG
>JBDNIG010000032.1:0-3878 GCA_041688415.1 Rhodopirellula sp. | reverse complement strand
CGATCTGCTTGCCATCCTTCTCTATTATCTCGATTGGCTGAAAGCCAACAGACTCAGCGGTATCCGTTTTAACCATCATGAAGGGTTTATAGGAGCGCCTATCCCGCATTTTAGGTCCACGCCAAGTATCTCCAGGCGTTATTATGTTCGCATCTTTTCCAATTCTGGTCTCATCCATCGTTTGTCATCTCTAGACTAGTTCCTTGTTATCCGTACACCTGACAACCAGCCAGCATAGCGGGTTCGGGGAGATCTACCGGACAAGAAGGGGGGGTGCTGCGATTTTCAGGCGTGTCCAGCAAGTCACAGATGCGGAGTTGGTCTGGGCTTGCCTGGGTGTTGGGCGAGAAACCGCCCCCATGCGGCTTCTTTTTGCCCCCATCGTCGCCCCGATAGCGTATCGGGTCTGCTTGTAGTAGGGCAGTCCGGACCGGCCAAAAAAAGCGACAAAAAGTAGGGGAAAACGGGTGGGCTTTGCTTGGGGTAGCCCAGACAAAGCTAGGACACGGCCGAGACCGTGGCAAAAACCGGGTGACTGTGCCATTCGGGCCACCCATGGATCGTTGGACAAAGGAGCTGAGGGGATGCCTTGAATGGGCGATCTGGCCGGGGGCGATGGAATGGGACTGGTCGAAGTGAGGCTGTAAAGATTGGGTCGCCCCTTCTGCGCACAGCAAAGAAGCAAAGAAGGGGCCACCCACTTTTCTGCTTGGAGCAAAGAAGGGGCCACCCACTTTTCTGCTTGTGACGCTGACTGACGCCAGTCTGTCGAGACCTCCTGGATTCCCTGCTTTACCCAGAGCAGGGGAAGGGGCCACCGAGCAGGGGAAGGGGCCACCCATAATTTGCCGGACAAAGGGCCTGACGGTCTGCGTTGAGCATAGGAGCTGAGCAGTTTGAGATAAATGGATTAGGTCGAAATTGTCGACAGCGGTTTGAAATTCAGCCACTTTGGCGGTTTGGCTGAGGGTGGCCGTTGGTGCTTGATCGCGGTGGGCTGGCGATCTTGGATTATTTTGGTGGGTCGTGGCAGACCGTTGCAGGGTTGGCCGGGTGTTTTCATGAATCGCCTCACCGTGGAGTTAACGCTCCAGCGGTGAGACTTGACCTGCAGGGAGTTAACGCTCCCCTTGGCCCAATTACAGAATCCTTCCTCGCCTCGCTCCTGGCAAGCCGAAACATCAGATCTGGGGCCATCCACTTTTTTGCATGGTCCCGAAACTGCCGGCCTTCACCATTTGTCGTAGTATAAAATCCTCCACTTTTAGATTGGTGGGTAGTCCCTGTTTTTTCTTTCGCGTCACCATTGCGTCGTCGTCGTCTTGAGACAAGGCGTGTCGGCTACAATGGCCGTCGCCCGAAGTCGCAGCCCCTCCTAGAAAACTGAAAAGCTCCGTTTCATGTTATCGCTGAAATACCACCGTTGTGCCGCAGCGCTCGTCATCGCAGTCTGTCTGCTGATTGGCAATGCTGCGGCGATGAATATCTGGACGATTCGCACGATTGCGGGCACGGGGGAAGCGGGATTCGATGGCGAGGGACCTGCGTTAGAGAAACGCATCGACAATCCGTTTGGTGTGGTTCGTGGGCCGGACGGCGCGATCTGGTTTTGCGAATATACCGGCCAACGCATCCGCCGCATCGATGTAAACGGTCAAATGGAGACGATCGCCGGCAACGGTCAAACGGGCTACTCCGGCGATGGCGGACCGGCCGCCAATGCAACCTTCAACATGCCACATGAGATTCGCTTCGATCCCGAGGGCGATCTTTATGTCGTCGATATGCTGAATCATGCGGTTCGCAAGATCGACATGAAGACACGCACGATCTCGACGATTGCTGGGACGGGAACCTCCGGATACAGCGGCGATGGTGGGCCGGCTACTGCGGCTCAGCTCAACAAGCCACACAGTATCCAATTTGGACCGGACGGCGATTTGTATATTTGTGATATCGGCAACCACGTGATCCGCAAATTGGAGATGCAATCGGGCAAGATTGAAACGTTTGCCGGCACCGGCAAGCCGGGAGCAACGCCCGATGGTTCCCCGCTCTCGGGCACGCCACTGAACGGGCCGCGTTCCATCGATTTTGATCAAGCAGGAAATCTGTGGCTTGCTACTCGCGAAGGCAACCAAGTTTTTAAACTCGACATGAAATCAAAAACATACCATCACATCGCTGGCACCGGAGCTAAAGGATTCACGGGCAATGGAGGCCCTGCAAAACAGGCCACCCTGAGTGGTCCCAAGGGGATTGCAGTCGACCGCGACGGGAATGTCTGGCTCGCTGATACAGAAAGTCATTCGGTGCGAATGATCAATGCCCAGACCGGTAACTTGGAGTTGATTGCTGGTACCGGCGAAAAGGGAGATGGTCCCGATGGTGATCCTCTGGGCTGCAAATTGGCCAGACTGCACGGCATCTTCGTCGACCATGATGGCTCGATCTTGATCGGCGATAGCGAAACGCATCGTGTCCGCGTGTTGCAGAAACGATCGCCCCAGCGGATCGAGCTGGTCGCCGGCGGAGAGCTTGACGCGACTGAAATCGCAGCGCGTGACGCACGGCTCCACGAACCGTACGGACTCGCGTTCGATCAGCTCGGGTCGATGTGGCTCGTGGAGATGAGCGAGGGAAATCGGTTGCTGAAGATTGACCCGCGCGGGGTACTGCAGCACGTCGCGGGACAACGCGAGACAGGTTTTTCGGGAGACGGTGGTCTGGCCCTGAACGCCCAGTTCAACGGAGCTCATAGTTTGGTGATTCGTCCGCAAGGGCAAATTCTAGTCGGCGATACTTGGAACGGACGGATTCGTCAAATCGACCCGAGCACCGGTAAGATTGCCAGTTTGCCCGGTTACGATGTCGCCCGCGAGCACGCCCGTCGCAGAGGACCGTACTGCATCAGCTTGGATTTTCCCGGCCGCAAGCTGCATGTCGCTGACCTTCATCAAGTTCATGAAATCGATTTGAATACCGGGGCTGCCCGCGTGGTGGCTGGCGATGGAACCAAAGGGACGCCCATCGACGGTGCCTTGGCTACCGAATCACCGCTGGTCGATCCTCGCGCCGCTGCCGCCGACCGGCTTGGCAATCTGTACATCTTGGAACGTGGCGGCAATGCGCTGCGCGTGGTCAATGCCGACGGCAAACTGAGCACCGTCGTGAACGCTTCGGGGAAACCTGGCAACAGCGGTGATGGAGGACCCGGCTTGGCGGCGACGATGAAGGGGCCCAAGCACTTATGCATCGACCTCGAAAACCGCGTCATTATCGCCGACGCCGAGAATCATCTTATTCGCCGCTACGATCCGAAAACGGGAACGATCCAACGCATCGCCGGAACCGGTGAAAAGGGGCAGGCAGGAGTGGGCGGTTCCCCGCAACAATGTCAACTCAATCGCCCCCACGGCGTGACCATTCATCCTGAAACCGGCGAGCTTTATATCGTCGACAGTTACAATGATCGCATCTTGAAGATCGTCACCGACTAGTCTTGTTCCTAAATCCAATATTCTGAACGTCAGTCACTAAACACCTCGAAGAACCTATCAGGTACGTTGGGTATCTCGTCCACATAAATTAGCAAAGAAAACAAATGATCGAGCTGGAACAGTTCGCTGCCTGGAGGAGTTGGGGCCACCCACTTTTGGCTGGAAATCCGGCAGAATCGCAGGCTGTGCGTCTTCCTTACGCACTGTTTTTCGAGATGCCCCTGCTACATCTCCGTGGGTGGCCCCCAGATTTCCCCCCTCGCTCTAAATCCGCTTCAATGGCGTATAGCGGGGGAAACAGCGGGCTTTCAAAACAGGACGCGGAACAGTGTCATAACAGGGTAAATAGCGAGGTCACGCAATTTCATTGCTGTACGG
>JBDNIG010000267.1:0-2610 GCA_041688415.1 Rhodopirellula sp. | reverse complement strand
GATTGCAGCACTCGTCCTCTTTCGTGTTATTTGTGTTTTTCGTGGTTTTCGTGGTTAACGTAGTTAACGATTCCTTTTCGGGGCGGTTGGCTACGCCTCGCCCGAAGCGGGCATCGACCGGGTCCGATCGGCGGAGCGATCAGGCGACAAAAAAGCCAACAGCCAATCGCCAATCGCCAACCGTTAAAAGCCGGGAGGAATCAAATGGGCCAGATCTCTTTGAGGCATTTTGGTTATCGTTTCAGTCACATGCAGGTGGATGCCAGCCTACGGCGATCCAGTTTTCCCTCACGTTTAAGGCGACGAAATTGTTGAGTTGGAGTGCCAGTACGGTTGCGCGGCCAATGGCGGACTTGCCGATCACCCGCTCGTTCCTAAAATCAAGTGCTGCGGTGCGAGACAGTAGCCACAACGATTGTCTGTGCGAATTCGCAGTCGGACGAGTAGCTCTTTCTCGGACTTCATCACCGCGTCATCTCATGACTTGGGTGTGGAACGCAATCCGCGTCTAACCGCTTCGCGAAGTGCTGCTGATTTTGCCAGCAACCCTTCTTGATAAACAGTCATCAGGGTCTGCAGTTCGAGCGACTGTTCAGCGGTGAGTCGCTCGTTTTGCTGTTTTCGTAGCAGTTGACTGAGCCGCGATTCTTGTTCGGGGGCTAACTCAGACTGCAATACTTCGACAACCCGTTGATCGGACCATTGTCTGATCGTTGCGGCAGAGTCAGAAAATGGCGATAATGAAACCTCCAGTGACTCCGTGAGAAACTCTTCCAACGGGCGACCAGATTGCGTCGCCCAGGCTTGTGCCCGGGCGAATAATTCATGGGGAAGGCTAAGGGTAACGCTATCATTCATGATCGGTTTCTCTGATGAGCAGTCTGTTTGCTTATAGTAACTGTTCACGGCCGTCGGCGCTGAGCAGCTTTCTTAATCGTAATCCTACTCTTACTCCCAAGCCGGGGCAATTTGGAAGCATCGGATAGCGGGCGTACACCAGAGGTTTTCAAGGTGTCTCTCAGCGAGCGAATCAAATGGGTCAGGCCTCTTTGATGAGCTGGGCGGGACAAATGTGGTGATAAATGACAGGATTTACGTGATTGACAAGATGTTTCGTGAGGGAGTTGTTTGCTGAGCAGTTCAGCTAAATCATGTTTCATCTTGTTAATCCTGTCAAAACTCTTTGGCACCGATTGCTCGTTCTGGCTCGACTGCCTGTCAGCACGGTAAGTGTCAGCCACGGATTGGCACTGATTTTCACGGAGGGGGAGAGGGGGAGTTGGGAGTTGGGCAGAATGATTGTTGGACAGAATGATTGGAATACCGGTCCTTCGCACCTTGGGAAACATTCTGCCCTCAAATTATTCTGCCGTTATTCTTATCCACGGGCGAAAATGTGTTTCATTGGCTCAACTGAAGAGATCGATGCGAGCAGGTAGTTTGGCCTTGAAATGTTTTGATGAGCAGTCACTAGCGAAGATTAACGCACTTAGCTTCTTGCGGTTCGTTGACTAATCGAGTTCGTTGTTCTCGAGTAGGCCATATCGGAGTCGAAGACGTTGGCTTTCGTTCATGTTAAGCACGTAAACGGTCACTCTTCCAGTTGGCGTCAAGCCAGCAATTTCAGCTCCCACGTAGGTGAAGTGTTCGTACCAGGAATCGATTCGTGGGTGAAAAAGCGTGACGATGTCATCGGTCAGCGGATCGATGCCGGTAAGGTTGGAAGATTTGCCGAGATTGCATCGGACACATGCCAGAGCCAAGTTGTTCAGTTCGTCGCTTCCGAAGTGTTTCTTTGGGATGATGTGTTCGATTTGGTGTAGCCAAAGCGGATAATGGACTTGTTGCAAACGGCAATACTCACATCGATTCACGGCTCTTCGGGTGACCGCTTGACGGGCAGCTTTACCGATCACCGAGCTGGATCATGCAATGTTCGCCGTGCGATTGCCTGGAGCGTCGCCAGGATATCCCCGGCATCAATCAACGCCAGGTACTCCGTCCCCTCCGCTTCGGTCAACTCACCTTCGTTGGAGCGTTCGGCGAGGTATCGGACACGCTCTTGTAGAGTTGAGTCTGCCGTCAGTTTGGTGATCTGCATCGCGGTTGCTGGGGGCAGGGTGCGAAAAATGGGCTCCAGGAACTGCCCGATCAGACTTTCAGTGGCTGGGTTCATTGATTTTTCTTGATAAAAAGTGGATTCCTGGGGGAAATCAAAGGTGTTCAGGACTCTTTGATGGTCCCTTTCGCTTGCTTGGAGAAATCAAATGGGTCAGGTCTCTTTGATGGACTCATGGGGCTTTCCGTTTTAGCACGCTGCGTGGCTGACGTCCCAATGGATGATTGAGCTGTTCTGATTAGTGGTCATTAGCGAAGATGAGTGTTCCCAAGTTTAAATCGGCGCGGACTTCGTCCGCTTGGGTGACACCGACCCCCTCAAAAGACAAAGTGTAGGACTGGGATCCAGCAGATGTGGGTATCTTTGCTTGCTGGCTGCTTGGATTCCAGCACTATCTTGTACTGGACGGGTGAGTTTCGGCATGCCGGGTCGACGATGCGGAGTGTGACAGATGTCGGGATCGACCAGGAAATACACGAAGCACACGAGAT
>JBDNIG010000266.1:0-14391 GCA_041688415.1 Rhodopirellula sp. | reverse complement strand
GTTCAACCATCATGATCGCATTTTGCGTTGAATCGACAATCCCACTACGAAAATGGACGGGCCCACTGCAGAACGAGCGGGCTCACTACGCGACAGCGAAACAACAAAACGCGCTGAATGGTAGTGGACGAGGCAACGAGTCCAGCAGCGACGGACTCGTTGCCTCGTCCACTACGCGACTTATTGTCTCGCTGACGCTAAGAAACGAGCGGGCTCAGCGTGGCATTGCTGCCGATTCAAGCAGACTGCTGATCAGCGGCAGCAACTGTTTCTTACGACTGACCACGTGATCGAGTTTGTAGAGTTTATCCTCCAGTTGCGGGTAGTTGATCTCGTCCCAACCGTCGGGTTCGCTGCTCATTAACAGCAAACTGCCGTTGCTGGAGATATCCGTCACCATCAGCGCGGAAAAGTCGAGCGAGTTTTCGTCGGCCAAACCCGCGAGCGCCTTGACCAATTCGTTTTGACGTTGCCAGAACAGATCGAAGCCGATTTCTTCGATCTGAGAGATCGAAAACCGTTTACCGCCCTCTTCGAACTGTTTGCAGTCTTCGCGGACGACTTTATCTGGAGGGCACGATCGCAGCGCCGAGCCGATTTGGAAAAAATCCGTTGCAAATTGTTCGATCGGCAATTCGCAAAAGGTTTGCAGCCAATCCAAGATGTCACGATCGACGTCCGTCGTCGTCGGCGAACGCAGGTGCAACGTGTCGCTGATGATGCCCGACGCCATGCACAATGCGATTCCCGGTCCTGGGTCGATATTGGCTTGACGGAACATGCGGGCCACCAGCGTGCAGGTGGAACCGACCGGATCCATGGTCAAACGAATCGGACCGGTGGATTTCAGCGATCCGCCGAGCCGGTGATGGTCGAGCACCTCAATGATCTCCGCTTCTTCGATACCTTCGACCGCCTGTCCGATCTCGTTATGGTCGACGAGAACGAGTTGCGGTCGGGGCGGGTGAATAAGATCACTTTTGCTAAGCACCCCAACGAGTTTTTTGCCGTCGACGACGGGGAACACTGGCTGTGAGGAGCGGAAAATATGATTTTTTGCTGTCGTTACGGGCATTTTGGACGACAGAGCCTCGCAATTTCGGTCAATCGCATCCTCGATGACTTGAGCCGCTTTGATACGGGTCGTGGTCGACGCGGTATCAAAATCGCTGCGAATCACCGCCACGCCACGGTTCCGGGCCAATTCAACCAACCCGCTGGAAAGTTCAAAACCGCCCGTGACGACCAGTGCACGGACGCCCATTTCGAGGGCGGGTAACTGGATCGTCGGCCGGTCGCCACTGACAACGATCAAACGCTCGGGCGGGAACTCGCTGAGCCGGTCGGTGAACCCGCCCGCACTCATCGCCCCCACGGTCACGATCATATCTTCCATGCGATCAGGATCGACTTCATGTTGGAACTCGCCACCGAGCACCGATACGACGTTGCGGAGCGTCGAACGGACGCCCCGTGATTGGCTGGCCTCCATCCCACCGCGAAAAACCAGATCGAGCAAATCGAGCAGGGTCGCCAGGCCGATCAAACAATCGTTCTCGTCGAGCACTGGGATCGAACGCAAACCGTGCTTGTTCATCCGCGTGTAAACGTCATAAAAAACATCCGACGGCCGCGCGTAAACCATCTCACGATTGCACATGTCGATTAGTTCGGGCCGCACATCCATGATGATCCGCGGCATGCTGACTTGGGCTTGCCGGAGCGCAAACTCAGTTCGTTGGTTCGGTGCTCCGCAGCAGGCCGCAACCGCGTCGGGCCGAGTTGTCCGGCGCAGAAAATCGGCGTAGGCGATCGCGCTGCAAATCGCGTCGGTATCGGGATTTCGGTGTCCGAAGACGTGGACGGTCATGACTGACTCTGATAGGACAAGATGAGAGCGTTGATTTCTGTGATGATCTTAGCCGGTTCACTCATCCGACCGGTACCCTGGACGCGACAACTCAGCCAACCTTTTTCGGGGCCGACGATGTGACAACCGTCACCACGCAAAATCTCGACATTTCTTTGCACGCTGGCCTGATTCCACATCGGGTCGCTCATGGCTGGGGCCAGCACCACCGGAGCGGTGTTCTGCAGATACAATGTGCTGAGCAAATCATCGGCGAGGCCGTGGGCCAATCGGGCTAGCGTCGCCGCCGTGGCGGGAGCGATCACGAGGGCGTCCAACCCTCGCGCCAGTTCAATATGCGGGCCGAGCGGGAACCGCGCATCGAAACTCTGCGTGACCACGGGTCGCCCCGATAGCGCCGCCAACGTCGCTTCGCCGACGAACTCCGACGCACCCCAGGTCATCACGACCTGCACATGATGGCCGGCTTGGGCAAGCTTGCTACATAAATCCGCGGCCTTGTACGCAGCAATCCCGCCCGCGATACCCAGCAAAATCTTCTTCGGCGGCGTCGGTGGGACGGTTGAACTCATGCCAGCTTTTCGCGGATACGCTCGAGCAGGGCCTTCGTAGCGAGAATACCTGCATACTCGTCGAGACGCCCGCCTTCGTATTCAATCCCGACGTAGCCGTGATATCCAAAATCCGTCACGATCTTCATCATCTTGAAATAGTCGATCGTGGTCTCGTCGCCGTTGTCGTTGAAGTCATATGTCTTGGCGCTGACCGCTTTCGCGTAGGGCATCAGTGCCTGCACGCCCATGTAGCGATCGAACGATAGCGGATCATCGCCTCGGCGAATGTTGAAGTTCCCGAAATCGGGCAACGTGCCGCAATTGTCCATGCCGACGCGTTCCATCACCACCGCCAACCAAGCCCCGTTGCTGCTCAGTCCGCCGTGATTCTCGACGAGCACGTTGATGTCTTGCTTGGCCGCGTATTCGCTCAGTTGACGCAGTCCATCGGCGGCGTAGTTGAGCTGGTCAACGTAACTGCCGCCGCTCGCCGCATTGACGCGAATCGAATGGCAACCGAGGAACTTGGCCGCATCCACCCACTGATGGTGATTCTCGACCGATTGCTTGCGTTTGGCCTTGTCCGGATCGCCGATTTGGCCTTCGCCGTCGACCATGATCAGCACGCTCGTCACCCCCAAGTCATCGCAACGCAACTTCAAGTCGTCGAGGTAGGTTTGATTACGCGCCTTGTCCTTGAAAAATTGGTTGACGTATTCGACGCCATCAATGCCGAAATCTTCCTTGGCGATCCGCGGAAAGTCGAGGTTCGTGATCCCGGAAGCGGAATCGAACAGAGCCTTGTGCAGCGACCATTCGGCGAGCGAAATTTTGAACGGCGCGTGATCGTGGTCACCTTCGTGCGCGAATACGGACCGGGCGGATAGGCCGGTCACGGCAGCGGTGGCGGCGAGTGTTTGCAAAAATTGGCGGCGTGGCAGTGTGGGCATAGCTCGTGTTGGGGAAACAAGGGGAGTGGGCTGGGAAATATCGCGACTTAGTGGGTGACTGAGCAAGTTCGGTATGTGCCGTTCCGCTACGAAGTTGAGCCAGAAGTCTGGAAAATGAAAAGTTAAATTGAAAACTGAGAAATGCAAAATCACCTCGCAATCACTTGATACTTTGCATTTTTCACTTTTCAATGAATCATACGCCCACCAATGTGCCGTATAGCGAGTTGCAATCAGTACTCAGCATTCGTGCCAGATCAGTGGGGGCGTCGGGAGTGCGTTGGGCTCTGGCCCGGAACGCGGTAGTCGCATGCTTAGGATACACGCTTGCGACGGGAGAATGTATCGTGTGACGACAATATTCCACTTCGGCAACGGCTTCTCACTTCTTCGTCTCTCAGCTCCATGTCTCGCACGTTCCATTTGACAATCGCTTACGATGGGACGGATTATTCGGGATGGCAGGTACAACTGGGCCGACGTACGATTCAGGGGGAACTCGAACAGGCCGCCGCCACACTCAGGGGAAAATCCTCGATCGATCGCGGAGCGATCCGCGACATTCCTCGTTCCCATGATCCTGACCCGCCAGCGGACGCAAACTCGCTGGCACGCCTGCGGATCCTCGGCAGCGGGCGGACCGATGCCGGCGTTCACGCTTGGGGTCAAGTCGCCCGCTGCGTGCTGCCGGGATGGCGTGCCGATAACACGGCAGTGATGCGCGGATTGAACTCGCGATTACCGCCCGACATCACGGTTTTGTCCGTTTGCGAGACGATCCCGTCATTTCACCCGATCGCCGATGCAATCGGCAAACGATACCGTTATCAGGTTCAGCTTGGTGGACAGCGCGACCCCTTTGCCATCCGCACCCGCCACCGAATCCGCGCCGCCATCGACACGGATCTGCTGCAAGTGGCGGCGGCCACTCTCATTGGTGAACATGACTTCGCCGCCTTTCAAGCCACCGGTGCGCCGCGGGCCAGTACCGTGCGAACGATCACCCACAGTGCGTGGTTCGCAGAACCATCTTGCCAAATCGTTGACTCGTACCACGGGCTCAGCAGTCTCGGTCAACGCTGGTACTATGAAGTCGAAGGCAACGGTTTTTTATACAACATGGTTCGCAACCTCGTCGGCACGATGCTGGAAGTTGCTCGCGGTCGTCACCCCCCAGCGTGGATCTACGAAGTACTGCAATCACGCGACCGCAAACTCGCTGGGGCCACCGCCCCCGCGAACGGATTAACGCTCGTCCGTGTAAACTACCCCGACGAAGTTTTTCTGACTGAGTAATGAGTAAGCAGGGGCGCCGCGTGCTCAGTACCCACGGACACAAATCGTCATTGGACAATTGAGTCATGACTCGAAAACCTCCGGCGCACACTTCCGTCGGATGACCGTTTATTTCGCCGTCGCGACTTGGCCGCTCAGCAGGCTGGCGATCAGGATCGCTTTGACGGTCATCGATTCGTCGCCGGTGGGAGTGATCGCCAAAGCGGCACACGGGATTGGCCTTGCCACTCCGCCCGCCCATTGACTAGTCGTTGGAATGGCGTGGGCCGCTGTTTTCATTCATTTCGCGCAGCGTGGAGCTGACTCCGGATGGATCACTCTAGCGCCGCATAGCCTGTTTCATCGATTGGACGATGAGCATCGGCGGCCACACTTGGGCAAGGAAGCCAACGTGATTCAGTGGTTGTGGTCGATCCTATTTGGCAAGAAGCGTTCGCGGAGCCGCCGCTCGTCGGGCGTTCCGATCGTCCGATGGTTCACGCCCGGTCTGACGCTCACGGGAGTCGTCGTCGCGATCGTCGGCGCGCTCACGGGGCAAGTGAATCTGTCGTCACTCGACAGGTTACGCGGCAGTGAACCGCTGGTCTATGAGGATCCGATTGCGGCGTCCGTGGACATCTCGGATCCACCGCTCCAACCCGCCGGATTCGCGGGCCCACGTCGCGGCGTGGAAACGCGCCCGGCGCGAGACTTCGCCCCACGGTCCGCGCCTCCGCGAAACCCGCGAGGCAAATCCCAAACGGCGATTCGAATTGCGAGCTTCAATATCCAGGTCTTCGGCGAAAGCAAATCGAGCAAACCCGAGGTCATGCAGCAGCTCGCCGCGGTGTTTCTACAGTTTGACGTGGTCGCGGTCCAAGAAATCCGCGGGGACCCGAAGGTGCCGATCGAACGTTTGCTCCGCGAAATATCGCGTCAGGGCGGGCGCTACCGCGCCGTCCATGGGCCACCGATCGGCCGAACGTCCCAGACGGAATGTTACGGATTCGTGTGGGACCAGGAACGCATCGACGTGATCGAAAACTCCGACTTCTTGGTCGACGACCCGCTCGATCGAATGCACCGTCAGCCGATGGTGGCGAGCTTCCAAACACGGGTCGCGCCAGTCGACTCCCGCTTGCCCTTCCGGTTTACGTTGATCAACGTGCACACCGACCCAGACGAAGTACGTGGAGACACGCCTGAGAACGAACTCAACGTGCTCGACGATGTTTTTCGAAGCGTGCGGAACTACGAATACGAAACCAATGGCGAAGATGACTTCTTCTTGCTCGGTGACCTCAATGTCGACGTCAAGGGATTGCGTGAACTCGGCCAGATCCCCGGGATGGTCTCGCTGATCGGCAACGTCCCCACCAACACGCGGCAAACCAAATGCTACGACCACATGCTCATCGACTCAGGAGTGACCACGGAATTCCTGCACCGCAGCGGCGTACTCAATCTCGAACGATTCTTTGGGATCGACCAAGCAGCGGCTCTCAAGATCAGCGATCACTATCCGGTGTGGGCCGAATTCAGCGTGTACGAGGCACCACGCAATTGGTGATGCTCCCGCAGCGACACTCGCCAACGCGTGGCTCGTGCTCTCGTAGCTACACTCGCCAGAGTGTGGCCAAATCAGAGCGTTTCGCATGTTTCATCCACCGTCTGGCGACGGCAGCTACATCGTACACACCGAACTAAGGATCAATTGGCCGCAAGGCCGCCGTGGGATTGGCGACCGTTTCCCACGTACGGACTTGGATGTCATCGATGACGGCCTCGCCCCCGCCGATGACTTCCATCATCACGTGCAGGACCGTGTCGGCGCCGACCTGACGAAACAGGGTCACGGGGGTCCATTGCGGCTGATCCCTGACCAAGACTCCCATTTCTTGGCTGCCCACGGAGTCATAGACCAGCAATCCTTGATGGGGGTTGGAGAACCCGAGAGTTCGGACCATCACGTCGATGCGCACGACGGCGGGCTCTTGCATTCGCACGGCGGGACTGCGAATCATCAGGCAGGTACCTTCGTATCCTCCCGGCAACGGATCGCTGCGGCGCGGCGTGACCCGCAACCGCAATGCCCCTTTCCCGGAGAACGCGCCGCGTTCGATCTGGGTTGCTTCGACGTCGGCCCAGCGAGCGTGTCGACGACCGAGCGTCCATCCTTCGCGGGCCAAGGCATCTTCACCCGACAGAACTGGTCCACGTTCGAAGTCCCCACCGGCCAAACGGTTGATGCTCCAGCGGGAGCGCGTGCCCATTTGATTGACAACGGAGGGAGCGACCGATGCTAAATCATTGACGGGGGTCTTCAGCAGGGGCGACCAGGCGATCTGCGTCTCGAAGTCACCGGCGATCAGCGGTGGGCTGCTGACGTGTCGGCCAGGTTGCGTCTGCGAATCGTCGAACTCATCGCCTGCCGTCGACTCGCCGGCGTGAATCCCGGTGACCAGAGCATTGTGGAGCATCCAGTTGCTCTTGGCTCCCCACGCGTCGGCGCGGCGTGACATCCGTAGTGATGATTCGGGTTGGCCACTGCGGGCCAGTCGTTCAGCACTTTCGAGGGACGTCGCGGCGACTTGCAGTAGATCCGAGGGCGGAGAGCGATCGACGACGCGCGCCGCGATGGCCCCCTGCCACTGGAATTCACTTTGACGAACCGCTTCGGCGGCCAATTGCCAGCGGTCCAATGCCGCTTGCCTGGCGAATCGTTTGGCCGAACTGGCAATCCTTCCCGCTTCGCCGATGTCATCACTGATCGCGATCACTTCGACCACATCCGGTGAAACGATACTGAGCGTCGTTCCCGTTGTATTGGTATCGGGTGTCAGTCGTTCTGCCGAGAAGTCCGTCAAGCGCCAGATCAGCTTACCCTCATCGGCCGGGGGCAGCCGAATCTCGATCGTTTTCCCATCGCCCGCCAACGCCGCATCCCCGCGACCCAACGCGGTGGTCATGATTAGCAACGTCGTCGGCCCGGAGTTCAATCGATGTGCGACGTAGATCGGCCGTTGCGTCTTGGCGTCATGGATTAACTCAGCGGTCCGCGAAGGTTCCGCCGCACTGATCCACCGTTCGAGCGCAGCGACAAAACGGTTGACGAATGAGAACGCCATGGCGCGACTTTGCTGCCGCGGCGTGCCGGACGAGAGCGATTCGACCGAGCGGATTAAAACGGCATCGGGACGGTCACCCAGTGCATCTGCGATTTGCCTCCACATTCCGTGCCATTGGAACGCATCGCGTTCCGGGGTCCCGATCCGCGCCGCAATCAAGCCGTCCTGCAGCGAAGCGGCGAGGTTGGTCATTCCGGAAACCGCGATCGCCATCGGCTTGCCCGAACAACGTTGGATGTGGTCCTGCCGCAGAGCCTTCGTGGCCGCACTGGATAGATTGCGGACGCGCGGCGGTGCGTCGAACACGACGCTGTCAAGCATCGCAGCGTACTGGCGAAAAGATTCCACGGGGCAACCGATCAGCGGACGCTGCCAGCGAGTAGGCAGACGACGGAGCCGCGCGACTGTTTTAGCGTGCATGTCCACATGATCCGAGTCCATCGGCTGGCGGTCGCCCACGATCCATCCAGATACCGGCTCGAGCATGGGCGCTAGGCTTGCCTCGGGCGACGATGGCGCGGGAGCGTAGATTTTCATTCGCGCGGCGATCGCTTCCGACAAAATCGTGGCGGTGGGCGGTTCGGACAACCACACGGCATCAAATCCGAGCGAGCGAACCCACGCGAGTGGCTCGCCATTGTGTTGCAGGATCCGTGTCACACGATTGCTCGGAAACGCCGCACCTACCCCCACTCCAGAAGATGACTGCGGCGTTTGTCGGCGGGATTCGTGCCCGCGGGACGTCAGTACCGACTCGCCATCGGCAGTCTGCCCGGCGGTGATACCTGATTGCGACGCATGTTCATCGACGAGCGGCACCATCGCGTCGATCTGCAACGCATCGAGCCGCAGTGTGTGATTTCCAGCGCCGCCATAAGCATTGATGACAACCGCATCGACGTAGGGCGACGACACATCCGCTTTGACGCCAAATTCGTTTCGCAGCGACACTCGCTTGAGCTTCAAATCGCGGCTGATGTCGCTCACACCGAGCCGTTGAAACTCGCCAATGCGTTCGTACGAGGAACCGTAGATGAGCAAAGCCGCGGGACGTCTGGTTTGCGGGTCGATTAAATAGGGGAACCGAACCCGGAATCCGATGCGAATTCCCCGCGCAAGCCCCTTGACCGAGATCGTTGCCGCGAGTGCGTCAATCGGCCGCAGCGGTTCGATCGGATACACCAGCACCGCTTTCGTGCCGTGCCCCGTCAGCATCGTGATGGTTTCGCAGCGCCCGCCGTCGGCACCCGCATCGTGCGCATGTCCCTGCTCGCTGACCCGCGCGTCGCAATCATTTTCGTCGAGCGACCAGCGTGGCGGGTAGGCGTCGAGCGGGTCGATTAACTGTCCGTGTACGGAACCCGAAAAAATAAATACTGAGACCGCGGCGACGAGCAATCGCAGGGGCGCAGCAGAGCGGCGTCTGTGGCTCGACTGAACAGTTTTCCTACCCGGCACAGCCATGTCGGCAAAGTCCGCCAATTGCTTCGACAGAGTCATTGAACGTTGACCGCAGCCCGCGCGTGCGAAACAATCCACCCGCATCAGGATCAACCGAGCGATTGTTCGCACCGATGATCAATTTCCAATTAAAATAAGACCTAGGTTGACCTGATACCAGGTATTTGGGGTGTTCGTCCAGGCTGATTCGTGTTGTTTGGAGACGACGTCAGATTGCGAAACGCACCGGAACAATTACTTAAATCACTCGACGCGAATGACTTACGGTGAATACGAAACGTGTCACAGCGAAGTGGCATTTGGCATGCAAAGGAAGGCTCTCACCCGGATCAACATGACCACCGCCGAAAATTTGGCGGCTACTTTCCAACCGAAAGAATTGACCATGACCAAGATTGCCGCCACGCAGATGAAACGCAGTGACGAAACGCCGCTGGAGTTACAAGAGATGGCTGCCGCGATCGAATCGCTGCCGCCTCGTTATCGCGATGCCGTGGCCCCTGCCCTCGCTCGCGTTGTCGAATGCAGCACTCGTCGCCGGCGGATCTTGAATCTCGTCCAGGAAGCGTTGTCGCAGTTACGACTGGACATGAAATATTTGATTTTCGATCTCGAAGCGACGCGGCGTGAACGCGACCAATACAAGGAAACGCTCGAACGCGACGGGCGACTGTAGTGGCCTGCGGTTGAGTCAGCGGTTTTGAAGTTACGCATTTTTTTTCTACGCCGAAGGCGTTACAGCGATTAGCCGGCGGTCGAGCGAAGCGATTAGCTGGCGGTCGAGCGAAGCGATCACCGCCGGACTTTCATAACCCGACGCGTAAGCGAGGGACACTTTTCCGGAGAATCCCTCGCTTACGCGTTCGGGTTATAAAAAATTGCTTCACAGCGTTTCCTTTCAGGGTCAGCGTTTCCTTTCGTGATTCCATTCCGGCGGTGTTCGCTACGCTCAAACCACCGTCTAATTGCTTCGGTCCTTTCAGGATCATGAAACTGGGTAATTCGCAGGGCGTTCGCCGCAGGAAAAGTGACGCACTCAACCAATAGCCCGCTGGGCGCTTCCAAAAGGCACCGCGAAAGAACTCCGTGACACTCTATACCTTCCTGTTAGTCTTCGTTTCACTCATGAGTGGTGCCGCGCCTTCGATCGCGGCGCCCTCGTCACGTGCGGCGGTGGCCAGCGCGATGTTGGTGGGCGGGTGGGTGTTGGTGGCGCACCTCGTTGCCGCGGCGATGGCGATCGGCGTCGTCCGTGGCTCGCGATCGGAGAAGCACGGTGCCGATCAACTGGGCGTTTTGATGGAAGCGTTTCGCTGGCTCGCGATCCCCATCACACTGCTCTGTCATTTCGGGTTTTCGTTGGCCGCGTGGTTGTGTACCCAGCCGGTGCTGGAGCACAGCATGACCATGCAAGCCGTCGGGTTGCTCGCGCCCGGGATGATTCTACTCGTCGCCACTTGGTCTGCAGAATACGTATTCGCCGCGATTGTGGGGACACAGGCGCGATCGCTGAACGACTTCGCCCGTTCGATGACGTGGCGTCTGCGTGGCGGACCGGCGTGGTTGATCGTGCCGACGCTCGTGTTTCTCGTTTTGGGAGACGGGGCGGATTTTATCAAAATGCAGTGGCTAGACGCGTCAACGCTGTCATCTCATCAATCCAACGGATTGACGTGGGGGCTGATTGCCATAGGCGGCATGGTACTCATCACTGCGCTTCCGTGGTTGGTGGGTTGGATCGCCAAGACGGAACCGGTGAGGATGGAACATCGTCGAGAGATCGAAACATGGCTGCGTCGCTGCGGCATTTCGACGCGGCCATTTTTGGGGATCCGGATTGCTCGCTGGGACACGCAGCGGCGGACGCTCAACGCGATGGTCGCGGGCATCGTTCGGCCGGGACGGTTACTGCTGCTATCGGATCGTTTGCTCGACGAGTTGCCGCGCGGCGATCGATTGATGGTCGTCATGCACGAAGTGGCTCATGTCCGGCGGTTTCATCTGCCGATCCGGATGGCGGCTATTTTACCCGCCTGGATTGTCTCAACTTGGTCGAGTTCACTGCTCATCGAATCCGGGTTGCTCGACGTATCGTGGGCGATAGGCGTCGGAGGAGTGTTGGGCTTGATCACGACGGTCGTGACTCTGGGCGTTGTCAGCCATTTGTCAGAATTGGATGCCGATGCGTTCGCCTGCCGGCTGGCCGTGCAAGCGTGCGGCAATCAATCCGGCAGTCTCCGGTGTGACATCCCGCAAACCGACGATGAAACGCGGGCGGATCACGAAGAGGCAATGACTGTGGAACTGGCCGCCGAGCTGCTGGCCGACGCATTAATCCGCGTCACGGCGGACCATCGAGCATCCCGGAAAATCAGTTGGATGCATCCCAGTTTGGCAACACGGTTGGGGCGACTGCGGCGAATTGCCCGCCCGCTTCCCGATTTCGCCTCGGACAGCCATACTCTAGCTGTCTGAGCGAACGGATCGCTCAACCACGATTTCGAAACCTTCCAACGAGAGTGAATTCTGATGAGTCAGACCGGAGTGATCACATTCAAAGGCAATCCGATGACCTTGGCCGGCAGCGATCTGGCGATCGGCCAAGCGGCACCGGATTTTGTCCTGCACTATGCTGGCGAAGGTTTGCAGAAGCTCACGCTGGCGGACCTCCAGGGAAAACCCACGATCCTGTCGATTGTGCCGAGCCTCGACACGCCGACTTGTGCCACGCAAACCAAGACGTTCAATGAGAAACTCGCTGAACTCGGCGATAAAATCAATGCCGTCACGGTCAGCCGGGATTTGCCGTTCGCGCAGGCACGCTTCTGTGGCGCCGAGAACATTTCGATGCGTACGGCGAGCGATTACCAAACACACGAATTTGGCGAAGCCTACGGAGTGGAAATCGAAGAGCTGAAACTGCTCTGCCGCACCGTGATCGTGCTCGATGCTGATGGCAAAGTCGTCTACAAGCAAATCGTTCCCGAAGTCACGCAGGAACCGGACTACGGCAAGGCGTTGCAAGCTCTGACCGACCTCGTCGGCTAATGCTAGTCGATCGTCTTCGCACCAGCGCGATTTTGGTTGGCATCATCGCCGCGTTTCTGTACGTCGATGCCCGCTACGCCATCACGGGTGCAGCGGGGTTGTATCTCGTGCCGCTGCTGCTGTTCTTTGCACTCGGCACGGCGTGGGACATGTGCGGGTTGCTGTTGCGAGCCGGATTCCCGATGCATCGAGGCGTCACGCTGTGCGGTACCGCCATCGTCAGCACCGCGCCGGCCGTGGTGTTGGTTTGGAATACTGCCGCGGCGGTGATGCCCGGCACCGTGCCTCCTTATCCCGCGAATTGCCCCATTGGCATGATGGGCTGGACGATCGTGGCGGGTGTCCTTGCCGCAACGTTATTCTTTCTCGACGAGATCAAGGACTACAGTGTCGCCTCGGATCCTTCCGGCGTGCTGCGGCGACTGACCGCGAGTCTATTCATTGCGACCTACGTGGGCTTGCCGATGAGTTTGCTGATCGTTCTGCGGACGCTCGGTAGCGACGACGTCGCCGCGGACGCGCCGAGCGGTCTCCACAACTGGGGCTTGGCGGCTCTCTTGACGATGATCGCTACCACCAAAAGCACCGATGTCGGCGCGTATTTCACCGGCAAAGCACTGGGGCGACGCAAACTGATCCCACGGCTCAGTCCGGGCAAAACGGTAGAAGGCTCGATTGGTGGATTGATCTTGGCCACGGTGGTCGCGACAGCCTGTTTGGCGTTTTTGTTTCCCGCGATCAGTCCCGGCAACGCTCCGCCGCTGGCACTGGCGTTCCTGCTCGGCCCGCTGTTGGGAATTTCGGGCATGGTGGGGGACCTGGCACAGTCGTTGGTAAAGCGTGCCTGCGGTGCGAAAGATTCGGGGAATTCATTGCCGGGCATGGGGGGCGTTTGGGATGTGACGGACAGCCTGATTTTCGCATCTTTGCCGGCTTTCCTCTGTTTCGCGGCAGTGGCATGACGGCGCGCCCAGCATTGGGTTAAAATGCGGGCATTCCGCCTAGATGATTCGACGCCACGGCGCGCCAGCGGTTAGAATTTCGGCTGCACGCCGCCACGTTTACTTAAGTATTTTGCCATCAATATTTCCTATTTCCTCCTCACGTGAAGCCCTTCATGCACGAAGCCACACTTTCGACGGCGGGCCCCGATGAAGTGTTGATGCTGTTTGGTCCTCGTGATCAACACGTTCGCAAGTTGCGTCGGCTATTCGGCGTTGACATCACGCATCGCGATGGTCGCGTGCGGGTCGCTGGCGAGGAAGCGAAAGTTGCCGCTGCGATCGGTTCGCTTGAGCGTCTGCGCGTGATCGCGCGGAAGAAAAACGGATTGTCCATCGGTGACATCGAGACGGCCGCGACCGAAGAAGGTGCGACGCTCGAGAATGGGCAACCACCACGGCCGAGCAGCGACGTCATCAACATCCAACATGCCGGCCGCAAAATCATCCCGCGGACGTCCGGACAAGCGAAATACGTCGATACGATTCGCTCACATGACCTCACGTTGGCGACCGGCCCCGCCGGTTGCGGGAAAACGTACCTCGCTGTCGCGACGGCTGTGGAAGCCTACAAGGCCGGACACGTGCGAAAAATTGTGCTGGTCCGACCCGCCGTCGAGGCCGGTGAGAGCTTGGGGTTTCTCCCCGGTGATCTACGCGCGAAACTCAATCCATACCTACGCCCGTTGATGGACGCGTTAGGCGAAATGGTCGACTACGATCAAGCACGTGGTTTGATGGAACAGGATCTGATTGAAATCATTCCGCTGGCCTACATGCGTGGGCGAACCCTCAACGATGCATTCATCATTTTGGATGAAGCGCAGAACACGACGGTCGCGCAGAAGCAAATGTTTCTGACCCGTCTGGGCGAGCGCAGCAAAATGGTCGTCAGTGGCGACACGACTCAATTGGACTTGCCGCGCGGAGTGCGGAGCGGACTGCGCGATGCGCTGTACCGACTCAATAAGATCAATGGGATCGGTGTGATCCGCTTGGGGGCGAATGATATCGTCCGCCATCGTTTGGTGCAATCGATTGTCGAGGCCTACGAGGCCTCGCAGCGACGAGAGGAACTCGGTGAGGTTCTGAACTTCGAAGTCG
>JBDNIG010000265.1:0-10316 GCA_041688415.1 Rhodopirellula sp. | reverse complement strand
GTTTTCCCGCATTCCCGAAACTCTTGGCGAGTTTCGCTACGCAGTAATTAAATCGACGTCCCCACCACCGCGTTCCCGTTCAGGGTGGAGAGCACCGCAGGTGTGAATGCATTGGAACCCGTAGCGACGCCAATCTCGTTCGCAAATGGAACAACATTTGCGGCCAAAAAATTCCTCGTGAGGTACTGAAATCACCACCCATTTCCGAGGAGATTTTTGATGAGACGTTTCCAAGCAAGCTGTGTGCACCTGGTGGCGGCGATCGTCGTTGCCGGGGGTGTCTACCATGCAAATCACGTTCAGGCTCAGGACAAAGCCGTTCAGGCTCAGGGCAAATCGCCGTCGCAGAAGGCCACGAATCAGGCTGGTCAAGCTGACAATACGACGCATGCTGATCACCACTCTCCGGAACTCGGAGTGCTCGTCGGGTCGTGCCCCGGCGAGGGTGTGTGCGTGATCGACACGCTCCGACGAGGCCCCGCTGATCGTGTTGGCATCGAACCGGGCGACTATATTTTGGCCATCAATGACCAAACCGTGAGTAATCCGCAGGAACTGAAACAGAAAATCGAGAAACTTGATAGCGACGACACGATCGACGTGAGCTTGTGGCGGCGTGGGAAATTTGTCACGAAGGAAGTACGATTGGCGAGAGAGTCTGATCAACTTCCCGAGAGTCACCGTGGCTGGCTCGGTGTGGTGTTAGCCCCCGCCGCTGAGGGCGAAAAAGGAGCCGCCATCCAAGAGGTGGCCACCGGCAGTCCCGCAGAGCAGGCGGGGTTGAAGCGTGGTGACGAAGTTGTCGAACTCAATGGCAACGACGTGCAATCGTTGGAGCAATTCGTCGACGACGTGAGTGATTTCGAGCCAGGGCATGAGATCAACATGACCATTCGCCGCGATGGCGACGAAAAGAAAATCAGCGCGAAACTGGGGGAGGTGGTCGAAGCACCCGTGCAGTGGTTTCGCCACGAAATGTCCCCGCCACGAGGCATGCTGGGCGGCTCCATGCCGGGGTTTCGTCCGCAGTCCGGTTCACCGGTCATGGACAACATCATCAACGATATGCGTCGACAGATCCGCACCCTCCGCAAGGAAGTTGACCAACTGAAGCAGTCCGCTCCCAGCGGCAAGCAGTCTGTTCCCAGTGGCAAGCAGGCCGAGAAGGCTGAGAAGGTCGCCCCGCAAGACGATGATGTCTCGCTCATCCAAAACGAGCGAGGCTTGTCGTCGAATACGGCGACTGTGCCGCACATCCCTGGTCAAGCGAGTATGCGTGACCGCCTCGTTTTGGCTCAAATCAATGGGAACTTCCCGCCAAACATCAGCAACGATTGGAGCGGTGCCCGCTATTCCAGCCCGAACTATGAGGGGTGGAGAAACAACCAACAACAATCCACTGGTTCGAACTATGGGAACACCTACTATCGCTATCCCAATTACAACTCTCGGTATGGTAACTACCGAAATGGCTACAATCGGTTTAACAACTATCGCTACTACCGCTACCGTGGACGACCCTACTACTACGGTGGCGGCTACCCCTATGGATACCGCGGTGGAGTCGGTTTTGGAACCGGTTTGGGAGTTTATTGGTAGCTCTCGCCCGCTAAAAGATCGCTGAATCAAGCCTGGCAAATATCACTACCGGAGGACCGTCGTGTGCTCTCCGGTGCCGCAGTTTCTGACCAGTCACGCGGAAAACGGAAAAGTCGAGGTAGGTAGCTACCGTCGCCAGACGGTGGACTTGCTGCCGAGTTCTCGGCTCATGGACTTTCGGGTCAATTCGCAAACTGTTAACCGGGCGTGAAAATGCGCCACGGCGGTCGCGTGTTGGGTTATGATGGGAGGCCTTCGATTCCCACCCCATTTCCCCCCCGCCCCACTGAGGCCCGCCGATGATGACAGGCAGTTTTAGCCTGGTCCGAAGACCACTTTTCGTTGCACTCGGTGCATTTCTGATTTCAAGTACCCCCGGCGCGGCGATCGCGCACGAGGGTCACTCGCATGGTGATCACAAGTCCCACGAGCACGCTGACGCGAATGCCGTCATGACGACTCGTGAAAGTCCGGTCGTCCTGCTACCGCCGCCTGGCGACGATGACGTCTTTCACTTCGTCATTTACGGTGATCGCACCGGCGGAGTCCCCGCGGGCTTGAAAGTTCTCGAGCAAGCGGTCACCGATACGAATCTGCTCGACCCCGATCTCGTGATGACCGTTGGCGATCTCGTTCAAGGATACAACACCGCGGAAGAGTGGGTTCCCCAGATGACCGAGTTTAAAGGCATCATGGACCACCTGAATATGAAATGGTATCCCGTCGCGGGCAACCATGACGTGTACTGGCGCGGCCAAGGGCCTGCGCCACAGGGCCAAAACGAAGCGGAGTTTGAGAAGCACTTTGGGCCGCTGTGGTACAGTTTTCGCCATAAAAACGCGGGCTTCATCGTGCTGTTCTCCGACGAAGGTGATCAGGCGACGAACAAAAAAGGGTTCCATTCCGCGGCACTGCAGAACATGAGCGACGAACAGTTCGCGTTTCTCGATAAGGCACTCAAAGAACTTCACGACGCCGAGCATGTGTTCGTATTCCTGCACCATCCACGCTGGATCGGCGGCAACTATGAAGGCAGCAACTGGCCGCAGGTGCATGAGAAACTCGCTGCCGCCGGCAACGTGTCGACCGTCTTTGCTGGGCACATTCACCACATGCGCTATGATGGGCAACAGGACGGTATCGAGTACTACGCGTTAGCGACGACCGGTGGCCACCTGTCGGCGGACATTCCCGATGCGGGTTACTTGCACCATCTCAACATGGTGACCGTTCGCGAAGATCGTGTGACGGTAGCCGCGATCCCGGTGGGAGCCGTCGTTGACCCCAAACAATTCACGTCTGAGTTCTTGGCGGAGGTCAGTGTGGCTCGGAAAATTCGTCCGCGTCAAACCTCGCCCGAGCTGATTCTGAACGCCGACGGCAGTTGCACTGGGGAGGTCGTCATGACGATCAAAAACCCTGGGGAGCACGATGTTGACATCACGTTGATGGATGACGCCGCCTCGCAGCGTGCGGGTTGGCAATCGACGCTCGATCATCAGCATTTTCAAATCGCCAAGGGGGATGCCAAGGAGATTTCCTTTACGATCCGGCTCGATTCGGATGCCGGGGACGCGGTGGCGATTCCCGCGGTGGAAATGAACATCGACCTGTTGTCTTCAACGGCGCGGGTACGATTGCCCGCCGTTTCGGCACCGCTGCAGATCGCGCCCGGTCAAGTCCCCGCCGACTACTTTGCCGGCGACACGGACCGCTGCCTCTTGGTTAAAAACGAAGCCTCGGCGATTCGAATTGACTCCGATGAGTTGCACCTGCCCGATGGTCCGATGACACTCGAAGCCTGGGTGCGACCGACCCATGTGGCAGGGTACAGCGCGGTCATCGCGAAAACGCAACAATCTGAGTTTGCGATTTTCAGTGACGAGGGCGTCCCGCAGTTCTCCATCTTTCTCGACGGACGGTACGTGGCGGCCAAAGCCACCCATCCAATGGTCGTTGATCAATGGACCCACGTGGCCGGCACGTACGATGGCGAGTCGGTGAAGCTGTTTATCGATGGCAAGTTGGTTGCAACGAAGACCGCTAGAAAGAAAAACGGTGACGGCGCGACCAAAAAAGTCAAGCAAACGCACAACGATTTGCCGCTGTTTATCGGTGCCGATCCCAATTCACGTGGCGTGCCCACCCGGGCCGTTCGCGCGATGGTCGACGAAGTGCGAGTGTCCAAGGCGGCCGTGTATACGGATGACTTCACGCCAGCCACGCGGCACAAGCCCGAGGCGGATACCGTGCTGCTGATCCACCTCGATCGCGCGACGGGACCGTTCGTGCTCGATCACAGCAATTCGGCGTCTCACGGACTGATGGGCAGTGCGAGCGAGTTGGTGGAAAGCCCTGCCAAGCCGTAAGCCTCGCAGGAAAAACCTGACTTGGCATCAAATCGCCTGCTCTGCTTCATGCATTGCAGGGTTACGGCTGTAAACTCACTCGGCCCAGTAATCCAGCACGACCACTTTTTTCAAATGCGGTTTGGCTAGCTCTACGAATGCCTTGTGGGCCGGATGCGGCAGGTATTCGGCGCGGCCCGCTTCGTCAGCGAACGTGACCAAAAAACAATGCGTTAAGCCGTCATCGAGACCTTCGGGACTGTTGTTAATGCCATGCTCAAACGCCACGACCGATGAGATCTGGCTGGGCAGCTTTGCAAACGCGTCGACCACGCCTTGAATGTCCGCCTCGCTGCTGGATTCATTGAATCCGAACATCACCACGTGACGCAGTTGCTTGGACGTAGGTTTCGATTCCGAACCGGTGGCGGTGATTTGCATGGTGGCGACTGCGAGCAGACCGAGGGCGAGTAGGGTAAAGATGGTTGATTTCATGATCGGGTGATCTCACTGGAGTGGATGGAAGGATGTGAGTGCAAACGGTCCACATCATAGTCAACTCGGCAGCGTGCATCTTCCCCCGCGTCGCCTGGCAAATCGCCACCGCAAACTTATTTCGATAAGTTTCCTTTTTCGCTTGACTCACTCATTGACCAAGCGTACTATCGAAGGAGTACACCAGAACGGTAGAAAGGTGCCAGAACGCTAGAAAGGTGACGGTACAAAATGTTTTTCACGATCGAACCCTCCAACGGTGTGGCAATTTACGCCCAGATCGTTCGTCAAATCAAATTTGCGATTGCCGAGCAGACGCTGCGGCCGGGGCAGTTGCTGCCCAGTGTGCGGCAACTGGCGACGCAGCTTGCGGTCAACCCAAACACGGTCGCCCGCGCCTATCTCGAGCTGCAGTCCGACGGCATTACCGAAACGCTCCGTGGTCGCGGCGTGGTCGTTTGCAAAGGTGCGTTGGAGCGGTGCCGGAAACAGCGCAAGTCGATCATTGCCGATCGCGTGGAGAGTGTCTTGACCGAAGCGCTGCACGGTGGCCTGACGTCGGACGAGATCCGCGACGTCGTCGAGCAACAACTCGGTTCACTCGAGGGCAGCGTGGCCAAAATATCATCACCGCCCGACTAACCCGTGGCATAGGCTTCCAGCCTGTGTTTCCACCGACCACAGGCTGGAAGCCTATGCCACGCTCAATCATCCTTCACTCAACATCACCGCCCCGAGGCCCCAGCCATGACATCCGTGATCACCGCCCAGCAATTGACGATGCGTTTTCGCGGCTGCGATGCGCTTCGCGGAGTCGATTTCGCGATCGAGCCGGGGAGTGTGTTCGCTTTACTAGGCGAAAACGGCGCTGGCAAAACCACCATGATTCGCATCATGACGGGATTCCAAAAACCGACTTCCGGCCAGTGTACGGTGTGCGGGATTGACCCGACCCGCCGTCCGTTGGAAGTCCGCCGCCGCGTCGGCTATGTCTCCGACGCACCGGCACTTTATGATTGGATGAGCGTGGGCGAGATCGGCTGGTTCACCGCTTCATTCTATGCCGACGGGTTCTTGGACCACTATCGCGATTCGATTCGTCGCTATGAAATCCCCGAGGACCGCAAGATCCGTCACTTGAGTAGAGGACAACGGGCCAAGGTCGCGTTGTCGCTCGCTCTGGCGCATGATCCGGAACTTTTGATTCTCGATGAACCAACATCCGGACTCGATCCGATGGTCCGTCGCGAGTTTCTCGAGAGCATGATTGATCGAGCAGCTTCGGGACGGACGGTGTTTTTGTCGAGTCATCAGATCAGCGAAGTCGAACGGGTCGCCGACACGATCGCGATCTTGCATGAAGGCAAACTCCGCATCGTCGCGCCACTGAACGAACTCAAGGAGTCGATGACGGAACTGACCGTCAGTCTCGACGACCCGCTCGTCGCGATTCCGTCGATCGACGAGCCCGCCGAGGTGATGTGCGATGAGTTGCTCGGACGACAACGGCGGCTGGTCGTGCGGAACTTCACCTCCGAGATGCACGCGGCGCTGGCGTCGGCGACGGGTGTGGTCAGTGTTACCGAGCGACCGCTATCGCTCGAAGAGATTTTCATTGCCTGTACGAAGGGCTCACTATCGCGTCCGGTCAGTGCGTCGGAAGCGGCGGAAGACGCGCCCCGCGAAACCACCATGGAGGCTACGGCATGAATGCGACGTCATCCCCCCTGCGCGGCTTGGCTTGGAAAGAAACGCGTCAGATCGTTCCGCTCGTGCTCATGCTACTGGGCGTTGCGGTATTACTGATCATCCTGTGGTCGACGATGAACGCGCCCGGCACGATCGCAAAGTTTGGCCATTACATTCCGTTGCTTTTACCCGCACTCTTCGCCGCAGGTGCCGGCGCGATTCTGGTCGGTCAAGAGAAAGAAACACGCACGATGCTGTGGTGTTCATCGCTGCCGATCCCGCCGGCAATGATGATCGGTGTGAAATTTGTGGTGGCATTGATCGGCTTGGTCGTGATGTGGGTTGGCTGCATGATCGTTGGCGGACTGATTGGCGGCAGCCGATTGCCAGGGGACGAAGCGGGCCTTCCCAACACGCTCTATTGGTTCGCCCACAGCATTTTCATCCTATGCTGTGGCTTCTACACCGCGTGGCGAATGAAGAGCACCTTCGCCAGCTTGATTGCTTTGATTCCATTGGCGTCGGTGCCGTACTTGGTCACGTCGATCTATTACAGTTGGTTCGTCTCCGGTCGCTACATTTCACTTCAAGAGTCGGCTTGGTTGTTGACCGCGGTATCGACGATTGGCGTCGTTGTGATGGGATGGCTGGGCTACCGAGCGGGAATCAATTCACTCTCGCCAGCACCTCCGGAGCTAGAGGCACGCGGGCCAGCCCATTGGTTGGCGGCCTGGCGACCCTCCAACTCGTTGCCGGTGCCCGAGACGCCGTTTCGCTATCCGCTCAGTTCATTGGTGTGGCAATCGATCCATCACAACCGAATGACGCTAATCGTTCTCACGCTCGCGATCCTGCTTGGCGCCGCTGCGTTTGGACGTGTCGTCGTGCCAACCCAGGGATTCGCTCACGTTTTCGATGGTGCCCTTGTCGTTGCTGCTATCGCCGGCGCTATCGCAACTTCGTGGCTAGGTGTGTTCGTATTCCATGGCGACGGCAGTGCGACGCGGCTACGATTTCTCGCCGACCGTGGCGTCTCACCGACGCGGGTTTGGATTGGCCGGCAGTTGATTGGTCTGAGTGTGATCTCGATCGCGATGATGGCGTTCTTACTTTCTTCCTATCTCTCACTGCGAGGTTTAAGGGGTCTCTACGTTGACGTCATCCCTTCCATGGCGATGGTCGGCTGCATTCTATGGATCATCTACTCGGTCTCGCAAGCAACGAGTCAGTGGATTCGGATCTTAGCTGCGTCCGCGTTCTTGGCGCCGGTACTTTCGGGCGTCGCCGTGATTTGGCTGAGTGGATCCGCGACCGCGTATGGAGCACCTTTTTGGTTGCTGGTGCTGTGTAGCGTGCTGCCGATGCTGGCCACCTGGCTGATGATGCGGCGGTTCATGGACGACACGGCCCAGTGGCCGATCTGGCTGAGCGGCGTCGTCACCACGGGGCTGGTCCTAGCATTGCCAGTTCTACCTTTCATCATCGATGTGTCCAGTTTCGACAACATTTCATCCGATACTCGGGCGGCACTGCTTGCCGAAGCTCGACAGGTTCCTGACGCCGGGGCTACGCAATCCATGATGAGTATCGAATCGCCACTCAACAATCTGTTGTCGGAGCAACTGAAACCCAACGGAGGCGTTGTCAAGGTCGTCGAATCTCAGCGATTTCTGCCGCAGGACTATCTCTCGATCGGTGAATTCAATACAGATCGCAACGTAGCACTTCGCGCCGACGTGGGGATTCTATCTCGGTCGATCGTGTATGCGAACTACTTTCGATACTTGGTCACACAAAACGCCGAGGATGCCGAGGCAACCGAGTCACTTGGACAATGGATCGATGCGTTGACCACGATTGCGACTCGATTGCGGTTGAGCGATCGATGGGTCGATCAAGAGGTAGCCGATCAAGTCGAGATTTGGTTGACGGAGACATTGTCGAGGCGGGAGCTAAAACCGCTGCGATCACGCGACTTCGCAGCGCGAGCGATTGCGTTGATTTCGGATCAGGAAGCTCGCCGCGAGGCGCGCCGCCGGGCAGTGCTCCTGAGTTGGCGGGACAAGTTTGATTCCGCGTCATTACCAGAAAAAGATTTCCGTGAGTTCGGTGGCTTTCGCGACAATGATTGGTTTCAGTGGTATCCGCAACGGAAGTTGTACTGGGTCTACGATCGCTTGATCGATCGGTTAACGATTGACGCACTGCAGATGATTGATGCGGCAGAAACCGGTCAGGACACGATGCCGATTCGTCGGGAACTGCACCAGTTGATGGTCAACCCGTCGATTCCGTTTACCGAGGGCCCGTACGTCGACCAATCGGGCCAACTCAAGGCTCAGTTCGGTTCTCTGATCACTATGTATCCCGCATCACACTGGGGTGAAAAGTGGGAAGACATGGCAAAACAACTTGCGAACAACGAGTAAACGAAATGGCTAATTCACATCTCTCGCCGACCCGACGCAACGAGACCAGTTACCTGGCCCTCGTGATCATCCCATTGGTGATCGTTTTCGGATTATTGATCTACGGGCTGTCGCAACAATGGTCCGCCAACCGCTACGTCCAAGCGGAGCTTGCGACGCTCCACGCAGATGGGCAACCGCGGGATGCCGCATCGCTGCTTGCACAGCGAGAGGAGATCGAATCACGCACGGGGTGTTTCTCGTGGCGGGACCTCGACGAAGCGATTTCGTTTCTGGAATATAAATATGACGGAGCATTTGAGCTATTGGATGACGCGAACTCATTGGTGCCCGCATCGCAGCCTTGGCCCGCAGAGAAGCTCGCCGAGGACTACCATCAAGAAGTGGCTCCACTTCTGAAGCGTCTGCAGGAATTGCTCGCAACCGAGAAGAAACAGCAGGGACCGATGCGGGCTTTTACGGCCGCGAGTGTGTATGGAACGCCTCGTTGGAACGGTGACGAGCTGCTGCTTCGTGAATTCAAATTTGCTTACCACAACGGCGATAGCGCTCGCGCAGCCGATCTACTCGAGCTGTATGTCGACGTAAGAAAAGTCTTAATGGGTTTAGAAAATTCGGCGCCGCCGGAAGACATCATTCATCGCTCGCTCGAGCACAATTTCTGGAAAGCGAACGATCTGGGACGTGTCCGGAAGTTACTGAGTTTTCATCCGGATGTTGAAAAGCAGTGGCGGCAAAGACTCGATAGCCAACTCGCGGGGTTCCTCGACAACGTGCGTATGGTCAACGACGAGGAAGTCGCCAATTCGGGGCGGAGGCCCGATATGCAACCATTTGGCTTTGCGCCCACTCATGTCGCGTCCTATCTGCGGCTGTACGCCAAGCTCGCGAAGCTGCCGGCGGCTGGAACGAAGCAACACGTGCTGGCTGTCCGGGAAGTGGATGACCGCAGGGACAAGGAGCGAGCCCATCTAACGCTCACGAGTCTCTCCGCGATTCCGTTTGCCTTCGGCTACATTTTCAATGCCTTCCCGACGGAAGTTTATTACGCGACTGCGTTTGCGTTGCAGCAAGTGGATCACCGCCGTACCTTGACGGCGGTTGCCATCAAGCAGTTTCAATTGCAAGAAGGACGCTGGCCGAGTTCGCTTTCCGATTTGTCGCAGGTGGGTCTAGCGGCTGCCGATTGGAAAATGGTGGATGGAATCGATTTTGGGTATCGCGTCGATGCCGATGGTAAGACGGCGAGGTTGTGGCGATACGCAGAGAGGTATAACCAAACTGGCGCGGGCATGTTTGACAAAGATTTTCAGTTCCCCGCGACGCCGCTCAGCGAGGGATCGGCCTCCGAGTCGACGATCGAGGCGGCGGAAACAGCCATTCGGTAGGAGCGAATGCCTCCGGTTCACCTGGGGGTTTTGATCCTGAGGGACGGCATAGGGTCGATGTGGGATCACGCATGTCACCCCTGTGGGGTTGGGCGGGTTCGTGGGGATCGGTATCCACAACATTTCGTCCCTTGGGACGTCGATTTAATTACTGCAGCATTCTATGAACGCTGAATCGACATCGTGACGACGCCCCAACGGGGCAGCCCTATGATAGCCCCAGGCATCGCCTGGGGTTTTGACGCCCGAATCTCGCCGGAGCCCCAACGGGGCGGCCCTATTTGCACACGCCGTCCGACCGGCTAGATGAGGCCAAACATGAGGGTCGCCCCGTTGGGGCTACCTACGCATTTTGTTACCCAAATCCC
>JBDNIG010000264.1:0-7814 GCA_041688415.1 Rhodopirellula sp. | reverse complement strand
GTTTCGCAATCGGACCGTGCTGGCCGAGCCGAACGATCGTGAGTTTCATCGGTAGATCGTTGCGGATCGCGCGGAGCAGTTCCTTCGTGATCTTCATAACAGGAGCCTGGAGTTGGAGGTAGGGGAGGAGTCATTTTTTGGTCTTAAAAATCCGTCAGGTCGACTTCGTTTTGCCAGTGCGGTTGAAGCAACACGCGATTGACCAAGTCGATGTCGATCGTCGTTCCACCGGACGCGCGGACCGCTTCGAGCATCGACGCCAGGCACAGATTGCGGCACTTGCGCAAGACCCCATCGGCAGAACGAATGATCAACTCCGTTGCCCCGGCAGTGAACGTGCTGTGTGCTAGGCCGATCGAATCGAGCTGGCGCTCGATAAACGCTCGCGTCACATCGTCGTGCAGACGCTTGGTGATTACCGAATAAGTCACCCGGCTTTTCAGATCCAGGTTCACCGCCAAATCCAGATCACTCAGCAACACCGGCTGGCCCACCAGAATCAGATTGTGATTCTTCGGAAAATCTTCCAGCAGCAGTCGCAGTCGGCGAAGGTTCTCCATCGCCATCAGATGGGCATCGTCGATCACCGCGGGCGAGCATCTTGCCACTGCGATTCAGGCTGAAGGCTTGCTGGGTCAGCTTGCGTTCGCACTTGAACGCCGAGCTTTCGAACTCGATCCGAAACGCTTCGCAGAGGATTTAATCGAGGATTGTGCTTTTTGGAATCGTTTCCAAATTCGATAGGGTGCCGAATCGCTCATGCTGCTGTTGAGATTTCCCAATGCCTGACGTTTGTTGTCCGTCGCCGCGGCTTGGTTGAGAAATTCCCAGAGTTGCTTGGCACTGAGAAAGAGTCGTTTGACTTTGTCAGCAATCCACACGCTGAAGGTGCGTCCACATCCGGCGGCTTGATTTCGGTTGCTACAGAAGACCCGTCGTGCCCGGATAGATTTGTGGCGGAAGTTGTTCTCGTCGTATCCGCGCAAGACGCCATGACGATTGAGTGTGCCGACATTCTTACAGTGGGGGCACTGGGTGAGTTTGAGGTTCGGCAGGAACTCGTCACGTTCTGTTTGAGAGCAGAAGATTTTGACTCGCACGGGCGCTGGCTCCTGAACTTGAAGTGGAAAAGTCCAGCAGGATAATTGGGCGAATCGCGGATTCGAACGATCACGAACCGACTGCCTGAAAAGTGAGTCGGGGGGCGGGGGAGAGGCGAGGTACGATTTTGTCGAAGGAGGGGCGGGCTGCGAGGCGGGGGGGGCACGCTTCTGGGCTGCGTGGGGCGGGCTGCTGCCTACCGAATTACCGGTGTAAGAACAGTCCGTGACTACGACAGAAATTCGGCAGGAAAAGACCGGAAAATGCGATCAGAGCGGGGTTGGTAACACCTTGACTCGCACGAGGTTCACATTGTAACCCGCAGTTCGCCTACTTGCTGCTGGGAAACCGCCCACTCAGGCGGCTTTGTTTTGCTCGCGGGAGGCGTTCGCACCGAGGGCGGGAACGTTCGCTCGTTTGCGCCGCAAATCTCGCATCGCAATGGCGTTGTCGTGCAATTGACCTTCGATTTGACGCAGTCGTTGCTGCATCGCCGCGTTCGCATCGAGGCTCGCGTCGAGCTCCGCCGAGACGCTGAGAAGCTGTTTCTGCAGATCCTCGCTACGGCCTTGCATGGCCACCGCTTTGTCCTGCATCGCAGCAGCCCTGGCCTTAAATTCGGTAGCCTGTGATTGACACTGCTTGGCCGCTTCGAACTGCGCCGTGGCGGTACGTAGCTCCTGTTCGAGCCGATCGATGACGGTCGCTTGGTCGGCGAGCTGCGCGTGAATCTGTTGCTGGTCGTCGTCGAGCGAGCCAATTTGACGATCTCGATTCTCGATCTCCTTGCGCAGGGTCGCCGCAACGCTTCGGATTGACTGCAGGTCGGTTTCCGTATCGGACAACGCAGCCGATTTCTGCGCGAGCAGCTCGTTGAGCTTCTGCAGTTCCGGAGCGTCTGCGCTGAGCCGTTCCGCTTCGGCGCGGTGTTGCTGAATCGCTTCGTCTTGTGCGACGATCTGACTTTCCAGCTCGCCGATGCGTTGTTCCTTCGCGTTGATCGTGTCGCGAAGTTCCTGGGACTGCGCTTGCATATCCTTGCTGACAAGCTGCACCTCGGTGAGTTTCGCTTCGTGCTGGGCGCGAAAACCGCTTGCGTCGGCGAGTTCGGCCAGCAACGATTCTGTCCGCGCCTCCATTTCACTCAACGCCGTCTCAGCCGTCACTCGTCCATCAATAGCAGCTTGAATTCGAGCGGTTCGTTCGTCGAGTTGATCGAGAAGCTCGTCGTGTTCGCTCTGGAGTGTTTGCACCTGAAGCGTGGATTCGTTGAGGGCGCTTTCGAGCCGCTCGAACTCGGCTTGATGCGATTCAAACCGGAGCGTTTGATCTCGGTTGGCTTCGATCGCCGCGGCGTGCTGATCACGCAGCGCAGCATATTCCTTTTGCAACTCCACATACTTCTCATCATTCTGGCCGGCTTGCTCCGAAACTTCGGCGTGCTGAATGACGAGTTGATCGCGTTCGCTAACAAGGCTGTCACGTTCGCTGGCGAGAACATCACGTTCGCTGGCGAGGGCGTCACGCTCGCGGTGGATTGCGTCGCGTTCGCTGGTGGCACGATCTCGTTCGTCGACGAGTTCATCATGCTCGCTGGCAAGCTGAGCGTGCTGGCCCGTGATGATTTTCAGTTCCGTGCTGAGTCGGTCTCGCTGGCTAGCGACCTCTTCGTGCTCACCGACGAGTTGTTCGCTCTGGCTGACGAGATCGTCGCGTTCAGCCGTGACTCGATCTCGCTCGCCCACGAGCGTATCTCGTTCGCCCACGAGCGTATCGTGCTCGCTCACGAGATTGTCGTGGTCGGTGACGAGTTGGGTATGCTGGCTCGCGATAACTTCTAACTGGGCGGTCAGACGGTCTCGTTCGCTCGCGACGCCGGCCTGATCACTGGCAATTTGATCGCGCTGGCTGATGAGTTGGTCAAGTTGACGGGTAATCTCGTGGTGCTGATCGGCAGACTGATCGCGTTCGTTCTCGAGTTCCGCACGTTCGCTGCGAACCTGATCGATTTCGCGTTGAAGTTGGTCGCGTTCGTTGGCAAATTCATCGCGTTGCCGCGTGATCTCGCCGCGTTGCTGCGTGAGATTGGCGTTTTCTGCCTGGAGCCGGTCGCGTTCGTCCACGGAGGTCTGATGGAGTTGTTCACCACTGCTTAGCTGGGCACGTAGCTCGTCAACCTCGGCCTGGAGCGTTTCGTTGTGAGCGGCGAGTTCGTCGCCACGTTCTCGCCGTTGGTCGAGTTCGGAGTTCGCCGCTTCGGCCGCAGCGGTGTGGTCTTGGTTCGTGGCGGACGCCCGAGCCAACTTCGCCTCGGTCTCTTGCAACGTCGCTTGCAATCGCGTCAGCTCTTGGGCGGCCTCTCCCGCTTGCCCATGCGCCGCATCCCGCTGTTGCTGCGCATCGCGACTGGCGAGTTCAAATCGACTCTGCTCAGCGTGGAGTTTGCCCAACTCGACCTGCAGTGAATCTGCCCGATCCGCTTGTGCTGTAAGCGTTTTTCGCAGCGAATCAGCTTCGCTGCGATACTCGGTCGACTTCAGTTCAAAGGACTTCGAATCACGCGACAGAAGGATGAATTTGCGTTTCCGGTTCCGCGCCGCCGCCTTGGCTCGGTTGTATTTGGTTTCCGCATCCTTGACCGCCTGCAGATCACGACTGCGATCGCGGTACCACAGCAAGTGGCCGATTAAAATCCCGCCCATGAACAGCAGGAAGACGGAAATAAAGGAGCTTCCAATCCAAGTACTCATCTGCGACTCCACTGGCACGGGCGTGCCTCGACGGAGGCCACTCTTTTTCATTGGGCTAGCATCCAAACGAGCCAGCCGATTCTCGGGCATTCATGCGACCGGAGCCGCAACCAATTCGGGCTGTATCAACTTTCACGTCACAGTGTCCAGCCCAGTGACCGGTTCGATTATGAAAAAACAGTTTGTTTGGCAGGGGCAGATGTCTTTTCAACAAATCGTGTTGGACGAGGCGACATGAGGCTCGTCCACATTCGGCGTGGCGACTACGCTTTGCTTGGAGTCACCGGTTTTGTGATCGCGAGAATGATGAAGCCAGGAGGCGTGGCGGTGCATTTTTTGGCTCTTCCGCAGAATCGGTGGAAGAGCCTCTGCTGGAGGTGATCCGTGAAATTGAGATTGGCAACCGCCCTGGCAGGCAAGAAAAAAGAGAGCTCAAGCGCCGTCCGCGGCAGGCGATTTTCACACGTCCGTGATTCGGCGAGGGCGGTGGCGGGCCGCGGTAGGTTTGACACGGATCGGCTCGTGGGCGGCGTCGATGCGAGTCGCCGCGACAGGCTCGCTTGGCAGCTTTGGCGTCCCGGCGGCAGCATCGAGATCGCCGAGGTATTCTTCACGCACCTTGGGGTGCCGCTTGACTTCATCGGGTGTTCCGTCGATCAGCACTTGGCCCTGGTAGATCACGTAGCAGCGATCCACGGTCGTTAAGATTTCTCGGGCAGCATGGTCCGTGATCAGCACGCTGATGCCGGAATCACGAAGCTGAGTGATGACGCCTTGGATGGACTGGACGGTCACGGGATCGATGCCCGCGAACGGTTCGTCGAGCATCACGATTCTTGGGTTCGATACGAGACAGCGAGCGATCTCGAGTCGTCGTCGCTCGCCGCCGCTCAGCCCCGCAGCGGGGCTCTTGCGAATGTGCGTGATGTTGAATTCTTCGAGCAATTCGTTGGTGCGTTCTTTCCGGCGTTTGCGATCGAAGCCGAGGAGTTCCAGCAGCGCCGAAATGTTCTGTTCGACCGATAGTTTTTTGAACACACTCGGTTCTTGCGGCAAGTAACCCATATTGCCGTCACGGGCACGGCGAAACATCGGCCAATCGGTGACATCTTGACCGGCCAAATAGACCCGTCCTCGATCGGGCTGGACGAGGCCACAGATCATGCGAAAACTCGTCGATTTCCCGGCTCCATTGGGGCCGAGCAAGCCCACAATTTCCGCTTCGTCGACGCTCAGATTCACTCCATCGACAACGCGTCGACGCCCGTAGGTCTTTTGCAAGCCGACCGCTTCGAGAATCGGCTCCCGCTCGACAACTTCGTCTTGAGCGGGGTGCGGTAGCGTCGCGGTGTCGAACATGGAGGCGGCCCGGCATCTCAGGAGGGATGAAGTAGGTGGGAACGATGCCTACCATCGCAAAACTCCGCCGCCAGCACAATCGCGACTCGTCGCCCGCGTCAACGAATCAGCCGCATTCGCTGGAAATTGGGAGTGAATGGCACGGGTTTGGGCCACGGATGGGGCCAGAAAATCGCCAATGCCTTGCCAACCAAAAAATTGCGTGGCACGAAGGAGGCGTTCGCGAAGCGGTAGGAGTCGGGGTCGACGCTGCGGTCGGCACCAAAACGCAGTTTCGTACCGGCCCAACATCTCGCGTCGAGGCTCTCGGGGCTGTTGTCGCCCATCGGGAAAAACTGGTCTTCGCCGATTGGAAAGGAAGCCCGGCGGCGGGTCGCCCAGCCGGGGAAATCGCCCCACACCTCGGGTTCCGCCATCACCGCTTGGATCTCTTCGACTTGCACATTGACGCCGGCAAATTCGTTGATCGCCGCCATGTCGTAATCCAGCATTTGGTTGCCATCCGTCGTTGCGATGTAGTACTTGTCGCGATTGATCGTGAAGCGGTGCAGCGTCGCGGCACCGCCTTGAACAGCGATGCCAGCCGGCGCGGCATCTTGCGGATCTCCGGGGCCGTTATAAACCGGAGCCGCGTCCTCCGGTTTTAAGAAGCTTGATACGTCGTACGTCGTGGGAGCATCAAAGGTGATGACGTGGTCATCGATCCACAGCAACAGTTCATCGTCACAATTGCTAAATCGCAGACTGTGCCGTGTGCCTCCCCGCACGTCCGTAGCGGCCGTGGGACTGAGATTCTCTGGATCGGCGTCCGAATTGAAAGCGCGCCGCTGACCGTCGTTGATAGACAATCGCGCCTGGCCGGTCGCCAAGTCGAATTCGCAGCGGTATTGCACGCCAGCTTCCACAATTTCAAGCGTCAGTGTTTTCGTGTCGCTCGCGATTTCCACATCGGCCTCGACGATCAGGTCACCGACCCAGTGGGCGCCATCGCCGGCATATCCCGAGCCGCCGTAGTGCAAATGGTTCCGGAACTGTCCGAGATCGCCGCCCGAATCATAGCTCGGGCGAAATACGCCGCCGCCACGAGATGATCCCAACAAACGCTGTGGCAAGGAAACACCCGCCGGTGATGGTTTGCGATCATAGACGCGATCCGCGTCGACAAACAAATACGCGTCGTAAGCATAGAAGTCCGTGATCAACCGTCCTTCGTAGGGATCGACACTCGCCAGCGAAATGCCGTTCTCGGCATTGTCCCATTGGTCCTGCGTCGGCCAGTGGTGATAGTACCGCAGCCACTCCGGAGCATCGTCTTTCGCGTCGACTTGAGCCACTAAACCGGTCGCCGACCGCTCGACATTCCACGAATCCGCGGGCGGACTCTGGACACCTGGTCGCCAGGGTTGCAGTCGCGCGGGATAGTTGGCCTTGACCAGTGCAGTGGGTTGGTGGTTGCTGTCATAAACCGGACTCTTCATCGCCAATAACTTTTCCGGTGGCTTGCGCAGGATTTCACCGATAGGATCGGTGGATTTCCCAATCATTGGCTTGGCATCCGCCGTTGGCGTGCCCGGCAGCGAGTAGACATCGCCATGCATGATCGTCAGGGTTTCGTTGGGAAGTCCGACCAGTCGTTTGATGTAATTTTGCTTCGGATTGATCGGGACTTTGAAAACGATCACGTCCCAACGTTCGGGGTCGCCCAATGCATAGGCAAACTTGCTGACGAGAATTCGGTCGCCGCTGAATGTGGCGTCCTCGGGATTGTTTTTTAGATCGAGCGGGTAGACGTGACGGCAATTCGGACAGATCCCACCGACGACCACGCGCTCGGTCGCGGCACCACGATTCTCAAGACTGGCGCCGATCGGAAACTCTTGCCCACACTCCGGGCAGAAAACATCTTTGTGAGCCCCCATCAGGGCTGGCGCCATCGAGCCGGTAGGTATCACAAAAGCTTCGGCGATGAACGCTCGAAATGTTAATGCCAGCACAAACGCGACCACGATCGCTTCGGCGGTTTCTCGCAACCCCTGGATACGAAACACGGCGGCGCGCTGCTGCAACAGGGGCATCGCGTCCCACTGCTCCTGTGGCGTGAGGTCGGACGGCGCGTTGGTCGCGGATGCGGTGGATTCAGGCATGATGGTGTCAAAACGCAGAAGTCGAAAATGGTTGCGTGTGCGAGGGTGTCGCCACGTGGGGCGCCGTACAATGTAGCCATTCTACCCCGCCGGGCAGTACCTCGAAATGCTGGGTGCGGAAATGCTGGGGCCGGCGGCACGCTGATCGGCCCGTCGATATGACGAGCCCTGGATTGATTGCCTCCTAACGCATGGGACGATTTTGCAAAGTTTTTCGGTTATGTCGCCGATATGGAATCAATGGCTGCTTCACTGCGTACCGTCCGCCTTCGTTCGCCCGTCCCGATGATGGCCGGGGAAATCGTCGTAACCGTTCCCGGGCTGCTGGCTGGCCGGCATAGCATGCGTCGACTTGGCGAATGCCTGCGTGAGGCAGGGTACCAGACTCGGCATTGGCGATATCCGAGTCTACGCGGTTCGATGGTGCACCATGCCGCCAGACTCGGCCAGGTGTTGCGCG
>JBDNIG010000263.1:0-4861 GCA_041688415.1 Rhodopirellula sp. | reverse complement strand
TGCTTCGACATCATCAAACGTGGTCAGCGAAAACGGAGCGACACCGCCTTCGCGATGGCACCCGATGCAGTTCTGCTGAACGATTCGCGAGATACGATTGTGGTAGGTCAAATCGCTATCGGCTTGATCAAGTGACGAATTCGCTAATATACAGCCAGGTGCCTCGGTAGCCGAAACGAGTGGCGAGATTCTGGCGTCTATCGCTGCCAAAGCGTCAGCGAGATAGCGATGTCGTGGAGCTTCGATGGAGTAACCAAATCCGTACTGATCGTCGATCGCTCCGTGGTACACAACCGTGCGGCGACCATCGATGACGACCACGTCGGTCGTTGTCAAGGCACCGATGCGAGCCGCGAATTCTCCGTCGCGATCGTGGCCGTAAACGACATTGTCGCCAAAGCGTGCGGCTGCCGCTTTCATCTCATCCAGTTTGTCCGTTGCGATCGGGTTGACGATCAGCCATCCCACATCGTCGCCTGATTTTTCGGATAGTTCCACCAGCGTCGGCAGATACTTCTTGCTGAGCGGGCAACTCGTGCTTGTCATCGCAATGACAATGGCTCGGTGCTCCTTAGCAAATTCACTGAGCCGGTGTGAATTTCCGGATAGATCGGTCAAGCTCGCATCTGGGATCAACTTGCCAACACCGTGGCTTGCACCCTTGAGCGGCCGCGGCCCCTGGCGAACGGACGCCATGCTCCCGGACGTGGATGGCTCTGCGGCGGTCGTCCAGTTTGCGGTTGCGATGAGAGCCATCATCGTGGTCAAAAGCGTCGTGCGTATCATCATGGTCGATTTTTCTCGTCGCGTAAAAATGGAAAACATTGTTCTTCGGGTTATGGATAAGCTGGGTTCAATCGACTTCGCGGCAGGGCTGAAGCGCCACCGCGTCGCAGTCCGGGAGCGAGGCAGGCAAGCTCAGGTCTGCGGGTTGCACCACGGGCAACACCACCGAACTTGAATGCTCGCTGTCTTCGGCGATTGTGGTGCCCTGGGCGATCAGCACATCGAAGCCGCCGGGCAGCGCATCAAAGGCCCAAGGCCAAGCATTGACGGCGCCGCCTGGACCGGAGATGGCCAAGCGGATGCTGGAGCCCTTGCGGAAAACATGCGTGAATGGGAATAGTTCAATCCTTACCTGGGTCCACTCTCCAGGCACGAGTTTTTGCTGAGCCTCGGCGGTGTGTAACTGACGCGGTCGGAGGTTCGTCGACGCTCGTTCGTCCAACGCGCGGTGACTCGCTCGCAACCAGCCACTTTGTATTAACATCTCTTGCCCATCGGGACGCAGTTCCGAAAGAGTGACTTGCTGATCAACATCCTCCGCGTCGACAGCGATCCAGAGATCCACCGAGCCAGTACCGGCCATGACGGTCTCTTTCGCTAGCTTGGGCGAAGTGAACGACGCTTCGTTGTGGGCCGACTCACTCCAGCCTCCCTTCGATTTGGGAACATAAGAAAAACGGCTCGTCGAGACTTGGACAGTTGCCCCAGGGCCATTCGAGTCTGTCACCGTGGGCGAGTCTGTCACCGCGGGCGAGTCGGGCAACAGGTCGCTCCCCAGGACCATCCGCTGGCCATCGCCGGCGGCAGCAAAGTTCGGCAGTGTGAAGCGGCCGCGCACCGTTCCCTCAGCGTTCGATTCTAACAGCACTAAAAAATCATTCTGCGCTTCGTATCGCTCGACTTTCTTCTTCGCCTCACTTCTGTCATCGAGGTAGACATCTAAAAACTCAACGACTTCTTCCCAGACAGCACCGGACCAATATTGGTGAAATCCATTCACCCCAACCAATCGAACTGGCGTGTCGCTGGCGTAGCGATCGAAAAGGTTCGCTGCGTGGCTACTCACTTGTGGGTCTTGCCACGAGACGACTTGAAGCACTGGCACTCTGATCTTAGCAACCAACGATTCTGCGGAATGGCTCTGCCAATAATCGTCGTCGAATGGATGCTGTTCGATGGTCTCGCGCAGGCTCACATTCTGCCCACGTAATGCTTGATTGACCGCGCAGATGGGATCTGTTTTAGCGCGAGCGTTGATTTGTGGGCGGCTACTTGGGAAAGCATTTTCCAGGTCGCGACCCGACGCCCAGATGCGACCAAAACCGATGTTCGGAATACCACCTGGGTAAAACACATCTCGGTACAAGTCCCCCACGACCGACCCCGCTACGATGGCATCGAGCGAGGGTGGTTGCGTGGATGCGACATACAACTGGGTCAGCCCCGGCCATGATTGATCTCCGAGGGCAACGTCGTCGACCCAGGCTTGTGCCGAAAAAGCCTCGACCACATCGTAGCCGTCCAGCCAAGTCAGTGGCTCCATGAAGTCGAATGCCCCGCCCGAACAACTGCTGCCCCGCATATTCACGCCGACGACCGCGTAGCCAAGCGAGGAGAACTGCTCGAACGGTTTGTTCTGATACTCGTCGCTGGTCTCCAGGCTCGGCTGATACCCGGAGTAGGTGATCATCAAATCATAGGGGCCGGGCCCATGAACTTTGGAGTCAGGCAGAACGACCCGATAGGCAAGCAGGGTTCCATCGCGGGTCTCTACGAATCCGTGCGTCGGCTCGAGTTGCTGGGCGGCGTAGAACCGTGCATCGGGGTGCTCCTCTACGCTGAGCACTCGGACCACATGCGGAGTGTCACTGTGCTCCTGCGGAGTGTCGCCGTGCTCCTGCGAAGTGTCGTTATGCTCCTGCACGCCGTGCCCCTCCACCACGACACTGTAGCCGTCGCCCGCTGGAACATCGCGCAAGATTAGGCCACCTCGATCGTCGGTCGACGCTTCCCGTTGGAAGTCGCTCGGCCCGTGAACGGAGACTCGTGAGTTCGGTTCGGCATGAACAATATGAATCTGCTCGACACTGCCGCGCACCCGCAATTCGGCCCTCCCTGGCGAAGCTGGCTTTTTGATCGACTCTCCCTTTTCACTCCAGTACTGGAGGAAGCCAGCTACCGTGACGTCAAATGGAGCGTCGGGAGCGACACCATGCGGCTCGGCACCGGCGGCATGCTCTTCGATCGAATAGCCAAAGTAATGACTGATCCAGCCGTCGACGCGATCCTTGCCACCCTCGATGAAGCGATCCATGTCATCGATTGAGCAACTCAGCGGAAAGGTTTCTTCAACGACCAGCGGCTTGCCGATATCGTACACGGCCAGCGCGGCGATGTCCGTATCGATCTTGCCCTTGGTGGGGTAAGCATGAATACTCACAAAGTCAAAATGCTTAGCGATTTCGGGAGCGTAGAAAAACGGTTTGGCATTGGGCCAGACCATTGCCCAGGGAATAACGCCGACGGTAATTGGAGTCTGTGCATCCTGCTCGCGAATCGCGACCGTCAACATGGAAAACAAGATGACGCTCAAGAATGCAGTTCGCTGAACAGCATGAGATGGGTATGCTAATTTCATGGTTTATGAGCCTTTCGTTGCCTATCCGCAGAATCTGTGTGTGCAAACCAAGCTACAATCGAGTCCGCATCAGCATATCACGAATGATTCAGGGAAAACTCTCAACTTGAAGTCACCGTCAGTTTGGTGATGGGCTTTTTGAGGAATGAAAACAGTGCTCTCGTACGCTTTCGCGGGAGTATGGTCGAGCAAAAATGCCTGTCCTCTTCTGCTACACGAAGCTCTGCCACTCTAATTCTTCTTCGAGCACACCCATCATGATCGCAGTCGACGGAGTTCAGAAGAGTTCCATTCGCAGCCACTATCAACTCGGCACGCTGTTCTATCGGCTGCTGTGGGGACCGCACATCCATCACGGTCTTTGGACTGGCGATGAATCGGCTGCCGTCGCGCAGTGTCAATTGACCGACACGCTTGCTGATCTCGCTCAGGTCGGCTCCGGCGACAAACTCGTCGACATCGGTTGTGGCATGGGCGGCTCGTCGATCCGGCTCGCCAAACTGCGCGGCATTGATGCGACGGGCGTGACGCTCAGCCCCGTGCAAGCTCGGTGGGCGTCGATGTCGTCGAGATTGAATCGCGTCGGCTCGCAAACACGCTTCATGGCTAGCGACGCCGAAACAGTCAAGTTTGGCCCCGAGTCGTTCGACATCGTTTGGAGCGTCGAGTGTACCGAACACCTCTTCGACAAGCCCGGATTCTTTCGTCGCACGGGCGAGTGGCTTCGGCCGGGCGGTCGGATGGCGATCTGTGTTTGGTTCGAGGGCGAGGACACGTCCAGGGCCGATCACCGCCAGCAGTGCGAACAAGTCTGCGAACGTTTCGTCTGTCCATCGCTTGCAACTCGTCAGGACTACGCCGGATGGATGACCGACCAAGGTTTGCAGATTCGACACGACGTCGATTGGACGGATCGCGTCACCAAGACATGGGAAATCTGTAAGCAGCGAGTTCAGCGATCCGGCGTCCGGCACCTCGCAAAGATTCTCGATCGCGAACAACTCGATTTCATTGACGGCTTCGACACACTTCTGAACGCCTACCGCAGCGGCGCGATGCAGTACGGCGCGATCGTTGCCGAAAAACCATTCACCACTACCTAGTATCAGGAATCGTCGCATGGATACGCCGATGAAAATTCCAGCCACACGGCAGTCATTGCAGAAGTGAAGCAATGGATGATTCGCGGCAAAAGTTGCTTCGAAGACCAGGCAGCCAAGGCGGAAAGTCAAATTCAATCAGTTATTCTAAACCGGTTGATTCTTTAAGCAGACGCCCTGAAGTAGCCGAGAAATCGGCTGCACGTTTGAGTCCAACAGGTTTACATCTTCATGTCGCCGTGGTTCATGTCTTTCATCGACTTGGCATCGCCAGGGCCCCAGGGTGTGCTGGTGTTGGGTGGAATCGGCTCGTTGGTGTTGACGACTTTGTCATATA
>JBDNIG010000262.1:0-6098 GCA_041688415.1 Rhodopirellula sp. | reverse complement strand
GCGCCTGGTCCAGTTGTCGATTGGTCGATTCGAGAGTTCAGGACACTCACAAGCCACAGCCAGAATTTGCGTCACTTGTTCAGGAGTAAATTTCCCTGGTGATCCGCTGCGTGGGGCATCGCTTAGGACTTGCTCAATGGAACGTTTGAGAGTGGCACGATTTTCACGGCATTCGATTGCTACAAGCGCGTCGAACGAATCGGCCCAACGCCGTCGCCATAGCCCCACTTGCTGTCGGTTCAAAGCGACTTGCACAGCGATATTCTCGTTGAAGTCTTTGGCAAACGCCAGTAGAATGATATTTGCTCGCTGGATCAGTTGCTGCGACGCGGTGGTTGCTTTCGAGATTTGTTCGAGGATGGCAAATTGTTTTTCCGTTACAATAACTTTCGCTGCTTTGCCTGACATGGCCTTCCCTTTTTTCGTGAGTTGAAATGTAAGATTTCTCGACTACATGGGAGAGGGAAGGCTTTTTCGTGTCAATTTCAAATAGGCTGCATGGGCAAGCTAGGCAATGGTGTTTTTGAGTTAAAACGGTGGGAAATTGCCGTTGGTGACAGTTCAAATTCAAGTTGCGGCACTTAGCGGATGGAAAAACTTGATTCGACTCGTATTTGCAATGTTCATTTTGCAATTTGCAATCTCATCAGGATAGCCCTGATCTGCCGAGCGAATCATTTTCATCAGGGCCAGGCTCTGAGGGCGCGATCTTGCTCGATAAACAGAACTTAAGGGCAAGCGTTGACGCGTGGTGGCAGTTCGACTAGAGTCGGCGCGTTATAAAATCTGTCTATTGAGGCAGTGCTCCCCGCGTCAGTGGGGCCAACTGCCGCTTGGGTATCGACAGCGAGGGGGACCGCCCCCCGCAGTCACCACATCCCCCACGACCTCATCGAGCTGTACACCAGGAGACCTGCCCATGCGGGCCGCATTCGTTTTAAAAACTATTGTCGCCGCGATGCTGATCGCGATCACCTGCTGCGGATCGTGGGTGGCAACGGCCTGCGGGCAAGCCGTGCCTGCCGAGCGTCGGATCACGCATCGCGAGCAATCGCTCAGAGCCTACGATCCATTCTCAGCGGATGAACTGTTCAAGGATATCGAGATCCCGCCCTCGCCAGCACTCCCCCCCGAGAAGGCATTGAAGTCGTTCCAGCTCGCGCCCGGCTTCCGCGTCGAGTGCGTGGCCGCCGAGCCGCTGGTGGTCGATCCGGTGATGTTTGAATTCGACGCCGACGGACGCATTTGGGTCGTTGAAATGCGCGGCTGGATGCAAGATCTGGAGGGCAGTGGAGAAGGTGATCCGATCGGCCAAGTCGTGGTCTTGGAGGACACCAACGGCGACTCGTTCATGGATCGCTCGACCGTCTTTTTGGACGAATTGGTCATGCCGCGCACGGTGTCCTTTGTCGACGGTGGCGTTCTCATCGCCGAACCACCGAATTTATGGTTCTGTCGCGATGTCGACGGCGACCTGAAGTGCGACGAAAAGCGGCTGGTGGGCTCCTACGGGCAACAGGGCAATCCAGAGCACACCGAAAATGGTCTGATGCATGCGATGGATAACTGGATGTACAACGCCAAGTCGACTGTGCGCCACAAGTTCCAGCGCGGCGAGCTGATCACCGATCCAACCGTCTTTCGCGGCCAATGGGGAATCACGCAAGACGATTACGGTCGCCTGTTCTACAACTACGAAAACTCCTCGCTGCACTGCGATCTGATTCCCGCCGATTATCTCTTGCGCAATGAGCATGCCAGGGCCCGGCGGCGCAATTCCGTCGCCGCCCTCAACGTCAATTTGACCGCTGAGGCTCACGAGGTGTTTCCGATTCGCGTCAATCCGGGCATTACGCTCGGCGGAACCGAATTGCGAGAGGACGGAACGCTACGGACGTTTACAATCGCCTGCGGGCCATCGATCTACCGCGGCGATCAATTCCCCTCGGAGTACGAAGGCGGAGCGGTCATCCCTGAGGCCGGTGGAAATTTGGTCCGTCTGGATCAACTTAGCGGCGACGGCGTCCATCTCGCCGCTCACAATGCCTTTGGCAAAAGCGAGCTGCTCGCGTCCACCGACGAGCGTTTTCGACCGGTGTGCAGTCGCACCGGCCCCGATGGCGCTGTCTATATCTGCGATCTCTACCGAGGCATTATCGAGCACGTCATCTTCATGATGCCTTACCTGCGAAACCAAATCCTCTCCCGTGGCTTGGAAACACCCATTGGCATGGGGCGGATCTACCGCATCGTCCATGAAGACAAGCCGCTCGGACCAGCACCGCAGATGAGCGACGAGTCTTCCGTCGAACTTGTTCAACGGCTGTCTCACCCCAACGGATGGTGGCGTGACACCGCCCAGCGTCTGCTCGTTCAGCGACACTCGCTCGACGCCGTCCCCGCGCTGCGCGAGCTGGCGCGTGGGGGCGAGAGCAACTTGGGGCGTCTGCACGCGCTGTGGACGCTCGAAGGACTGGAACAGCTCGACTGGGCCACCGTCCAGGCCGCGCTGTCGGCCAGCGATGCCCCGCTGCGTTCCACGGCCATTCGACTCAGCGAGCGCGTCGTCGATGGCCCCCGTGCCGAAGAGTCCTTTTCCCGCTTGCAGCAATTGTTCGACGATGAGCGACCGATGGTGCAGTTGCAATTGCTTTTAACCCTGGGCAGCTACACCGCGTCGGATGAGGTTGGCGAAGCGGCTCAGGAGCAGATGACGGCTATTCTCACGACCCATCCCGATCCGGTATTCCGCGCCGCAGCGGTCAGCGGGCTGCAGGGCCGTGAATTGGAAATGCTGCAGCGTTTGCAAGCCAGCGAGCGATGGACCCGTGAGCATGAAGACGGCTGCGGAGCAGTCGACATGTTGGCCATGTGTGTCCTGCAGGAAGCGGTGCCCGAACGCGTCGAGCAGATGCTCGAACTGGCGGCGCAGACCGCTGCCGACAAGGCTTGGTTTAGCAAAGCCATCGCCGGCGGCATACTGGCATCCAACCTCAGTCACCGACGCTGGCCAGAACCGATCGAATTGAGCGCGAGTCCCCGGCTGTTGGACCTGCTGCCCGAGTCCGCTGAGGCCCTCAAACGCATCCTGACTTGGCCTGGCGATGACACCGTTCGCGAGCAGCGTCCCACTGCCGAACCACTTACCGCAGAACAAGAAAAACGCCGGGCATTCGGGGAAGCGGTTTACAATGCGACCTGCTACTCTTGCCACAAGGCCAACGGTCGTGGCTACCCAGGGTTGGCACCCTCTCTTGTCGAATCCGAGTGGGTCAACGGGTCGCCCGAACACTTGATCCGCATCGTCTTGCATGGCCTGCACGGACCTGTCAAAGTCGACGGCGAGCAATGGAATTTGCAAATGCCTGGCCTCGGTGGCAGCCCGGTGTTGAACGATGAACGCATGGCCAGCGTGCTGACCTACGCCCGCCGGGCATGGGGTAACTACGGCTCCGCCATCGAACCCAAACAGGTCGACGCAGTGCGGCAAGCAACGTCCCAACGGACCATGCCCTGGACGGTCGAGGAATTGCTCAATCCGCAACAACCTCCCACCACCTCGACAGCCGCCGCCAGCGATCCGCTTCAGCGCTACCGTGCTCTACTCGCCGATGGCGATGCCGAGCGAGGACGCGTCCTGTTTCATTCCAATCGTGATCTGCGGTGCAATGCCTGCCACATCGTCGGCGATCAGGGCGGCGGCTTTGTGGGCCCCGACCTAAGCCAGGTCGGCAAACGCGGCGATCGCGAGTACCTGTTGGAATCGCTGGTCGTGCCCAGCGCGAAGATCGCCAAAGGCTTCGAAACGCTGGTTGTCGTGACCACCGACGGACAACTTGTCTCCGGGACCCTGGCTGCCGACGACGGGCAAACTCTGGTGCTCGCCCCGCCAGCCGGCGGTACGGTGGAGATCGCTGCGGCGGACATCGAGGAACGCATCCAGTCCTCCGTGTCGAGCATGCCGCCCGTAGGTGGGGCATTCACGCCCCAGCAGGTCGCCGATCTTGTGGCTTACCTGGAGACCCTGAAAACCGAGGAAACGGAGACCGAGGAAGCGGCAACTGACGAAACGGCAGGCGACGCCGCGATCGATGGCGGTTCCTCGGCGGGCAAGGCGGGCAAAGAGTGACGTGAGCGACGAGCAGAGCAGTGAGGCGAGCGGCAGATAGAAATTTACCGATAGTGGACGAGGCTGGTACGATGCCATCTTTCGCTCGCCTGATGTACACGAACGATCCTAAACACCGAGATGTTACCTATGAGATGCAAGATTTTTGTCACTAGTTTCTTGATGCTCGCTGCGATGGCAGTAACGCGTGCGGAGGCGGATCAAGTCCAACCCGCTGCTCCCTTTGTGCTGGGATACGCTAATCAAGTCAGCGTCGTTGCGGGTGATGAGATTTCCTTCCACGTTTCGAGCAGCGGCGCCGCGTTTGACATGGTGGTCGAGCGGGTGGGTGCCGAGCGCACCAAGGTGCTCGAAAAATCACAGATCGCTTGTGCCACGCACCCGATTCCCGATCGCGCCTCGTCGGACGGATGCAACTGGCCAGCCGCGCTGACGATCACTGTCCCGCCGGATTGGACGAGCGGGTACTACGAAGCGACGCTCAAGCTCACTGAGGATGACAAGTCGACTCATGGCAAATTGTTCTTTGTCGTTCGGTCCTCCGAACCGGGGAAAAACACGAAAATTCTGTTGGAATTGTCGACCAACACTTACAACGCCTACACCAACTGGGGTGGCCATAGCTTGTACGCCTATCACGACCGAGACGGGCTTCAAGGACATCGAATTTCATTCGATCGCCCGTTGGATTCGCAATACAATCGGTGGGAATTGCCGTTTGCGAAATGGGCAGAGCAAAATGGTTACACAATCGATTACGCGTCCAATTGCGACCTCGAATTTCATCCCGAAATCCTCAAACACTACAATCTCGTACTCAGTGTGGGTCATGATGAATATTGGTCGACACCCATGCGTGATCATCTCGAGCAATACATTACTGATGGCGGTAACGTCGCGTTTCTAAGCGGCAATACCTGTTGTTGGCAAGTCCGTAGCGAAGACAATGGACGCGCATGGACTTGCTGGAAAGAATGGTACGTTCGGGATCCTCTGTATCGTCGCGGGGACCCCAAACTGTTGAGCACGTTGTGGAGCCATCACTTGATCGGACGCCCAGAGAATCAACTCACAGGAGTCGGTTTCTTGTGGGGCGGCTTTCATCGCAGCCACGGACAGTTCACCGATGGTTCCGGTGCTTTTGAAGTCCATCGTCCCGAGCATTGGCTGTTTGAGGGAACCGAGCTGAAACGTGGTGATCATTTCGGAGGCGAGGACACGATTGTTGGCTACGAGTGCGATGGTTGTGAAATCGAATGGGTCGACGGACTGCCGTCTCCAACTCATCGCGACGGCACGCCCGAATCGTTCACCATCCTGGGAACGGCGCCAGCACGCTGGGCACCGGACGATTGCTACTGGTACGATCGATTTCCGAAGGACCGCGTCGGCAACGCGGTGCTTGGAACCTACACCCGTGGCGGCACGGTGGTCACCGTCGGAACGACCGATTGGGCACACGGACTCGCAGGCGACGATCCCAATGTCGTCACCATCACGCGGAACATTCTCGACCGTTTGTCCGGGTCTTAACCATCCAGTGGTGCATCGCGCCTGCCTCGGTTTTATTACTGACGCCTTTGGGCAAGGGGGTGGCAGTCGCACCGCGACGACAGGCAATAGCCTGGGACGCAAGTCCTGCTGAATACCCAATTCTTCGACTACGCCGAAGGCGTTTCAGCGATTAGCTGGCGGTCGAGCGAAGCGTACACCGCCGGATTGGCTCAAACCACCGCCTAATCGCTGCGATCCTTTAGGACGTGCGATTTTTCTGACTCTAACGCATTTTATGTACTGAAAACACGAGAAAAAACCGGCGTCGCGACAGAATCACCAATCCGTCATCCTTTTGGTTACAACACTAAAAGGAGCCGAGAATGGAATCTCAGAAGCAACGCCGGCCTGTTCAACGTGGTCGCAAGCAAAAAGAGCCAAACAAACGTGCCGACGCGGGAAGTCGGCAAATCTG
>JBDNIG010000261.1:0-7478 GCA_041688415.1 Rhodopirellula sp. | reverse complement strand
GAGAGCCTCAAAGATCCGTTGATCTGTCGTGTTTTTCAAAAATTGGCGGTATCGTCCGATGTTGAGGGTGATCTACGAGTGATCTTGCAAAAACCCTCAGATCAATTGCTGCGAGAGGAATACCCAGCATCCAACCCTGAAGCGGTCGCGGGCTGGGTTCCTGGCTACATGGCGTTGAAGACCGGCGGGGCGTGGCTGCGGGGCGACTACGTGTCGGGAGCGGACGCCACTTTCGCGATTGTCGATGGCGTGGGTGTTGCCTTTGGCGCTGGTGCCATCCTGGCCACAACCGTCAAAACCACCGGCAACCAAGTCGCCAAACAATCGCTCCGCAAAGCCTCCAAGAAAATCTTGTCGGATGTCGCCGAGGATTCGACCGAAGGCTTGGCTGTGCTTCGCATGGAGGCAGACTTGTTCTTCGGTTTCCAAGCTGTGCTTCGCATGGGGTCAAGCTGTGCTTCGGTTTCCAAGGGGTTAGAATCGTGGGTATCCCTGAAAATCTGGAATCCAATGCCACGCATGCCGCGACTTACCCTTTGATAAATCACAATTTGACAAAGACAAGCGAACCGTGTTTTCAAAATGCTTGACAACTGCCAAGCTGCAAACCAAAAACCTAACCAGATGGAATACCGACAATGAGATTTCTACGTTGGATCACACGACCCAAGCGGATGCTAGGAATTGTGTTTGCTCTGTTTTGTGTATTCTGGCTATATAATGGTCCAGAAATTCTATCGCAAAAGCCAGGACAAGCGGAATCGAATATCATCGCAGAGTTCACGCGATCTAACCCCAAAGCAGCTGCTTGGATTGCGCAGCAACAAAACCGTTTTGGCGTTTTCAATACCGCAGTGGCGATCGAATCGTTGCCAGGACAATCATTAAATTCCGAAGCCTTGAAGCAAAGCGTCGAAATACGAGCGCGCCTGACTTCGCTGTATCAACAAGAACAGGTAACTGATCCGAGCGTGCTTTGGTCGCATGGTACGGCGATCGAGGCGATGAACGATATTCCCGGCGACGCAGATCAATATCTGACTAGCCTGGAAGAGGCCAAGTTGGATCAGGACTACTGGAGTCTTGTTCGCAATGATCCTGTTGCCCTTTCTAGCAAGTTGTTGAAGTCAAACCTCATGCTCAGAAAAACCTACCAAGACAATCGCGATTGGTATTTGGCGATGACGGAGGTTCTCGTCGCGATGATTGGAATCACTTCCGATACAAGTGAAAGCGAAGACGATGCTGGCTTCATTGAGCTTGACGACTTGTTAATCGTAGCCAATCAGAGCGAGCCTCATCTACGGCAGCTTGCTCATGATCCGATCGCATCTCCGCTGGAAGCTTGCATTTACTACGAAACGTTTCGTCAGTTTGGTCAAACGATCTCGATGGCTGCGAAGCAAGGCGTGCCGCCCAAAGAAGCAGCGGAAGTGATCATTCTTAATCGCGATGTATTGCTTAGCGAAAGCGAGCGTTTGGCAGGCACCAAGGTTGAAGACCCGGCTTCGGTTGCCGCCAAGCTGGTCACTATCTACCGTGATCGCCCCAGCGTTTGGGTGGCTGCTCAACGCGATGGTTTCGTCTTGTCGTTTGATCAACTCGTGCCACAGCATTCACAATCGGTGCTGCAGAAACATGCTGATTTGGGTGCTGCTTCCTTGATCGTGACCCAGTACGCCGATGTGGCAACACAAGCCGCTGCCATCGTGGATCGGTATGGTGAGTTGGGCATGGCGGTGCTAGTACAATATGTTGGTTCAGAAGTGTTTTACAAGCTGCTGCAAAATGCGAATGTCGATCATCGAATTGCCATGGTCGCGGTGCTTCAATCCGACAAAGGACTTGAATCGGTGCTGAAAGATCCTTCGTACATCGACAAATGGATTGCGGAGACCGGCGATCCCATTGCCGATCAGTGGTGGGTCAATGTGCCTGGCGGTGGGATTGCGAAAGTGGCTGTTAACTACACCCAGGGCGTTCCGAGTGACTGGAGCGAGATTGGCTGGGCTGCTTGGGACGTCGCGGATGTTGGCTTGCTGGTCGTCAGTTTAGGCGGAACAAAAATGGCGACTGAAGTAGGAAAACAAGCAGCCAAGCAAGTTGGCAAGTCGGCTGCCAGCAAGTTGACCAAAACGGGAGTCCGGCGATTGGCTGGCGCGGCAAAGCCAACTGCAATGGCTCGGTTTATTAAAGTGGCGAAAGCATCCAAAGTAGCTGCCCCGATCCGTTGGACGTCACGAACGATTATCAGCACTGTGCGATCCACGACAACGATGGGTGGGAAATTAATGACAGCAACAAATCGCGTCATACAAACGGCAAAAAGCATCCCGCCAGGTATGCGTATTTGGGTCGCTCGAGGTTTGTTGGGAGCTAGTTTGTTTGTACGTGGACCAGACCGTATCCGAAAGCTGATCGGTTCGCTGACTGACATCGCCAGAGAGAAGTTGACAGACGCAATTGATACGATTCCCTTAGCATTAAGCGACGCAATTCGGAGAATAAACCAAATCGCCGCCGATGCGTGGTCCGGCGAGTTTTCACCGTTGTTAAACGTTTGCATCATCGGTGTCTGTGCCGTTGTTGCGTTGTGTCTGCTGCTTGATATTGGACCTCAAGTCAGCTTCGTAGGCAGTGGCGGCGCAAGTTCGACACGAAGACGTACGAAACCAAAATCTAAATCTTAGAAATGAAGGAATCGACACTATGAATCAACCGATACAAACACCACCCAGCGAATCGGAGCAGCCTGAACGACTTCCAGGTTTGCAAGCAGCACGCCCAGTTCGCATTCAAATGCTGGGCGAAAGCAGAGTTGGCAAAACGTGCTTTGTCGCTGGGTTAGCGATGTTGAATGAGCAGTCCGATGGGCGGCGGTTTGTGCTGCCGACTGACACCGCAACGAAAGCGACCTTTGACAAGCTTCGAGCAACACTGAGCGAAGGACGTTGGCCAGCAAAAACGTCTATTGTCGATCAGCTATCCTTCGCCGTGGTGCATGGAAGCAGCCGGGTTAACGTGTTGTTGAGCGACTTCGCTGGCGAGAGCTTTTCCGACGCAATGACACGCGGTAATACCAACGAAGCGGCGGATCATGTGAAGTCGCTCGTTAGCAGTGCAGATCTGCTGTTGGTGCTACTGGATGGGGCCGCCGTGGATCGAGATACGCAGTTTGCTGGAGCGCCGCTAATTCAAGCCGTGTTTGAACGTATCTCATCCGCAGGTGCGGGCGATCTGGATGCGGCGGTTGTGCTGACCAAGAGCGACTTGTGCGTCAATACGCCCATGCAAACTGGCGATGACTTGAAGCACGTTGTGGAAGATCGCGTGCCCGACTTGGCGAGATTTCTAAAGGAACAGCACATCCAAACTCAGTGGATACCTGTCAGTGCTTGTGGTCCTGATGCGACCGATGATTCTGGAATGCCGATCTACGAAAGCCTTGCACCTCAAGGTTACGAGGCCCTTTTCGATCAATTATATCGCCGCAGCAGGCGACCAAGAAATCACATGCTGCGAGCCGTTGCAGCCGCGATTGTTCTGCTAACGATCTTGGCGTTCAGCTGGATAAGTTTTCGTGAGCATGAGGTTGGCGAGGAAGGCGAGCAAATAGCAAAAGGTCCGCCCACGCAGGTCGGTGGGAACATCGACCCAAGAAACGAACCGCTGCTGAAGCAGAAATACGAAGATGAATTCAAGCAGGTACAGGATGCGATTCAGGTAAGCGGAAACGTCGAATCAGTCAACCTGGCCCTTAAACCCTACGAAAACATTCCCACTGAACACAAGCGGCTTGTTGCCGGCGGGCTTAAACAACTGCGGGAAACTGCGAGTGCTAGGAAGGAACAGCTGCTCTACAAATCAGTAGATGATTGCCAGAGATTGCGAACTGGCGATTGTGTTGTGTTGATCGGAAAATACCTGAGCGAATTCCCGGATGGAGAATATGCGGATGAGCTGCGAAAGATGCTCGAGGATAAAATCAAAGCTCGGTACCAGACCGCTTGCGGACACGTCAAGGCAATCCCTGTCGCCAGCACTGACGGGCTGAAGCAAAAGGCGAAAGCGATCACCGCATTCTTAGGCGATTACCAGCAGTTCCTGACGCCGGATGAAAAGGCTGCTATCACATCTGCTCGCGACATCGCCAACGACTTTCTTGTTAGCCAGCCTTATCATTGCAAACTGATCCGCACTAGCGGTATGGATACACCGCGCGACCACGGCGTGGAAATCTATGTCAACGGAGATCGAATCGCGAACTACGATGATTCGGGCGATGTTGTTGAGAAGAACTGGAATCAAGACTTCGTCATCACTTGGCACTCTGGCCAATCGATTGGGATTACATTAGTCAACTACGATGCTCGCGACCAAGACATGGCCTATTTCGACAACAGCACGCCTGTCGCGATCGTGTTACTTGCTGCAACGCGCTCGCCAAGTCGATATGCGACGACAGCTAAGTTCTTTGGCACGGACTTCACGAAGACGAGACCAGATTTCAAAGTCGTGTTAACCTGCAAAGAACTGCCGCCAGAGAAGTTGCAAATCATCTCGAATTACTTGCTGCCTGGAGACAAATGGTGAGACAACCTGATTACGTCTACGGAATCGTTCCAGCGCGAGGTGAATACGGATTTGAAATCCAACCCGAACATGATATTCCACACGTGCTTGCGCGAGTGCAATCACTTACATCAAGCTTTCAATGGAACTCCGCCGACAATCGCGAGGTTGCAGCGATTGCTGTCGATCAAGCTCAGCCTCCTTTGGTCGCGAGATTTGCCATCGACACTGGTGATCCGGCGCGCCGCCTGAGTCTATGTATGGATGTGTGGATTGTTTCTGAAAAAGAATCGGTTGAAAGCATTCTTGATGCTCTCTGGCCTAGCTCGGTCATCCTGCCAGTTACGCGCAGCGAGTTTATTCACCAACTCGGTTCCGATTCTGGCTTGCGTCTGATCGTCGGTCCACGCGACACCTTCACGGCAGTAGCATTCGATCGAACTTGGGGCGGAGCGGAATCAAGATCGCAGCATACGACCGCCAAGCGATCAGCCGCACGCTCGACATCAAAATCGGTGAAACCGCCACCGACACTGTGGATCACGCTGCTAGGCTGTTTGCTGATTGCCTTTGCAGCAGCATCAGGGTTCGCTGTCTATCAGTCCTGGGAAATCGAGAGACTACGAACAAGCGACGTTAAACTAACCGAAGATATGCAACTCGCAGAAGCCGACGTCGCGTTACTTCAAGAACGACTTGATATAGAAATCGAGGCTACCAAACGAAAATCAGAAGAGATTACAACGGCGAACCATCTGCTGGGACAATTCCGCAAGGAAACGGAACTACAGAAAACTCGGATCGCAGAACTAGAAAGCCGTCAACCTGAAAATCCGGAGCGAGCTGCTCTAGCAAATCCAAAATCCAATCACACGCTCCAAATTTATGTCGAAGAATACATCGCTTCGCAAAAGAATGCCCTTGCAAAATTGCAGCAAGCGATAACCGATCACGCAAGCGGCCCTGAATGATCCTTCACCCTCCCTCCGAGAGGGTCGAGCCTGGGGTGGGAACGGCTGCAGCTTTAGCGGTGACAACGCAATCAGCAGGTCGTGAATATAAGTCCGACGCGCCAGTTTTAAAGTTGCGCGATTAGAAGTCTTTCGGGCCAAAGGCTCAGCAATTTACCTAGCCCAGCCCAACGGGCTGAGTGTTGCGATACGACACGACTAGAAGTGCCAACGGCCCCTTAGTTTGCCTCAAGCAGTAGCCGATCGGAAAAAACGGACGGGCTGTTGGCCCTGCAAATTATTAGATTTTTCGAATACCCAGCCCGTTGGGCGCGTTGGGCTGGGCTAGGCAAACGATCAGGGTTTTGCACCTACTTCGACGCGCTGCACACTGGCCGCGATAGCTGCAACCGAGGCACTGGATGGAGGGATGGGGCCGGATAGAGATGGCCGAACTGAATTGCTCTCTATAGCTGAGGTAGTCCCGCTTCGGTGGCGATACGACCGCAGTTGGGATCGCAACTCGACCGCTCCACGTTTGAGTTCGTCGATCAGTGTGCTGGCCTCGCGAATCGACAGATCTTCGAGACGTTCGACGTTACACCGTTCGCGAACCACAGTTGTCGGGTCGACTCGTTGCCCTCTGGCAATCACGAAGATGGCGCGGAACTGACACATACTGACCAAACGGCTAGAATCCAGCGTGGCAACTTGCGATTGGGTTGGGGATTGGAGTAAAATCGATGAGTCGTGGAGGCAGTCAAGTCGATTGATTCCGCATACGTTTTTGCCAGCGTGGCGATCACGATCGACAAAGTTCAACGCACGATCTATCCGCCTGTCAGGTGGTCAGCCCAACCGGCAAAGTTGGGCTCTTTCTTCGCCTGACAAGCGGATAGATCGCAATTCGTTATCCGACTGAAATTGCATGACAACATCGCGTGTCGTAAGACTGATCTGCACCGCAACGATTGGTGGCTGCGTGCTTGCGTGCCTTGCCATCGCAGTTGCCCAGTCCAACGGACTTGTCTCCGTCACCGTAACCGCTCTTGCCGATGAGCCCTCGGATCACGACATCCCTCTGTTTAAACGCGAAGACGCATTGCCGGACTACGAACTTTCGCTAATCGCCGATGATGGCTCGACCCGATACCTTGGTACGAAACCGAACTCATCTGCGGACAATGGTTTGACCTGGACACTCGATGACGCTGTTTCCATTTCGCAAATCGCTTCGGTTCGCTTAACCGAACAGGACAAACTTGTGTCGGACGCGATTGCGGAGGTTCATGTGTTGGGCGATTCCGTAACTGCCAATGACTACCGTTTTGATTTCGTCTGCGCACACTCGTTCTCCGCTGGGCTGACGGCGTTTTTTCGAACTCCGATCGGCATTGCGGTGTGCGTCGCGTTTGGCATCGCTATACTGCTTATCACCATAAGTAACTCTAGCTGGACAACGCCACTTTGATGGGAAAACAACGCAATGTGCCGAACTTAGTAGCCGTTTTGGCGCTAGCCACGGTTCTCGGTTCTTTTGCGTAAAAACCGGGGCTAGCGCCCAAACGGCTAATCAAAGCAGCGCTGTCCAGCTAGGGTCATCGCGGTCTCAATTGAGATCGCCTACCGGCGAAACCGGGAAGCGTTTGCGGAACAGACTCGTCACCGAGTCTTTACGTGCTCGCTTTCGGATTTTTTCTATCCGGGAGCGGACCAATGGCGGGACGAACCCGGAGAGATCATCCGTCAACGCTGTCATCTCGATTGACACATATTGCCCAAGCTGCCTGATCTGGTATTCAGTACTGTGAAAAGCGAACCGGGAGGCCTTCAAATGGTGCGACGCCGTGTTTTATCAGGTCACGTACCGGTATTGGGACTTCGTGAGGGATGCTGGCAACGATTGGCCGCGACACTGCCACCTCCCGATGAAAGAGCTGGAGAATGAACCGAGAG
>JBDNIG010000260.1:0-6359 GCA_041688415.1 Rhodopirellula sp. | reverse complement strand
CGCTCGCCCACGAACGCAAACGCGCGCGCGAGCGCCGCCATCATGATCAGCGTGATCGCCATGGCGATGAGCATCTCAACAAGGGTGAAGCCGATGCGAGTGTGTGAAAGTGAGATGCGCTGGGTAGGAGTGCGGTCATGTAACATAGTTAGGACTCTTGGAGCCAATGAAAATCGGGGCCACCACGAACAACTTGAAGAATATCGATATGGGTGTCATTCCATTCAAACAAGATAATGTAGTGACCAAAATAGGTTGAACGTACACGAGCACCCAGGAAAGGTCGCGGATCACCGACCTCTGGAAAAGAAATCAATGAACGACATTTTTCACGGATACCACGTTTCCATTTTTTGGCGGCGTCTGGCTTGTCTTTTGCGATAGCGTACGCGATCTTTTTGAGATCATTTTTTGCATCATCGGAAAATCGGAGTTTACGCACCTTGCCCGCTCTCGGCCTCAGCGCGACAGATTTCAGCATCGACTTGGTTGAATACAGCTTCTTCGTCCGACCACTGGCCGTCTAGCACTTGCTGACGTCCACGATCGACAATGATCTTGAGTCTTTCACGACTCAGAAGCAATTCTAGTCCGGCCACACAGGCTTCTTGCTCTGAAACAAAGTGCCCTTGATCTACAAGGAGCCTAAGCGAATCACTAAGGTTAGGTGGTAATTCAATATTCATGTTACATCTCCTGCAGATACTTTATTGGTAATATCGCTCAAAAATGACGGTATCGCGAGCATTCAGATCCTGTCCGGGAACGAATCCAACAGGAATCGAACGGTCTATAATGAACATCGCCCGGTACCGCTGGGTCTGTCCCATCGACTCCCCGTATTCCGCTCCGAGGTTGGCAGTGTCATTGGCGTCGACTTCGAAGAAGCCAATGGTCATGCGGATCAAGAACGTCTGCGAGTTGTCGGAAACCAAATTCGGCATTCGCATCAGGGTTTGATAACGCATGAATGCATTTCGGCCGCGGTCTAGTTGCGGTCCAACTGGCGCGGCACCGTCTTGCCTGACAAACGCTGGATAAGACTCGTATGTAATATTCTCTTCTTTCCCGGCAAGTGCCATTGTCGTTCCTTGCCGGAACAGAGTGCCGTCGATCGGCTTTCTACGCAGCCTTGTCCGCGCTGCCGTATCCGCAGAGTCATCGGGTGGCGTAGTACGAAGAGCGGGAGCAAGCGCCGCTCGTCGCGAATCAGTGAAGACTCCTGCAAATTGAGTGGGCAACTCACTGTCGAGATGCGATCGATCATAATTGTATGGTCCGTTTACTGCAGAGCCACCGGCGTCCACCACTCCAAATGGTGGTGGTGTTGGCGCAGTGGTTACTGGGTATCCCCTGCGATCTTGTTTGAAACGGTTGAACGCAAACTGACCAGTGCCGTCCTTTACAGTTAGGTGTCCCTGCATCAAGCCATTCCAAACCATGAGCTCGCTAATCGAGTTCAAATTGACCCTTCCTTGCCGACGATTGTCGTAAATCAAGTTGAAGGGAGCGGACATTACGTCCGACATCTGTGGATTGTTTGTCGCGCTCGTACGATTTGGATTGATCATCTCAACTTCACCGCGATATGGAGGCAAGGTTTGGACGAAATCAAATAGGCGGAACAGATTGTTACCTTTGGGATCGTCTGGGTCACCTGAAGTATTACTTGGCGTTCCCCCGTGAAAGTAGCTGAACGCATAACGAAACGGTGCATACACTTCTCCAGGGTTCGAATCTGAACCGCCCGTCGGTGCCGAAGGATAAATTGGAGGATTTGTGGCATTCACAATTCCAAACTCCTCAAATAGACGCCCCGCAGAACATGTCGGCACCATCATCAACTCATAGGGAGTAGCGAACGGCCGATTGAGCCATGAGTGAACTCCGAAGCTGGTCTGCGGGAGGTTCCGGTCATTGCCTGTAATCGTCGTGCCGGTGGAACTGCCGATGCTGGCGGCGAACCCATTGAATCCCCCGTTGCATTGACCGTTTTGCGTTATATCCGCAGTACCCCCTGGCTCGGAAGTAAAGTACGTTGCGGTGTTCAAAAACCCGAGCGAAGTCCGCAGAATCGTCTCGTTGTCAGGAGCTGAAGTTAGATTGAAAAAGTCTAGGTTCGTCGTAGTACTTGCGTCATTAACTTGCTTGACACCGCCACTGGTGAATTCAGCATCGTTTGTTGCGTAGGAGAAAAGAACGTTTGATCCGTTTCCGTTACGCTGTCGACTACGAGCAGCGTATTTTGCTGCTGGAGGTGCTGGAGCCGGAGGAGGTGGGTTCAAATCGCTGGGCACGCATTCTCCGCTGAACACCGTAAGATCAATCGGGAGCCAATCGACCGTGATGTACGGGTTGGTGACCGAATTGTAACTCAGCGTAGGGTCGGCAAGTCGCTGCAGGAATGCAGAACAGTAGGTCGGAATTGTTCCCAGCCGAGTTTCACCGCCTTCTGTTGGCAGAATGCCAACGGTCAGATCCAACGGTTCGTCGATTGGCTGCGAGAGTGTTGGATTGCCGAGATCGAAATACGCATCAGTCAGTGGGTAATCATCACCTGCGAAGCCGTCGTTGTTTAATGGCGTAACCGTCTGCCCCGTCGTTCCGTTGTATTGCCACATAGGTACAGAACCGTAATAGGCGTTGTGCAGGGGTTCGGATACACTGAGGCCTACAACGCCTTGATCAAATGTATTGCTGTTCCATCCGGCAGGCAGAAAGCTACCGACCATCAGTGTTGTGGGCGCCCTGTGATAGACCGCAGCACCAAATTGCGGCGACGTGCGAACATCGGTAGGGGGATTCGTTGTGGCGTCCGCATTTCGGAACTGATTGATCTGAGAACCTGCTACCTGAAGACGCTGGCGACTTGGGTAGAGCGGAGTTCCACTACCATTGCTGCGTGAACCAAGATAGGTAGTCTCGCGAGGAGCCAAGACTAAGTACTGCCCGGGCGACAAGAGTCTGGCGCGACCATTAGCGTTGTCAGATGCAAAGAAAACACCGTCGGCCTTGCCGGACATGTCAGTGATTCCATTGTCGGTGATGATAGCGTTGATGTCGGTGCTATCCGCGTAATCCGTCGATGGAAACGACGCTGGGGGGGGGAGGACGGGGGTGTCAATCGGTCCCGGTTGATTGCGTGCGGCACCGAACCAAATGAAACGCTCATATTGAAGTTGAGTCGTAAACTGCCCCAGTTCCTCAGGCTTCTGAGGGTCAAAGGACGCTGTATCTGGATAGGTGGTGCGAACTTGATCTGGATCTGCTGTCGGCTGATTCGAATGTGGCTCACTAATAGCAATTCGCCAAATTGGCGCTCCACTTGTGCCGCCAACTCCTGGCGCAGTCGCAGCCAAGTCAAGATAACCCTGTGTGTTGTACAATTCTTGCGGCAATGCTGGCTTTGTTGCCTGATCGGTCGTAGTGACGGTTGGGTGCGGAGCATAGAGTTCTAAGAATAACGAACCTTGGGGAACTCGCACCGAGTCCGTATGTGGATCAGGATTCATTGGGGCCGTTTTATTCTTTCCCGACGAGTCTTTGTCTGTATCTCGCACACGTACGTCGTGCAGTGCGAGCGATTCGCTAAACATCAGTTCAGGCGACTCGCATCCCCAGACGTATCCCCGTACCGTTGCACCCTCGTCTGTACTTAGATTGCCATCGACGCTCCAGCCATCGGCGTCTAACGGAAAGATATCGTACTCAAATGCGGTCATGATGGAGTCTGGATCTCGGTAGTCCACGACATTGACCGCCCACTGAGCGATCCGTCTCGCTTTGTATTGAGGTTGCGTCGTCGCATCAAATGGCGTTGATCCGCTTGCTGGAAACGCGACCGTATTGGTATCGCTCGTCAGGGCCATCATGAGCACATAGAGATGCCGAGCGAGTAACTGTCTTGGATTTACCGCCGACGTATCACCGAAGTTGTATGTGGGCGATGTACCTTGGAACTCGGACGGAATCGAACCGGCACCCCCATTGGGAACTTTGAATGCGTCTAAATTGTTTGCCTGAACTACCTCTCGCGCAACTTCTCGTGGTTCATCAATGGTGCCATAACCGATTTGGTTTGCGGTGTTATCGTCAACACCGTTTCCAATCGGGCGGTTGACGTCTAGTTTTCGACCAAGCCGAATCTCCGGAGCAATCAGCTTTTCAATTTCTGCGGCATCCGCCGTGCCCAAGAGTGAGGCGAGAGAGGCGTACGCGGTTCGCTTATTGGTGCCGAAGATCGCAGGGGGCGGTGTGTCGTCGGAGACACTCAGCGTGGTGATCGACCTCGCAATCTCCGGATTACTGCCGAGAAGGGTGTTGAGAGGCCCACGAAGTCTTTGCGGCAACATTTCAATGTCAAATTCGTTTGAACGCAGAATTGCTTCCAAGTCATCTCCGTTGAACATGCGATCGTTGGCGAGTACGCCGGTTGGATCACTCTCATAAGGGTCGTTGAGAGCTTCATCCATCGATTCGTCGTAGTTTGCGGTCGACGTGTTATCAGTGGCAACATTGGTTCCAGAAATTGCTTCAACCAGGTGACCAGATAATCCGATCCCAACACCGCCTCGTCCGTATGGATCGATTGAGTACCCGAAACCACCATCCGCCGTATGGTTGCGAGGGCGATAGCTGGTTCGTAGAACATCGAGTGCATCCGCCTGATCCGAACCTGGTGTAGGATTCGTGCTGGCAGTTGGAGTGGCAGTTGATCTCTGACGTGTCTTAACGAGTGCTGCAAGATCCGCGAAGGGTAGGGCGATTTCAGTGGGGCCATATCCTAAGCCACGAAATACGCGGGAAGCCGTTGGAGGCGTATATGCCCCAGCCCAGTATGCTTGGTTTGTATTTAAATTGACGGCTGTTGGATTCGTGAGATGCGATGAGTTATGATGCGCGTTGACATTCAGCCTGGCACTCATGTCCTCAATCATCGGAGCAACCAGCGGCTTGAGCAATTTCCCGTCAGGAGCGGTAATCAGAGGCAGACCCAAGTCCACCCAAATACTGTCCGGTGTTCCGTCCAAGTCATTGTCAACATCCCATGGTCCTTTGATCAGGCTAAGGGCTAGTTGATTGATGCGCACTTCCGAATTTGCACCCCCGATTAAGAGTGGTGTTCGCAGGGCAAAATTGGTATTACCGCCGGTAAATCGATCGTTGAACGCAGCACCCCCCGCTCCCAATTGATTTGCCGCAATCGGAATCGGACGCATGGTCCCACGGGCGATGCTGGCGACTAGATTCCGGTAGTCAGCTACCGTACGACCGCCGGGGTTACTACCACTTGCCGCATCCCACTGGTTATATTCGTTTAGGATATAATTGATGACCGCAGGTCGATGAAAGGAGGGTATAACCGTCCCATCGTCGTCATGTCGATAACTGAGGAACCAATTATTGAAATCTGCGGCGTCATATCCCTCATCAAAATCACTCTCCCGATATGGCAGGCTAACGATGTCACTTTTTTTAACATTCGGTCCAAAATGATTTGGCTGTAGTGCGGCAGGTAGAGTGAAGCCGACGTAATTGCTGGTTCCCGAAAATGGATACGGTTGCGGTACAGCATTCAGATTAATGTCCGTGTTGTCGAAACCGAAGCCAGGTGAGTTCCGGGGAATTCCGTTGAGCCAAAGCGTCTTGTTAGTAATCGCGGTTACATCTACGCCGGGACGTGGTTCGATGATTAACTGATGGTCATTTCGATTTCCAGGAGCTAACGTAACGGAATGAAGAACCCGATAGCTCTGGTTTTCTGCAATTCCGTCGGTGAATGTCAAAATGCGCCCAGCGAAATAATCATCCCACGGCTGTGATTTAGGCGGTTTAGGCGGTTTAGGCGGTGTTGCTGGAGGGACACTCACCCGTAACATGGCGAAACCCGTGGTTCCAATAAATGCACCGCTCCCGACCGTGGTCAACTGCATACCATCCCTATGTCCGTAGTAGTCGCTCAGCAGATCTTCGCCATAAAACGGATTGGTGCCGACGTTCGTGCCGCGGATCAACGTCATCAGCGCATCGTCGATGATGCCGTTGACGTCGGGGCGGTGAATGTTCCGCGCCGCGATCGCGAACGAGGCGTGACGGGATTGGTTGCTGAAGACCAAATAGGCGGCTAGCAGCACGCTGAAAAAAGTCAGCGAAGCGAGCACGACTAACAAGATGATGCCAGCGGGAGGTTGCTTGCGGTTCATCGGATTTGCTTTTAACACGGACAAGGAGAGGGGGAGACAAGGAGAGGGGGAGACAAGGAGAGGGGGAGACAAGGAGAGGGGGAGACAAGGAGAGGGGGAGACAAGGAGAGGGGGAGACAAGGAGAGGGGGAGACAAGGAGAGCGAGTAAAATCAGT
>JBDNIG010000259.1:0-6450 GCA_041688415.1 Rhodopirellula sp. | reverse complement strand
TTGAACGAGATGCCAAGTTTGCAATTCGCGATCGAGCAACTTGCGGACCGAGCTTTGGAAACGCACCACGATTCGTCCTCGCCGGACGCGGCGGAGCTTCGCCAGAAAGTGTTGGATCGCTGCAAAGACCTGCTGGACACATGGAGCAAGATTGCGAAGGAACTTCATGACACTGGCGGGGCGCTTCAGTATCAAACCGAAGCCGGAAACGCTCAGCGTCTGCTGTACGAGTTCCTCAACCCAGAGCTAAAAAACCTGCCTCCGCGTCACAAGAAATTTCGAGCGAACCGTTCGATGCGAGATGTTGAACCGAGCGTGAATTTGTGGTTGAAAACGATTGACGGTGTGGAAATCGACACGGAGGACGAGCAATGAATGTTTATACAAGCCCGACGCGCGAGCGAGGGACCACCATCAAAATAGTGAGTTTTGTTAATGATCCCGAGTCGGGGCGAGTAACCACGTCCGCTGCGGCAAGACGCGGCGACTCACTCGCTTGCGCTTCGGGCTTGTATTGGAAGGGAGGTGATAAATGAGTAGGAAGCCCGGAGCCCGTCCTCACGGTCAGATTCGACAAAGCCAGTTGATCACTTCGTTCGGTCCAGGCTCAATGATGGACTTGCCTAATCATTCTGTTCTAATTGCCGGTCTGGATTCATGGTCCACCGGCGGTGACGAGATCATCGAGCCGCGACTGGTCGAAAAACTTAGTCTGCAATTTGATAAAATGCGAGAAGCTGGACTCTTCTTGCGAGCGGTTTGAATTGTGCGGTGATGGCTCGCTGGGTACAAAAAAACCGTGCTCAATAATGACTTGAGCACGGTTTCGTAATTGCGTTGGTCAATATGATCTTAACGCATGGCCAGGGTGCCGGCGGTGACGTCGAACTCGAGTTCGACGGTGCTGCCGGCGGCGACGTTGATCGTTCGCTCTTGGCGGATACTACGGCCGTTCACGGTCGCGCTGACCGAGACGGTGTAGTCGGTCCAGTTTTGACCGGGAGCGAGTTGGGTGGTGCGGAATGTCCGCACGCGGCCGAAGCCCTTCGTTTCGTTGCCTGCGAGCGTCACGACGGCGTTGGCGGGCACGTGGAGCTGCACGACCGTTTCCGTCGTGTCGGCGGCGGCGTCCGCGTTGACTTCGGCGTCGACCGAATCGGTATCAACCGCTTCGGCCGCTGGAGTCACTTCTTCGGCGGTCGCCGCGGCGTCTTGTTGGAACACCAAACGCTCGGCATCGCCGGGACGCAGTTTGATCGTCTTGGTATCGGTTTGCTCTTGGCCGTCGACGTCATAGGTTACGACGACTTCGTAGGCGTAGACGTAACCTGGTTTGAGTCCCCGCGACATGAACTGACGCACGGTACCGTTGCTGGTCGTGTCGCGACCGTTGACGGTGACGCGTGCCGAGTCAACGGGAACGGCGACGGTCAACAACGCGGTATCGTCGTCGAGCGTTGGTTTCTGAGCTTCGTGACGAGCACTGTCGTCGATGACTGAATCACCGCCGTTCTTGGCGTCCGGGCTCTCCTTGGACTTCGCATCGCTGGCGGGATCCGATCCGTTGCCGGTCGAGTCGCCTCGCATTGATTCGCCATCGGTGGGATGGCTGTAATCGTCAGCTGGCACGAAGTTATCCGAGGGATAGTACTCCGAGGGGTAGCTTTCGATCGGATAGCCGTCGACGGAATAGCCGTCGACGGGATAGTTGGACTGGATCATGGGTGAGGCGTAACCACCACTGCTGCCGTAGGACAGCGGTGTGACGTTGACAGCGGGGGAGTAGTATCCGCCGCTGCTGCCGCCACTACTGGCCCCGCCACTGGAGTATCCTCCATTGGAGTATCCGCCCGACGAGTAACCGCTGGCGTAATAGCCAGTGCGAGCGGCGCGGCGGGCTGCGTGCCGTGCTCGTTTGGCTTGGACGTGGGCGCGCAAGCGACTGAATAGGCCGCCACCGCTGTATCCGCCGGACGATCCCGACGGCGCGTAGCTGGCCGCATAGGTGCCACCACTGCTGCCGCCCGACGGGCCGCCGTAGCTGCCGCCCGACGAACCGCTTTGCCTTGCAGCAAACCGTGCATGCATGCGAGAGAGCAAACCGCCACCGCGGCTGCCATAGCCCCGTTGTGAGGCGGCACTGCCGCCGTAGGAGCCACCACTGCTGCCGTAGGAAGCACCACCGGAGCTGCCTCCGCTGCCATAACTACCGTAGCTTCCGTAAGAGCCGCCCGCCTCCGCAGTGACACTGAATGTCAATGCTAAGGTGAGACAAACCAATAGGTGAAAACACCTCATGTCCTTCCTCCATCCTCGATATTCTGATTGTGAATTGCGTATCGCCCCAGGCTGGAATCAGACAGAAACGCTCAGAATCCAGCGTCAGCGTTATTCCGTTGAGGGTGGCCTTCGCAACGATTGACGAAAGCGATGTTTGGCAGCGTAGGGAGATAGTACCGACTGTGCCAATTAGATAGGATAGCGAGACTGGGTGGCTATTCAAGCAGTCTGGGTGGAATTTAACGGCCAATTTTTTTGACGACGACATCGTCAAAATCGACTCGCCCGGTGGCTCCAAACAGGCCGATGCGAACGATGGCCTCTTTGGCCGTAGCGGGAACGCGTAAAACGCGTCCGTCGGTGTGCCAATCACGGGTGCCGCGGTACGGGCCGAGCGTGATCATCCCGAGATCCCGACGGCTGCTGTCGTAAAAGCTAATCGCGAGCATCGGCCAGGCGTCCGAGTTGGGGCCTTTGACGACGTTGTGAGTGCGGATTCGCGCCGAAAGACGAATCGAAGAAACACGGCTGCCGTCGATCGCGATCCCTTGCAGTAGGTGCGAACCGAGCCCCGGGGTCTCGTTTTCAAAACGCGCCATCGCGTGGCCGTGCTCGACAACGCGGCGGACCTGGCGTCCGTAGTACCACCCGGTGACGAATTCCGTGTCGTCTTCGACCGAAGACTGCTCTGCCTCCGCGTCGGCAGCCGAGGTATCGGGGACAGCCGAGGCGTCGGAGGCCGCCGAAGCGTCGGGGACAGCCGAGGCGTTGGAGGCGGCCGAGGCGTTGGAGGCGGCCGAGGCGTTGGAGGCGGCCGAGGCGTTGGAGGCGGCCGAGGCGTTGGAGGCGGCCGAGGCGTTGGGGCTCGCTATCGGTGCCGATTCAAAATCGCCATTGACGAGCGCTGGGTGGTCGGGATCGGGGAGCGTGTGGCGGCCCTCCTCGGCCGTCCCGGTCATCGGGACGAACAGGGTCGGACGCAGCGGCTGACGCACCAATTTGCCGTCTTTCTTGATCATCCGGAAGAGTGTTTGCTGGTACCGCTCGCCGACGGGGATGATCATCGATCCGCCCTCGCGGAGTTGCTCGACCAAGGGCACCGGCACCGACTCGGGGCTGCAAGTAACGATAATTTTGTCAAACGGCGCTTTGTCGGGCCAGCCTTGAAAACCGTCGCCGATCTTAGTGAACACGTTGTCGTAGCCGAGTCGATCGAGCACCTGGCGGGCGGTCACCCCGAGCGATTCAACAATCTCGATCGAGTACACCTCATCGACCAGCGGACTGAGGACGGCAGCCTGGTATCCGCTGCCGGTACCGATTTCGAGCACCCGATCACTGGGTTGGGGATCGAGTGTTTCGGTCATCGACGCGACGATGAATGGGCTGCTGATCGTTTGGGATGAACCGATCGGCAGTGCCATATCAAAATAGGCTTGATTGCGAACCGCTGCGGGCACGAATTCGTTACGCGGGGTTTGTTCGATCGCGTCGAGGACGCGTTCGTTGGTGACCCCGGCGGTGCGAATGCGGGTGTCCACCAGCCGTCGACGGGCTTCGGCATAGCGATCGGTCGGCGTGTTCGAGCGGGGCTCACCAAAGCGTGAGTTTTGGGCGCCGCTCTGAGCCAGGATGATGCGAGGTGGGTCGGACACGATTGATGGCAGCCGGTGGGGCGGAGAGAGGGGGTGGGGATGTTGTGCCGTTGCCTGCACGCAGCAGACTGGGGAGGCAAGGATGAGGAAGATTCCCCACAGCGTTGTCACATTCATTCGCCTGCTCTCAATAAAACGGGGACGCCAAAGATATCGCGAAACAACAGACTGTTGGTGCGCATGGCGAGTTGTTCAAGTGAAACGTCATCGACTCCGGGTGCCACGATCACCATTTGCTTTTCCTCGACGCTGCAGCGAACTTCGCGAATGCGTCCACTACGCGTGTCATCCAGGGCGATCGCCAGGCGCAGCAGAGCGGCCATTTTCGTAACCGCCACGCGGTCTTTTCGGTCCAACGCGTCATAGCCCTCGTGAGCCGCTTGCGGCGATGCCCGCCGATGATAACGGGCAACCAAGGCAACCAAATGCAGTTGTTGTTGGCTCAGCCCGAACAATTCACTGCTGCGTATTAAATAGTAGGCATGTTTGTGATTGCTATGCAAATTCACGTACAAGCCGACTTCGTGCAACAGAGCCGCGACGTACAGGAGGACCTCATGTCGCGGATCGAGCCGATGCTCGACGGCGAGTTGCTCAAACAAACCTCGCGAAAGCTCAGCGACGGTGTGGGCGTGAGCCGCATCGACGGCATATCGTTTGCCTAGAGAAACGGCCGAGCGGATGATTTGTTGCCGAAACTCGCTCGTCCAATTGCCGCCTTGCTGCATATCGGCAAGCAGTCCGTCACGCAGGTTGGCGCCGCTGACGAACAGGTGCGACAGTTCAAAGTGCTTGGCAAACAGGGTGTACGCCAGCAGCGACACGCTCAGCGTTTCGGCTTCGACGAACGTCGCACCAAATCGTTTGACAATCTCATCTTCGCTCATCGAGAGGATCTGAGTCGACAATTTCTCCAGTTGGGAGGTGGCGAGTTTGGCCAGCGAATCTTCGTCCCAATCTTTGATCAAGCGGTGGGTGGCGAACCGAATGTCGCCGCCCATGGCGACCAATTGCAGGGGCGCGTCGGCGTTGAGCTCGTGAGCGATGCGGTGGACGAACCGGCGGACGTGCGTTTCGAGCAGGTGCCGGAGTTTGGCGCCTCGCAATCCCGACGCGTCGAGTTCTTGAATCAATCGCAGGGATCCCAATCGGAAGGAGTCCGAGTGCAGCACGTCGCCGCTGCGAATCATCAACAGTTCCGTGCTGCCGCTGCCGACTTCGACGACGACGGACTTCGTTTCCGCCGTTTCCTGGCGCGCCATCAACATCGGCGTGATGCCCATGTACGTGATCCGATTGACCTCGGCTTCGTCGATCGGTTCCACATCGAGCCCGGTGGCGACGTAGACTCGGTCGATAAATGCGATGCGATTGATCGCTTCCCGCACGGCGCTGGTGGCGACGACGCGGATGTCCTGGGTATCGGTGACACCGTATTCGTTGAGCACGCGGCGAAATCGCCGCAGTACGGTGGCTGCCCGCTCGATGCCCTTGCGGCTGAGCCGGCGAGTATCAAACGCTTCCCGCCCCAAATCGACCGGTTGCAGCAACGATTCGAGCGTGCGAATGTGGCCGTCGGCGTGAATCTCCGCGACCGCCATGCGGATACTGATCGCGCCGATATCGATCACCGCCACCGTTCGTGGCGGCGAAGACGCGTGCGTGGACGCGACCAACGACACCGTTGCCGCGTCAGGATGCGTGCCGGTGGATGATGGAGTGACGGGCATGGATCACGATGGCGGGGATGGTCGGGGGCGAAATCACACTACCATCATAGCCAGATTGGCAACTCTTCGCCAAACAACACCCCCTGCCCGATTCGAACGAGCGTTTCCGGCTGGATCAGCCGACGTCCTGGGCCACTAGACGAAGGGGGAATAAATATTAATTGCAACTTGTCAGTTACGGTTGCCGGATCTTACTTGACTTCCGCTTCGCTAACCCGACTGACGACTTTGTCGATCAAGCCGTATTCGCGGGCTTCTTCGGCCGACATGAATCGGTCACGGTCGGTGTCCTCTTCGATTTTTTCGAGCGAGTGGCCGGTGTGCTCGATCATGATCTCGTTCATTTTTTGCTTGATCCGGCGCAATTCACCCACGTGAATTTCGACTTCGCGGGCGGTTCCCTGCATGCCCGCGAGCGGTTGGTGGATCATGATCCGGGAGTTGGGCAGCGAAAATCGTTTGCCTTTGGCGCCGGCCGTCAGCAACACGGCGCCCATCGACGCGGCTTGCCCCATGCAGTACGTCGCCACGTCGCAGCTGACAAACTGCATCGTGTCGTAGATCGCCATCCCCGCCGTGATGCTGCCGCCGGGCGAGTTGATGTACATGTGAATGTCGGCCTTGGGGTCGTCCGATTGCAAAAACAGCATCTGGGCGACGATCGCGTTGCTGATTTGGTCGTCGACCTGTTGGCCCAGAAAAATGATCCGGTCTTTGAGCAACCGGCTGTAGATATCGTAGGTGCGTTCTTCGCGGCCGTTGCTTTCGACCACGTAGGGAATGAC
>JBDNIG010000258.1:0-10598 GCA_041688415.1 Rhodopirellula sp. | reverse complement strand
TCGGGGCGTAGCCTCGATGGTAACCCGACGCGTAAGCGAGGAAGATGCAGTGTTTCGGCTGGTAAACACGTGATCCTCGCTAACGCGTCGGGTTACCAAGACCGCTTCGCGGTCTAAAGTAGATGGCATTGGGCTAGCGCCTTGTCGCTCACAAAAGGATCGCTGTCCAGTTACTCTCGCAGTCAAGCTCCTGAGACTCTGGCTGCCGGACTGTGGACGTAATAACCGTGTGGTTGCTGTGCACGTTGGTCGACGCATCGGCAGCATCCATCACGGCAAGGGTGGACTATTCTCGTTTTTTTTACGACACAACTGGAATGGCTAGGAAGTCCTGGTAACATAGGTCGGGTATAGTGGCGTGCCCTCTCCCGTCGGGGGGGCGTAGGTGGCACCTGATTGGCGACCATGAACGTGAACGCGCCGACAGTATTTTGTCTCGATGTAGTTTTCGACTGAGGCGGTTGGCGTCGTCTTTGTTGTGATGCTGCACACCCCAACACCTGAGCAAATCTCGCCGGAGAGTTATAGGCACAAATGCATTCCGCTACACCGTTAAAAGATCGTCGCGGTAATCCTGCCGTAAGCACACGGGTCACCGATGGTGGGAGGTTGCCGGCGACTCTCGTCGAACTTCTGCGGTCGCAGAGCGAGGCACTCACTGATCGTTTGGCGTTTCAGTTTCTCGAAGATCGAAATTCCACGCAGGCAATCACCTACGCGGAGCTTGATCGGGCCGCGAGCCAAATTGCTGCCGGATTGCAGCAGCGATTCAAGCCCGGATCGAGTATCGCACTTGTCTTTCCACCGGGCTTAGATTTTGTGAAGGCGTTTTTCGGCTGTGTCTACGCTGGTGTCTACGCCATTCCGGCGACCTACCCCAAACCACGCCGACCCTCGGCACGTTTGTCGGCGATCGTATCGGACGCGAAGCCCGCTGCGATCATGGCGACTCGAAATGTGATCGACAATCTCGCCGACGCGCCATCCGACTCGGTGGTCACTGAAATGCCCTGGTTGAACATCGATACGCTTCAAACGAACTCGCGAAGCGATTGGCAACTACCGCTCATTGAATCGTCGGATCCCGCTTTCGTACAGTACACGTCGGGATCGACCCGGAATCCTCGTGGCGTGGTGGTTAGCCATCAGAATATTGCCGCCAACTTGGAGATGATCCGCACGGGATTCGAGCTTTCTCACGCCGCCCCCAAGGCCGGTGTCTGTTGGTTGCCCGCCTATCATGACATGGGCCTGATCGGCGGAATTCTGGAGTCTCTCTACGTTGGAGGGACCTCGGTGCTGATGTCGCCATTGTCGTTCTTGCAAAAGCCCGTCCGGTGGCTGCAGGCAATCAGCGATCATCGTGCGGTGGTCAGCGGCGGCCCCAACTTCGCCTACGAGTTGTGTTTGAGAAAAACGAAACCGCAAGACATGGACGGGCTGGACCTGAGTTGCTGGCGGGTCGCGTTCTCAGGAGCCGAACCGATTCGAAGTTCGACCATGCGACGCTTTGCTGAGACTTTTGGACGTTACGGCTTTTCCGATTCGAGCTTCTATCCGTGCTACGGTCTCGCCGAAGCGACGCTGTTTGTGTCGGGTGGCAAGGGCCCGGGGAAGCTAAAGACGTGCACCGTGGAAGCCACCGCGTTGCGAGCACATGGACGCGTGATCGAGGCGAGTCCGAACGACGACGCCAGTGCGGCTAGCGGTACGACCGCCAATACGATTGAAATCGTTGCCTGTGGAGAACCGTTGCTCGGCGAACAAGTGCTAATCGTTGATCCGCAAACCTGCGTGCCACTTGCTGAGAACACGGTCGGTGAAGTTTGGATCCAAGGTGACAATGTTTCCCAAGGCTACCGAAATCACGAACGCGAGACCGCCGCCACGTTCGGCGCACGTCTGGCAACGGTCACCAACCCAGTCCCAGGAGAATCCGTTTCTGAGAGCACCTTTTTGCGGTCGGGAGACTTGGGTTTCATGCGTGATGGATCGCTGTACATCACCGGTCGTCAGAAAGAACTGTTAATCATTCGGGGACGGAATCATTATCCTCATGACTTTGAAGCAACCGTCCAAGGATCACACGAAAAACTGATTCCGGGCGGTGGCGGGGCGCTCCTCATCGAGGATCACGATGATGAGTTGCTGGTGCTCGTGCAGGAAGTTGATCGCTCGGCAACGCCGACTCAGTGCGAAGCGATCATTCCCGAGATTCGCCGCAACGTGACGGCCGAACACGACGTGTTCGTGCATGAGGTGCTCCTGCTGCGCATGGGGACCTTGCCACGGACAACGAGTGGCAAGGTGCGTTATGCTGCCGTCAACCAGCAATACCAACGAGGCGAATTAGCGATCGTGCATCGCTGGTCGTTCGCGCAAGATCGCAATGACTCGAATCAAGGCGACGCACCCGACTCGTTGAGCGACCTCAAAACGATTCGCGGCGATCTCAAGCACTTGCTGGCAATCCCCAAGATCACCGATCGACAAATGTTGGCCACCGAAATTGAAACGCGGTTAACGACTTGGCTGACTCGCATGTCCGTCAGCGGCGGCAATCGGCAGATCAACGAGGAGCAATTCAATCCGCATCGACCGTTTGCAGATTACGGGCTCGATTCGCTCGCGTCGATGGAATTCATTGTGGAGTTGGAGGACAGCCTCGGACTTAAGTTATCACCCACCATTGCGTGGACCTATCCAACACCAGCGGCGTTGTCACGTCATCTAGCGGACATGATCATCCGCCGCGATCGTACCGACGATGATTTCAGCGAAGCGGATCTCGTCAATGATTCGCTCAATGACCAGGGGGACGACGACGAATTTGACGAATTATTGTCACAGCTCGAAGCGATGCCGGATGAAGACGTCGATGAAATTTTGGTTCGCGAAAATCACGGAGAGATGCCAGAGTGAGCCTTCCATCAAGTTCGGCGTCCGAGCGGATGGCGCGTTTGTCGCCACAGAAACTATCGCTTCTAAAGCAAGCGATGGGACAGTCGGGCAACGCGGCTGAACCGATCGCGGTGGTCGCCATGGGTTGCCGATTCGCTGGCGCTGCCAGTCTTGATGAATACTGGCGATTGATCCGCGACGGCCGCGACATGACCGGAGAAGTTCCCGCGTCGCGATGGGACGTTGATGCGTTCTTCGATCCCAACGGTGCGAAACCGGGAAAAATGACGACGCGGTGGGGCGGGTTTCTCGACAATATCGATGCGTTCGATGCCGCATTTTTCGGGATCTCGCCGCGTGAAGCTGAGAAAATGGACCCGCAACATCGGTTGCTTCTCGAAGTCGTCTGGGGAGCCCTGGAATATGGTGGGATCGCTCCGACGGACCTGCGCGAAACCGCGACCGGCGTTTTCGTCGGCGTCGGCGGCGTCGACTATTCTCGCATCCCGCTGCAATTGGATAACTACTTCGAGCAGATTACCGCTTACTCCGGTACCGGAAACGCGCTGAGCATCGCGGCCAACCGCATCTCCTACGCCTTTGATCTGCGCGGGCCGAGCATCGCGATCGACACCGCGTGTTCCTCCTCCTTGGTCGCCGCCCATTTAGCAATTCGTAGCTTGCGGACGAATGAATGTGACGCCGCGATCGTGGGCGGCGTCAATGCGATTCTAACGCCGGAAACAACGCTCGCGTTCTCACAAGCACACATGCTCTCAGCGGACGGGAAGTGTCGGCCCTTCGACCATCAAGCCAACGGTTACGTGCGCGGTGAAGGCTGCGGCGTCGTGGTGCTCAAACGGCTGTCCGACGCACTCAGTGCTGGCGATATGGTGCTGGCGACGATTCGCGGCAGCGCGGTCAACCAAGACGGCACGACGTCGGGAATCACCTCGCCTCGCGGGACCGCTCAAGTCGACGTGATTCGCCGGGCGCTGCGCGACGCCAGGTGCGCCGCCGATGACGTCTCCTACGTCGAAGCACACGGTACCGCGACGCCGCTCGGTGATCCAATTGAACTGACTGCGCTAGCCGAAATTTTTCATGACAACAAAGTACCCTCGGCGAGCAATGGCAGCCCGACCGGTAGCGATCATGGCAACGGCGTACCAGCAAAGCCGTGTTATATCGGTTCGGTCAAAGCCAATATCGGACATACCGAAACGGCCGCCGGGATGGCCTCACTGATCAAGACCATCATGATGCTGCGGCATCGAACGATACCACGACAAACTCATTTCGAACGCTGGAATCCTCACGTCGACGTTGCCGGCAGCCGATTGAGAGTTGCCACCGAAATGACGAGCTGGGACTCGTTCGCCAAAACCGCGATCGCCGGAGTGAGTAGCTTTGGTTTCGGTGGTACCAATTCGCACTTGGTACTCGAAGCTGCAAGTGTTTCGGACTCCGACGAGCGGTCCGATCGATCGCTACCAGCGGATCATCAACAGCGTCCCAAGCACGTGATGACCTTGTCAGCGAAAACGCCTCAGGCACTCCATCAGCTTGCCTCGCGATTTGCCGAGTCGATCGTTGACGATGTGGTCGATGGTGATCCCATCGCCGACGCGTGCTATACCGCCGCGGTCGGCCGGACGCACCTGCAACAGCGTTTGGCCGTGGCCGCGGGAACGACTGAGCAACTGCGAACGGCGATCAACGCGTTCGTCGCGGGAGAGGAGAACCGGAGTATCAAACGAGGCAGGGCGCGAGCCGATCGGCGATTCGGCACCGCATTCTTGTTCCCGGGCCAAGGAGCACAGTTTGTAGGGATGGGGCGCGAGTTGTATCAAACCCATCGCGTGTTTCGTGAAACGATGCAAGCGTGTGATGAGATTCTCGCTGACAAACTTCCCGAGCGACTTCTCAACGTGCTGTTCGCTGACGAAGTCGATCCGTCCCTGCTGCACCAGAACCAATACACGCAACCGGCACTGTTTTCGATCGAGTACGCGTTGGCGCAATTGTGGCGTGACTTCGGCATGGAACCGACCGTGATGATTGGGCACAGCATCGGTGACTACGTTGCCGCGTGCGTCGCGGGCGTCTTCTCGCTCGCCGACGGACTGAACTTGATCGCTCATCGCGGACGACTCGTTCAAAGCCTGCCGGCCGGTGGGATGATGGCCGTCGTGTTTGCTGACCGCGATCACATCGCTGATCTGTTGGTGCCTTACCAAGACAATATCGCGATCGCAGCACATAATGGAATGGAGAGCGTGGTCATCTCCGGACGCGCCGAACCCCTGCGCGAGTTGCTGGCGGAAATGGCGACGACGGGCGTGAAGTCAAAAATTCTGGAGGTGTCCCATGCGATGCATTCTCCATTGCTAGACCCGATCCTTGACGAGTTCGAACAGCGGGCCAGTGAGGTCGAATATCACTCACCCCAGATCCCGCTGATTTCAAGCCGAGATGGCAAACTACTCGATGATCGCGTGTGCCGGGCCGCGTATTGGCGGGATCATCTTCGCAACACGGTCTCATTCGTCGATGCGACCCGGACGCTGCAAACGTTCCCCCTTGATACTGCGATCGAGATGGGGCCGGGGACAACGCTTGGTGGTCTGGCGAGCCGGATGTGGGACGCCGAGCCCATTGCCTGGCTGCCATCGCTGCGCCGTGGCCGTGACGATTGGGACGTGATGACGGACACGCTGGCTCAGTTGTATGTCCGCGGCGCGAACGTGGATTGGCGAGCGTTTGACGCCCCCTGGACGCGTCGCCGAAGAACGCTGCCGACGTATCCGTTCGAGCCACAACGATTCTGGTACGATCTCTCGCGACGAATGACTCACCATCGCAGCCCCATGGCGAGTCGCGCAGCGGGGACGCACCCGTTGTTGGGTCACCGCATCGCCATGGCCGGCGACAAAACCGTTTTTGAAGTCACCATCGACGCCCACCATCCGAGTTTCCTAGCCGACCATTGTCTCGACCAAAGCCCAATCGTCCCCGCGGCGGTATACGTTGAACAGGCGATGGGCGCCGCAAAGGTGATGTTCGGCGATGGTAACCACTCTCTGCGTGACCTGACGATTGATCAGGCATTGATGCTGCCGGACGACAACGGGCGAGTCGTTCAAGTTCAAGTCGGTCCGGACCTTCGCGGTCAACGAACCGTTGAAATCTTCAGTCAGCAAGTGCCGATACCAGCGGACGCGTCTGGCTCATCTCCCGCGGTTCCTGTTCGCACGGAGTGGACGCTGCACGCGACCGCGACCATCTGCACGTCCGCGGATTCACCGCAGCACGACGATACGACGATCGAGCCAGCATCCGGCACAATCGACCGTGACGCGATCGAGAAACGGATGGTACGTCGGACCGATGCGGGATCACTTTACGAATTGATGGCCGCGAGTGGGTTGCACTACGGACCGACATTTCAAATCATCAGCGAACTTCAAACTGGCTCGGGAGAGAGTTTAGCACGCCTCGTGTTGCCCGATCCCGTCAAGAATGAGATCGCCGACTACGTGCTTCATCCCGCGGTTATTGACGGTTGTTTGCAATCGATCGCGGGGATCGTGTTTGACCCCGACGCGGAGGCCAATTCCGATTTGATCCTCCCGGTCTCGATGCGGCGGGTGCGATTGCTTCGGAAACTCAACACCGATTCGTTATGGGTCCACGCTCGACGTGTCGCCGGACGCTCCGAAACCGGCAGTTTCGACGCGGACATTGACCTGCTCGACGATGACGGAATCATCGTCGCAAAGATCGACGGTGTCCGGGTTCAGCGAGTTGGGACGAAACGGACCACGAAGGCCAAAAAAAGCAGAGAGCTACTCTACGAAATTTTGTGGGAGAAGTCTCCCCGGGACGATTCGCCACGATACGAGGAACGTGCCAACCATCGTTGGTTGGTCTTCTCCGATGCGTCACGACTCTCTACCCAGTTCGTCAACAAACTAGTAGGAAATGGACAACACGTCGCCGTCGTTCACGTGGGAACTGACTTCCGTGCGGAACCCGCAGACGACGCTTCCGACGTGACTCGCTTTGAGCTTGATCCGTTGCGGGAGGAGAACTATCAGAGTCTGCTGCACGAATTGGCCAGCCGATCGAGCGATGAGATTTCCGTTGTCGATTTTTGGTCAGCCGCGTTGACGGAAGCTGAATTGACCGATCAGGCCGCGAGTGCTTTGCGATTGACTTCGCATCTTCTGTTGATGTTCCAGGCTTTGGCCAAGACGAAAATCGCGAAAGTCGCTCGTACCGTGATCCTGACGCGGACTGCGAACGCGGTCGTCGAACACGATACTGTTTCGCCAGCCCAGACATCGTTGTGGGGATTTTCCCGCACCGCGATGCTCGAAATGCCTCACCTTTCGCTTCGCTTAATCGACTTGGACGCTTCCGATTCGCCCATTTCAACGGCCTCCCTGCTGGTCGACGAGTTGAGTTGCACGGTCGACGATAGCGATCCACTGGATGATCACCTCGCTTTTCGCGGCGGCCAATCCTACGTCGCGAAACTGAAGGCCTGTCCCGATCGATTCGCCTCCACCGAGGGCAAACTTCGCGACTCGCTGCCCCGGAGCGGTCGGTTCAGTCTTCGGTTGGACCATTCGGGAACTTTGGACGGACTCCATTTTGTGCCCGTCGCGGAGCGGACCCTGCAACCGAATGAGATCGAAATCGAAGTCAAGAGCACGGGGTTGAACTTCAGCGACGTTCTCAAGGCACTCGACCTGTACCCGGGTATCAAGGACGAGGTTGTGCCTTTGGGTATCGAGTGTGCTGGCGTGGTGTCTCGCATCGGCGACAACGTTGATCGCTTCACGGTGGGCCAACGCGTGATGGGCGTGGCTCCCTATAGTTTTGCTTCCCACACCACCACCGCGGAATATGCCATCGTGGCAACGCCCGATCATATTTCGGACGACGAGGCGGCGACGATCCCGATTACCTTCCTGACCGCTCATCACGCGTTACGTCACTTGGCGAGGTTATCGAGTGACGAGAAAGTGCTGATTCACGCCGGGGCGGGCGGCGTGGGGTTGGCGGCGATTCAGATCGCACAGGCGATCGGTGCCGAAGTGTTCGCGACCGCCGGTAGCGATGAGAAACGAGATTTCCTCCGCTCCCTGGGCGTCGAACACGTGATGGATTCGCGGAGCCTCGATTTTGCGGACCAAGTGCTCGAAATAACGTCTGGCTATGGCGTCGACGTGGTGCTCAACAGCTTGCCTGGCGAAGCGATCACCAAGAGCATCTCAATCCTAGCCTCGTACGGACGCTTTTTGGAAATCGGAAAAACCGATATCTACCAAAACCGGCGCATCGGGTTGTTACCGTTTCAAGACAACCTGCCCTACCACGCGATCGATCTGGATCGAATGTTGCGGCAACGCCCGGAAGAGATTCGTCAATTGTATCGCGATCTGATACCGCATTTCGAACAGGGCAGCTACCGTCCTCTACCGCTGACGCGTTTCCCTTGTGATGGCGTCATCGATTCGTTTCGCTACATGGCCCAGCGAAAGAATATCGGGAAAGTGGTCATCTCGATGCAACGGGATGACGAATCCCTGCTGGCCCAGGATTCACCCGCCTTCAACCTCGGCGACGGAACCGTTTTGATTACCGGCGGTCTCGGTGCGCTCGGGGGACAGGTCGTACGTTGGGCTGCGGATCAAGGTGCCAAGCACATCGCGATCCTGACGCGGCAGAATCCCGCCGACGCACGCTGCCAAGTAAGCGATCAGGCAATCGAGGATGTTTCGATCGCGATCATCCAAGGCGACGTGTGTGATCCCAAAGAGTTAGCGGCGGCGCTGCAAACCATTCCATCGTCTTTCCCCCCGATCCGTGGCGTCGTTCATGCCGCGGGAGTGCTCAGCGATGGGTTAGTGCAAACGATGAACCTGGAACAACTGCAAGGGGCGTTGGCACCGAAGACTCGCGGAGCTTGGAACCTTCACCAAACTTTGACGCAACCGCTTGACTACTTTGTCATGTTCTCGTCGATTGCGGGTACGATCGGTTCGCCAGGCCAGGCCAACTACGCGGCCGGCAATGCGTTCTTGGATGGACTCGCCCATCTGCGCGAGCGTTCGGGAAAACCAGCGATATCGATTGCTTGGGGCCCGTGGGCTGCCGCCGGCATGGCGGCGGATCCCGACTTGCAACGTCAACTCGGCGAACGTGGGATGAGTCCGCTGGCTCCCGAAACCGCCATTGACGTGCTTGATCAATCGGTGCGATCGACGACCCGGAACGTGGCTGTCATGGATGTCGATTGGCAGCGTCTGTTCCGCAAAATGGCGGGCGGCGCTTCGAGTCTGCTATCGGAGTTTCGTCCGACAACGTCGTTAACGCTGACCACCCAACAGCGGTCTCGTGATGAAAAGCTGTTCGCATTCCTGCAACACGCCGATCCTGCCGAGCGGACGGATCGTTTGCAAGTGGTGATTTCGCAAGCACTCGCCGCCGTCATAGGTACCGATGCGGATACCATCGACACCGAGCAACCGCTATCCACATTGGGACTCGATTCGCTGATGGGTCTCGAATTGCGTTCGTCCTTAGAGGCGAAGCTCGGTTTCGAGATCCCGGTCGCGAGTTTCCTGGACGATCCAACGGTTGCCTCGTTGGCACAGGTTGCAGCCGAACTCGTCGAACGATCCACCGTGTCGAATCAGCAACAAGCTTCGGGAAGTGCCGCCTCCCAATCAAAACGGAGCGTGACGGACCAACCTCGATCCAAACCGGGATTGGTCGCGTTGGGGGGCTCCCATGGCGGCGGATTGCCGCTGTTCTGCATGCATCCAATCGGCGGTGATTTGCGTTGTTACGATGCCCTCGCTCGCGCCACGCGGGAGCGTCCGATCTATGGACTGCGTGCACACGGACTCCAGGCCGGTTCGCACCCTCATCAATCCGTACACGCAATGGCCAGCGATTACAAACGCACCATTCTTGAGACGAGTTCCGATGGCCCGTACTGCTTGATGGGGTGGTCGACCGGAGGCATCTTCGCCTATGAGGTCGCCAAGCAAATGGTTGACGCCGGACTTCCGGTTCAATCGCTGGTCATGATCGATACACCGATACCGGCGGTGTTCCAAAGTGTTGACTTGACGGACAATACAAAATTTCTCGTCGACGTGGTTGAGTTTGCGAATCACTTCGCCGATACATCCATGGAAATAAGCTACCAGATGCTTCGGAAAAAAGACGATTCCGAAGCAGTCAACGAAGTGCTTGGTTTAGCGCAAGAGCACGGTGTGTTATCGGCAAAAACGACTCCTGAGTATCTGCAACGACTGATTGACGTTTGCAAACAACACGTGCGCATCCTACAGCAGTACGAACCACAACCTATTGACCTGGACATTCATTTACTGCGGCCGAAAAGCGAAGGTATGCTGGCACAGGTCACCGGGCAAGCTATGCCGAACGACCTCGGTTGGGGAGCGTTGGCCAGCCTGCAGATGGAATCGGTTGCCGGCAATCATTTTACGATGATGAAAAGCGAGAATGCCGCACTGTTAGCCACGAAAATTGATGAACTGATCGGTCGCTCCGCTTTAACCTAGGCAGGTTTGGGTAATTCATTCCGCATCACTGAGTGCCCCGTTTTCATAACCCGACGCGTCAGCGAGGGATGGCGGCGTGAATCCCTCGCT
>JBDNIG010000257.1:0-8835 GCA_041688415.1 Rhodopirellula sp. | reverse complement strand
CTGATCAACGCCGCCAATCACCTCGTCTGGTCGACATCGCTGGATGGGCGCAACCTGATCTACGTCAACCGAGTTGCCGAGCGGATTTACGGCAGACCGCTGAAGGAATTAGCGTCCAACCCCAACTATTGGCTCGACGCCATTCATCCCGACGATCGCGCCGAGGTGGTGCGGCGATTGGGAAAGCTGCTCGAACGCAAGCACATCGAACAGGACTACCGGATCGTCCGGCCCGACGGGACCATCGTGTGGCTGCATGATCGCGTGAGTGTCGTCCACGACTCGCAACGCAATCCGATCTATATCGGAGGAATCGGCACGGATATCACCGAAATTCGGGAATCCGAGGCGCTGTACTCTTCGCTCGTCGAGAGTATGCCGATGCAGGTGGTTCGCAAAAACAAGCACGGGAAAGTCGTCTTCGCCAATCAGATGTACTGTGCCACGATCGGTCGCACGTTGGACGAGTTGATTGGCAAAAGCGATGCCGATCTATTCCCACCGGATTTAGCTCGCAAGTATTGCGCCGACGACCGCCAAGTTTTGGAAACCGGTCAGGTCGTCAATACCGTCGAAGAGTATCAAAATCCGAACGGCGATCGTCGCTATGTTGAAATCTTCAAATCCCCCGTGCGTGACTCCGCCGGGAACATCAGCGGCGTGCAAATCCTCTTTTGGGACGTCACCGAACGAACGCGGGCGGAGGAAGACGTCCGCCTGGCAAAAGAAGCTGCCGAGAACGCGAACCGCGCCAAAAGTGAATTCCTGGCGAACATGAGCCACGAAATTCGCACACCGATGAACGGCATCATCGGCATGAGCGAACTGCTGCTGCAGACCAGTCCCTCGGCCGAGCAACGCGATTACTTGAATATCGTGAAAAGTTCGGCTGACTCACTGTTGCGCCTGCTCAACGATATCCTCGATTTCTCGAAGATCGAAGCCGGTAAACTCGATCTTGAATCCTCCGAATTTCGGCTGCGTGACTGTGTCGGCCAAACCGTGCAAGCGCTCGGTCCCTCGGCGGGCGGAAAAGGACTCGAATTATTGGTTCACGTGGCACCCGATATCCCTGAAACCTTGGTCGGTGATGCGGGGCGTCTGGGCCAGATCGTGCTGAACCTTGTCGGCAACGCGTTGAAGTTTACCGAGCAAGGCGAAATTGAAGTCAACGTGGCCGCAGAGTCGACATCGCACGACTCCATTTGCCTCCATTTCTCAGTTCGTGATACCGGAATCGGCATCCCCCCGGACCGGCAACAGGCCATCTTTGAGTCGTTCAGTCAGGCGGATGCGTCGACGAATCGACGCTTCGGTGGCACCGGGCTCGGTTTAACCGTCTCGACCCAATTAGTCGATATGATGCAGGGTCGGATTTGGGTCGAAAGTGAGGTTGGCCGTGGCACGACATTTCACTTCACCGCGAGTTTCAATCTCGGCAATGAGCACGATCCACCGATCGACTTCAAGACCCTCCGTGGCATTCCCGTTTTGATTGTCGATGACAACCCTCGCTTCGGTCAGATCCTGAACGAATTACTCGGCCACTGGGGAATGACCGTGTCGGTCGCCGAAAGTGGCGCGGCCGCGATCGCGGAGCTACGGCGCGCCGCCGATGCAGGGAAATCTTACGCCGTCGCCCTGATCGACTGCCAGATGTCGGACATCGATGGTTTTCGCATCGTCGAGCGAATTCGACAAGATGACGTGTTGAGTCAATGCGAAACGATCATGCTGTCGGCGTGCGCCAAGGCAGGCGACGTCGAACGGTGCCGAGAGTTGGGGGTGACTCGCTACATGCAAAAGCCGATCGTGCAGTCCGACCTGCTCGTCACGCTCCTGCCGCTCGCTGGCGATGCCAATGTCGAGGCGATGTCGCGGTTCAGCCCGGCGCGGCAGCCGCAGGCCAACTATCGCAAACTCAAAATCCTGTTGGCAGAAGATGGTGAGGTCAATCGGCAAGTCGCGATCGGTCTCTTAACACGGCAAGGGCACGAGGTGATCGTTGCCAATGATGGGGTAGAAGCCGTCGCCGCGATCCAGAGCCAAGCATTTGATCTGGTGTTGATGGATGTTCAAATGCCCAACATGGACGGGCTCGAGGCAACTAAAATCATACGCGAGATGGAATCCGCAGCCCCACGACAAACACCCATTGTCGCCATGACCGCTGGTGCCATGAAGGGTGACGAGCAACACTGCCTCGAAGCGGGCATGAATAGCTATCTCTCCAAACCGATCCAACCCAACGTGCTGTACGACGTGATCGAACGCTGCGCCGCAGAACCGGTCATCGGTCCGTCGAGACATTTTCAGACGACGGGCGAAGCCAACGCCATCAATATCCCGTTGGCGCGCCGTCGCTGCGGCGACGGAGATCAACTACGACGACTGGCGGGGATGTTGATGCAAGAGTCCGCCGACCTACTCGCCAGCCTCGCTGAAGCGGCGGCGCGCCGTGATGTCGATTCGATCAGTCGCCACGCACACACTCTCAAAGGCGCCGCAGCGTTGTTCGATGCGGCGGGCGTCGTCGAGTCCGCCCAGACTCTCGAGAACGTCGCAGCCGACAGCAATTTCGGCGAACTCAACCCGTCCTTGGCCAATCTTAAAAGCGAAGTCGAACGGATGAACCAAGCGTTGCACAAACTCGTCGACATGCCGGAAGAATAAGCGACAAGGACTTTCAACTCATCATTGGACGCTTGATGCACGCGATTTTACATCGCCGAATGATCTTGTCACCGAAACGTCAGCGGTCTACGGTAGACGCATGAAGTCCTCACTCCTGCCCCTACTGTTGATCGTCAATTTGTTGACGTGTCCAGTGCATTGCATTTCGTGTGACGCGAATGTATCAGTGCAACGGGGCCCCGCGTCGACGGCGTGTTCTTGTTGTTCGCATGGTGAGGAAGCGTCACAACCTGAATCCCCACAACCGTGCAGTGATGACTGCGATTGCCAGAATTGCATCTGTCAAGGTGCGGTGATTGAGGCGTCCGTAGAACCGTCAGACGCGGCGAACCAATCGGTCGATTGGTTGCGGCCCGCGACGCCTGTCAGTGAAAACTGGGCTCCGCTGGGTGACATGATGTCCCGTCAATCGTTTGCTCTTACTGGGCAAATTTTCTGCGGTCGCGATATGTGCCTTGCGTACCAATCTTGGTTGATCTGAACCGTTCGGCCATTGCAGTTCGAGCGCTAGTGATCTCCGGTTGTTGGTGAACGAGTGAGCGCTTCGATCCTCAGTTTCTAAATTTCTTTCATTGCTTGACGCTGCGCGCGATGGTCGTGCGCGGTCCAGCGGTGATGTTCTGTGGTGCCTTTCCAAAAAGGGAGTTTTGGCATGTCAAAGTTGTTTCGTAGTACCGGTCTTGTGGCTGGTTTGATGCTGGTGGCGGTTTCCATCTTCGCAAGTTCGCCGGCCCAGGCGGCGGGTGTTGAAAAGTCGAACATCGTGATGACGGTGGGCGAAATGTGTGGCGGTTGTGTGAAGAAGATCACCAAGCGTTTTGACGGTGTGGAAGGTATTGCAAAGGTGCGGTGCAGCCTCGAAAAGCAGTCCGTTACTCTGATTCCCGAGCCAAATGTACGGTTGCTCCCCAAGGGCGTTTGGGAACTGATGGAAAGCATCGGCAAAACGCCGAAGAAAATGGTGACACCTGACGGCCCCTTCACTTCGAAGCCGAAGGCTTAGAAGAAAGTTGGGAGAAGGGGAGTTGGGAGAAGGCGAGGGTCACCTTCCGGCTTCCAACTTCTGTTTCCAACTCTTCGTTCGCATATCTGGAATTATCAATCCAATTTCTTTCGATGCGACGCAATCACGATTTGCTCGCAAGCCGTTGATGGCGTAGACTGATACTGCGTCGATCTAATTCTCCTATTCAGGAAAACTCCAAGTCACTCGTGTTTCGCCTGCTTTTCTTGTCGTTCATCGCACTTCGTGTGATTGCTTGCCCGGTATGTTGTGCCGGTGGGTGGGAATATGTGGACGGAGTAGGTTCCGAAATCGGATCGTTGCATTCAGACTGCTGTTCCAAGCACGATGGCGAGCCGTGTGGTGAGGGTGACGAGACTCCCGCGAATTCGCCGTGTCCGTGTGAGAGCGTTTGCGAGTGCCAAGTCGCACCCGAGACGAATCACCTGGTGAAGATGGATGCTCAGAGGACGCTGGATTTTTCCCCGTTCAACGTGGACACGCTCGACCTATCTAAAACCTTTGTCGTTCGGTTCGAGGAACAGCCTCGCCGACTCGATCTGCCTACGGGGCGATCGGTGCGTCTTGCGCACGCTTCTCTTTTGTTCTAGGCCACTGCTGGCCATTACTCGTTAACCAGCGAACTGCGTTGATGTTACCAATTTTGGTTGGTCGCTGCGCGTATTGATTCATCTTGTCTGGTTGGCCAGTATCCCCACACGGTTCGTGCTTGGAATCGCAATAATTGCATTTCCGGCTCGTCCAATCTTTCGCCAGCAGGAGTTTTTCCATGAGTCAGTCCATTGTTGATGCGCCGAGACAGAATACGAAATATCATCCGGCCGGGCGGCCCGCCAGCGGTCACAACGTCGAGGCGCCCGAGGCGGGAGCGAGTAAGGAATCAGAACAGAGCGGACGGATCCGCCGCGGGCTATCCCATGTGCTTGGCAGCATCGGGCCGACGCTGGTCCTGATTGGTTTCGCGGCCGTCTTCTACTACGGGCATCGCAACGATTGGCGAATTCCGAAATTCGCGGCTTTGATCGGAACGGCCGAGCCAGTCGTCAGCGATTGGTGCGAGGAACACGGGGTGCCCGAATCCATTTGCGTTCAGTGTGACTCGACCTTGATGCCGAAGGGTCCCGACTATGGTTGGTGCGAAGTTCATGGCGTGCATAACTGCACTCTGGAACATCCCGACATCGCGCAGTTGAAAGAGACGCCCTCGGTTTTGCCGGATGACCTGGAACGAGCATCCCGCGCCTTGGCGGTTGCGCCGCGGAAAGAGAACAATAGCGCTTGCCGGGTTTATCGAACGCGGATTCAGTTCGCTTCGATCGAGTCGGTGCGGCAGGCCGGTGTTGACGTTGAACTCGTCGAACGATCGCCGATCAGTGAGGTGATCACGGGAAGTGGCGAAATTGTCTATGACCCGACTCGCCAAGCCAGTCTGGCTTCGCGACTGCCTGGAACCGTTTGGTTGGTGAACAAGAATGTGGGCGACCCCGTTGCCAAAGGCGAGGTATTGGCCGTGATCGATGCGGCGGCAGTCAGCGAGTTGAAAACAACGTTGCTGCGGGCACTCGCCGAACGGAATCTACAGCAACAGAACGTCGCGCGTCTGAACGAGGCCCGTGACGCGGTCGCCGGATCGCGAATTTTGGATGCCGAGGCGGCACTCGCCAAGGCCCAAGCTGATGTGCTGGCCGCCGACCAGTCGCTACAGAATCTGGGATTGCCCGCCGATGTCAAGTCGCTGCAGGGGCTCACCGAGCAGCAGGTGCTCGATGAACTGCGTTTGCTGGGTATTCCCGATTCGCTTCGCGATCAACTCGATTCGCAAACTGTCACGTCAAACCTGTTGCCGGTCCGCTCGCCGATCGAAGGCGTCGTTGTCGAACGTAGCGTGGCCCGCGGTGAAGTCGTTGATCCAGCACGGATTCTATTTCAGGTCGCCGACGTTCGCCAAATGTGGCTGACATTGAACGTGCCGCTGGAAAACATGAGCCAGCTCGCCCTCGGACAGACCGTTCATTTTCACGCCGACGGAAGTCGCGAAACCGTGGTGGGGAAGCTTGATTGGATCAGCACGACTGCGGATCGGATGACGCGGATGGTTCAGGTCCGGGCCGTATTGGACAACCTGGATCGACGCCTGCGAGCCGAAACCTTTGGCACCGGCGAGATTGTCTTGCGAAACGAGTCGGACGCGATCGTGATTCCCACCGGAGCGTCGCACTGGGAAGGCTGCTGCCAAGTCGTCTTCGTTCGCGACAAGAACTATTTCGATAGTCCCGAGAACGCCAAGGTTTTTCATGTGCGCAGTGTCAGGCTGGGTGCTGTCAACGGGAATCGAACCGAAGTGCTATCGGGTGTGTTGCCTGGTGAAGTCATCGCAACGGCGGGTAGCGACGTGCTCCGCGCCCAATTACTAAAAAACAGCCTGGGTGCAGGCTGCTGCGTCGTCGAGTAAAGGACTGCGAAAATGCTTAATTGGATCATTGATTTTTCACTCAAACACCGCGCCCTGGTGATTCTGGCCACGCTGCTCTTCGCGGTCGTCGGTGGCTTCTCGCTGCGGCAACTTGACATTGAAGCGTTTCCGGACACCACACCGGTGATGATTCAAATCAATACCGTTGCGCCATCGCTAGCATCGGAAGAGATCGAACGACAGATCACTTTTCCGGTCGAGCAAGCGATCAGTGGACTGCCGGGACTGGATCAACTCCGTTCGATTTCAAAATTCGGGTTGTCTCAAGTCGTCGTGATCTTTGATGACGACATCGATATTTACTTTGCCCGGCAACTGATCAACGAACGCTTAGCGACCGTTGTCCTGCCCAACGGGATTCAGCGACCTCAGATGGGTCCGGTCTCGACGGGCTTGGGGGAGGTGTTTCACTACGTCTTGGTTTACGAAGGTGCTGATTTCTCGGAGGCTTCGCGGGAAGAACGCGTCAAACGACTGAGCGAGTTGCGAACGATCCATGACTGGGTGGTCAAGCCACAGTTGCGATCGGTTCGCGGCGTCGCTGAGGTCAACAGTTGGGGTGGCTACGAAAAACAGTATCAAGTGCGACTCGATCCCGAGCGGCTATTCGAATATGGGCTGACGTTCGAGGAAGTATCCGACGCAATTGAAGCCAACAACGAGAATGTCGGCGGAGGGACGGTCACCGATGGCAGCGAGATGTTGCTGGTCCACGGCGTGGGGCGAACCGTTAACATTCAAGAGATCAGTGATATCGTCATCACGGCGATCAAAGGCGTTCCGGTGCGGGTGAGCGACGTGGCTGACGTGCATCTTGGACACGAAATTCGGCGGGGTGCGGTCACGGCGAACGGACGCGGGGAAGCCGTGCTCGGTTTGGGCTTCATGCTGATGGGTGAAAACAGCAACGAAGTCACATGGTCCATCAAGGAAAAGATTGCCAGCATCCAAGCCACGTTGCCTGCGGGTGTGAAGATTCAAACCGTGTATGACCGCACGGAATTGATCGATCATGTCATCCACACCGTCCAAAAGAATCTCTTCGAAGGTGGGCTGCTGGTTGTGGCCGTGCTATTCATTTTTCTGGGCAATTTGCGAGCCGGATTGATCGTTGCGTCGGCGATTCCGCTCTCGATGCTATTCGCGTTCTCGGGCATGTTGAAGTTCGGCATCGCGGCCAGTCTTTTAAGCCTCGGAGCGATTGACTTCGGTTTGGTTGTCGATAGTTCTGTCGTGATGGTCGAGAACTGCGTCCGACACTTGGCCCATGACAAGCACGGTAAAAGCCGGCTCGAAATCATTCGCGATGCGGCGATTGAAGTTCGCAAACCGACCATGTTCGGTGAACTGATCATCATGATCGTGTACCTACCGATACTGACGCTCGAAGGCGTGGAGGGGAAACTCTTTCGACCGATGGCACTCACGGTGATCATGGCTCTGGCCGGTTCCATGGTGCTTTCATTGACGTTGATGCCGGTGTTAGCCAGCCTGTTTCTGCCGAAGAATATTCAAGAGAAAGAGCCGCTGCTGATTCGATTCCTCAAACGGCTCTACGCGCCGGTGCTGCGATTCACGATGCACCACAAGACCTTTGTCATCGGCACGGCACTGTTGTTGCTGGTGAGCGTTTTGGACTCGTGGCCCCGAACCTCGGAAGTGAATTCGTGCCGCAGCTCTCCGAAGGCGCGATCACGATCAACGTCGTCAGGCTGGCGGGAACTCCCCTCGAAGAATCCATTCGTTACAACACGAAAATGGAGCAGGTGCTGCTTGAAAAGTTTCCCGAAGAGATCGCTCAGGTATGGAGCCGTGTGGGCACGGCAGAGATCGCGACCGACCCGATGGGAACGGAACTGACAGACCTCTTCGTCACACTTCACCCGCGCGAGCAATGGACGCGTGCCGAGACACAGGAAGAGTTGACCGTCGCCATTCAGGAAGAGTTGCGAGACTTGCCAGGCCCACGGCTTGCCATGTCGCAGCCGATCGAAATGCGAATGAACGAGATGATTTCAGGCGTTCGCGGCGATGTTGCCGCCATTCTGTACGGCGACGATTTGGACTTGATGGTGGAAAAGGCCAGCGAGATCGAACGGGTGTTGAAAGCCATTCCGGGCGCCGACGACGTCAAGGTCGAGCAAGTCACCGGTCAACCGCTGTTGCAGATCCGCGTCAAGCAAGATGAGATCGCGAGATACGGGATTCCTGCCAGCACCGTGATGAATCTCGTTCGTTCGCTGGGCACCCACCACGTGGGCGAAGTCTATGAGGGCCAGTTACGTTTCCCGCTAATCATCCGTTTGCCAGAGAAGGCGAGAGCGAGCCCCGAAGCGATCAAACAAATCTTGGTGGCAACACCATCGGGCCAACGCATTCCGTTATCGCGATTGGCGACCATCGAAAAAGTCGATGGCCCCAATACGATCAAACGCGACTGGTATCAGCGACAGATCACGATCGAGTCGAACGTGCGAGGACGCGACCTGGGAAGTTTCGTTGCCGAAGCGAGACGCGTCGTTGCCGAGAAAGTCCAGTTGCCACCGGGCCGTTACCGAGTCGAATGGGGCGGGCAGTTTGAAAATTTGCAACGTGCCCAGTTGCGTTTGATGATCGTGGTGCCGATCGCGTTACTGATGATTCT
>JBDNIG010000256.1:0-4752 GCA_041688415.1 Rhodopirellula sp. | reverse complement strand
GTGGCCATTGGTCAAACGGTGGAGTTGAAAGTCGATGCCGTCAAGGACACCACTTTTCTCGGCGAGATCAAACGGACCACTGGCGAACTCAATACGCGCACCCGAACGCTGCGCGTCGAAGCCGAAGTCAAAGATGAACAATCACAACTGCGCCCCGGCATGTACGGCACGGTTACCGTCAAGTTACCTGGTGACAACGCCGCCGCGCACTGAGGACGAGGTGCGGAACTCAAGACCGGCCTATTCACCGGCTGCGAAACCGTTTCAGTTTCAGTCGACCGTTTACCTGCGGTCGTATCGCGGAGACTGACCGAAACGGGGTCTTCAACATCCCAGAGAGCGACTGCCATTGCTCGGCATCACACTGTTCTACATGGACGTATTCGAGGCGCGGATGTCATCCCTGCTCAATGGGGCAGTTGCAGAGCGTTCGCGAGTTCTGACAGACCGCTCACTACATAGTCGGGTTTTGCGACGTTGGGATAAAGTGTCTTGCTGGGCCGTGCGACGAACGCCGTTTGCAGACCGACGTTCTTCGCTCCCGCTAAAATCCCAGGCATGGGCGGCAACCATCAACACTTCTTCCGGTTGGACGCCGAGATCGTCGACGACCATGCGGTAAGTGTCGGGGTGCGGTTTGAATTTTTTGACGCTATCGACGCTGTAACGCTTTTCAAACAGGTCTGTTAAACGTGCGTTACGAAATTGGGTTTCAACTCCCACGGCGGACGAGTTGGTCAAGCTTACATTCGCAACCGTTATCGAACACAACCAGCCAGCGGAATCGCTGAGAACGCTTGTGCATCAATTGGATTGTTCATGTCGCTTTGATTACGCAGGACTATCTTGCATGTCCGCTTCGACTACGTTTTCGGCGAAACTTTGATAAGCGTCTCCAACTTGCTGGGCCATCGGATCGGGCCAGGCGTGAAAGCGACCTTCGGCAATGGCGTCGAAGATTGCCGCTGCGACCAACGATGGCGAAGAGACGTCGTCGCCAAAGCCGGCTGCCGCTGCCATGTCGGTTTGAATCGGCCCTGGATGAACACTCACGACATGAGTACCTTGTTCCCGCAGCGAGTCTCGCAAGCCCTGCGTAATTGAGTAACTTGCTGCCTTGGACGCGCTATAGGTCGCGAAGTCCGCAAATGTTTTGACCGACGCGACACTGTTGAGTTGTACGAGTGCACCGCCGCCGTTCGCTTTCAAAACTGGCGTGAACACTTGTGCAACGCGAATCAAGCCGTAGACATTCGCATTCATTTCAAACTGCAACGCTTCGATCGCAGCATCGCTGAGGGCACTTTCCGTCTTCATCACTCCTGCGTTGTTGACGACGACGTCGACATCGGTTGCTTGGTCGGCCGCGGCAGTGATCGAATCCGGGTCATCTAGATCGAGCCGAATCGGCACGACTCGCTCACCGTGCTCAGCAACAAGCGGGCTGGCGGAATCTGTATCTCGCACTGCCGCGTAAACTTTCGCCGCCCCGCGATTAAGTGCCTCTTCCAAAATGGCTTTTCCGATACCTCGATTCGCCCCGGTCACCAATACGGTTTTGTTTTTTACGTCAAACTTCATGATTTGTTCCTTGATAAATGTGGTTGTTTAAATGACTACGCCGTAATGGCGTCAGTCCGTCTCGGACTCGAATATCGACGGATGTCGCGCCTGCTTCTGGGTACCGACGGCGACCGTTATCGACTGGCGGCAAGCGTCTTGGGAGAAAGAATTCCCTCTCCATTCGGAATTCTTTCAGCAACATTGATGCCAAGCTTCGCCCGCCTGACACAATTCCGAAGAAATTCTAAGAGGTCAAACCGCCGCGTGGTCATTACCCGTCGTTTTAGACCGTCCGACTTGGATCGAGAGAGGGTACGGGGAAGAGTTCTTCGCCGACATTCACGGAATCGGTGAACGAGGGCCAAACAGAATCAGTGCCGCGCCCGCGACGCAGATGATGGCCCCCACCAAGTCCCAGCGATCGGGCTGCTTTGCCTCAACGCTCCACAGCCAAATCAAAGAAGACACGACGTAAATACCACCGTACGCTGCATAGGCTCGTCCGGCGAAATCTGATTCGGCTCGAGTCAAAAGTGTTGCGAAAACGATCAGTGAGATTGTTCCCAGCACCGTCCACCAAGCCGATCGACTCATTCTCAGCCACATCCAAAAGGCATAACAACCGGCGATTTCAAAGAATGCTGTGAGAACGAATAGGGTGATGGTCTTCATGTGATACGAGCAACTTTTGAAGTGGATTCACTTGGACGAGTTTTGCAACTCTTTGACTAGATGGCAGCCCTCGGATTTTTTTTGCTGGTGACACTGCTCCAGCGTCGCCTTCAGTACCTTGCGAACATGTCACGGGGCGACAAACTCAACACCGCACTGAAACGGTTCACATCAATGAACCTGGACGAGATCCCTGTGATCGACCCCCAGTAGCCTGGCAAATTGATCGGAATGCTTCGCCGACAAGAAACCATCGCTGCCGCGCGTGAAAATTTACATCGCTTTGTGTTGCCGGCTTCCCTTGATCTTGTGCTTCTGCATCCTGCCATACAACGTGGTTGGTTTGACATTCAACTCAGCGGCCGCGCCGTCTTTGCCGTAGACCTTTCCATGACACCGCGACAGTGCGCCGAGGATCGCCTGGCGTTCGATTTCAGCCAAGGACTGTGTGCTGGGACTCGTTCGCTGGCGGTTGGCTTCGAATGAGTTGGCGGGTGACTGGTCACCCGATAGCCAGGAGGCGTCAATTCGCAGCGTATCGCTCTGACTGACGATCATGCCGCGTTCCACGATGTTTTCGAGTTCGCGAACGTTGCCGGGCCAATCGTATTGCATCAGCGCGTCCATCGTTTGGCGTTCGATCCGCGTGATTGACTTGTGCATTCGTATCGAGAACCGGGCGATGAAGTGATTCAGCAACGCCGGGATATCCTCTCGCCGCTCGCGCAGGGGTGGGACGTGAATCGGGAAGACGTGCAAACGATAGTACAGGTCATCGCGAAAATGGCCATCCTCGGCATACTTTTTTAGATCGCGATTGGTGGCAGCGATCACGCGTGTGTCCACTTCGATCGGTTCGCTACCGCCCACGCGTTCGATCAATCGTTCTTGCAGGACTCGCAACAACATCACTTGCGTTTCGGCGGGGACTTCCGAGATTTCGTCAAGAAAAATGCTGCCGCGATGCGAAAGCTCGAAACGTCCGCGGCGGAGTTCGGTTGCGCCGGTGAACGCACCCGCTTCGTGGCCAAACAGTTCGCTGGTGATCAGGTTGGATGCCAGTGCAGCACAATTTACCTTCACAAGCAGATTTTCGCGGCGGGCACTGGCGTCGTGAATCGCTCGCGCCACCAGTTCTTTTCCCGTACCGGTTTCACCCAGGATCAGCACGGTGGAATCGGTCAATGCGACTTGCTCGATCGCGATTCGCAATTGCTGCATCGAGCGGCTTTCGCCGACGATATCACCCGAGGCATGTTCTGTATCAAGTTCGTCCCGCAAATAGACGTTCTGTTGTTCGAGTTCACGTTTGAGCCGATCAATCTCGCCGTACGCCGACGCGTTATCCAAGGCGGACGAGAGTTGGACGCAGACCTCGTCTAATAGTTGCAGATCCCAATTGCCGGCGCGGCCGTCGTGTCGCGATGCGATGCCCAACATGCCAACTTGCTGATCCCGCGACGTCAAAGGCAAGTGGACGACGGAGGCGTAACCGGCTTCTTGAAGGCGTTTGTGTTCGGGGAAAGTGTGGGACTCTTTTAAGCGGTCCGCCACCAGCGGCTGCCGATTTTGATGAACCCAATGGAACGCGGAGTCCACTTGCAGTTGCGACGAAAGCTCAACCCAATTCTTCTGCCCGTCGATGAACTCGATCGCGAAACCGAGCTGCAGTGATTCCGCGTCCGACCCGAGAATCAGACTGACACGATCACAATCGAGCAGCATCTGGATTTGTTCGGCAGCGTGCTCGAAGACCTCACGCCGGTCCAAGCTCGAATTCACGATTTGCCCCATCTTCACCAACGACCGATATTGACTTTCGGAACGCCGAATTTGTTCGGTCTGTTTTTCGACTTCCTGCCGCAGAGTCTCCAGAAACCGATCCTTCTCCGCGTTCGCGTCGGCTAGTTTTTGATTGGTTTGCTGGAGCTCGCTGATCAGTCCGCTGCGTTCGAGGCTGATTGCAATGTGACCGGCCAAACGTTTCAGCAGTTCGGCGTGCGAGAGTGTATAGGTGTGTGTTTGTCGGCTGGAGAAAAAGATAACACCGATGGGTTCACCGTCTGCCAAAAGCGGCAGCGTGAGACTCGATCGCATGCCTTCGCGATGGATCAGCGAGGTCGATCCCGACTCCGGTTTCTCCGACAAGTACGTTTGCAGGTCATCGAGGATTCGCGGCTGTCCCGTTTGCAGCAGGGGTGCGAGCGTCGAACCGCTGACGCGAGCGGCATAGCCGACTTTCAGCATGACGTCGCCGTCGGACCGGCAGGAGATCAGACGCAACAGCTTTCCGGATTGCTCGAGCAAGGCCACGGCGATGCGGTTGTACGGCACAATGCCGCGGAGTTGCTCGTAGACGGAGTTCAACAACTCGTCCAAGCCCTGTCCCATATTGATCTGTTCGAGCATACGCTCGACCAATCGCTCGTACTTTTCGGGAGTGTTTTCCATGGAAGACTCAACGCAATAGCGTCATTCAGCGTTATTTCGTCAAAGCGTCGTCTGGAATCGGTTGAG
>JBDNIG010000255.1:0-19730 GCA_041688415.1 Rhodopirellula sp. | reverse complement strand
TGGATTCTCACGACGGGCGGAGCCGTCGGTCGACAATTTGTGGTGATGGGTTTCTGTCGCCTGTGTTGATTAACGAGCATTCGAATCCGGTGTCATCGGACACATCGCCGCTACCTCCTTCGCCGCCGCGCCCGTGAGCTTCTGACAGCCGCGGACTAGTCCGCCTCGCTCCCACTTGGGATGCTGTGTCTCCAATCCCTCTTCGAAAACTCGTGACAATGGTCCCGAGTTCCTTACTCAGCCGGCGAGTCGGTTTCGACGGCGGTCGGATCTTCCAGCGGTGCCAGGACGATCTGTTTAGTGAGTTCTTTGCCGTCCCGCTGTATCTTGATGTCTTGGGTGGAACCCACGGGCTGCTGCTCGACGGCTTGCTGCAAGGCGCTCATCCGTCGCACGCGTTGGCCGGCGCACTCCAAAATCACGTCCATGCTTTGCAGTCCCGCGACCTCGGCGGCTGAATCTTTAATGACCTGGTAGACGAGCACGCCGAGGTAGGTCGGCAGATCGACCTTTTTGGCGAGTTTTGGATTCAGTTCGGCCAATCGCACACCGATCGCGGCGCGGCGCACCCGCTGGAACTGCGCCAATTCGCGGGCGATCCAGTGAGCTTGATTGATCGGGATGGCGAAACCGATGCCTTGGTAGCCACCGTTGCGGGTGGCGATCGCCGTGCTGATCGCGACCACCTTGCCGTCGAGATCGACTAGCGGACCTCCCGAATTGCCGGGATTGATTGCCGCATCGGTTTGAAACAGCCGCCCACGACGAATTTTGCCGATGCTGCGATGCTTGGCGCTGATGATCCCCGCGCACACGGTCGCCTCGAGTTTGAACGGGCTGCCGATGGCGAGCACCCAGTCGCCGATTTCGATGGGGTCTGAGTCGCCCAGGGCCGCCGTGGCCAAGTCGTTTTCGCTGCTCAGTTGCAGTACGGCGATGTCGCTGTCGGGATCGCCGTAGACATTTTCGGCGACCAATTCGCTCTCATCGGGCAACTGCACCACGACTCGCTTGGCATCCGCGATGACATGATTGTTGGTCATCACCCAATACGTCTTGGCAGCGACTGGCTGGGTATCATCCGACTTCGAGGACTTTCCTTCAGGTATCAGGTCGACGATCACGCCCGAGCCGAGTCCCGTCAGCGGATAGCCCTCGTCCTCGGTCTCGTGGGGCGGCGCGGGACCGAAGGTTTCGTCACCGGGCGGAGCGGCGTCGCCACCGCCGGGAGCCTTGTCCTGGGCGTTCGCTTTTTCCGAGTTTTGGCCGTAAGAATAGACGGTCACCACCGCCGGCGTGGCCTCGCGGGCAGCGTGTCGAAACGCTTCGGACAAGGCCCGTGCGTCACTTTTGAAAATTTTTTTTTCCTGTTCGGTTTCTTCATCGACAGTTTTGTTCGCGGCGGCCGTCGTGCTAGCGGGAGTCGGTGCCCCAGTCGGCGCCGACTGGGGCGGACCAGGAGTCGCCTCCGCCGATGTCATCGGCAAAGTGACGACCTCCTGAGCGCCCGTGGCGAGCGGGCACACCACGGTGAGGGCGAGGATGATCGGGAGTGCTGTTGACACTCGGTAAACGGTCGATTGGCAGATTGGGAACATGGACTCACTATTCTCGGAGCGTCAAATGGAAACTCTGGCTGGACAACGCCACTTTCGATGAGCAGCAAAGAAAACTGCCAGTGTTTGGATCAAGCAGCCGTTGTATTGGTTTGATGATTTTCTGAACATGCACTGGTAACTTGGCTGCGCAGAAAATCTTCTCCTGCATTTTACGGATACAATCGCGCCGGAGCGTCACCACTTGTTTGGCTCTGCCGCAGAATCGGTGGTTAAAACTAGCCGTGCAATCGTATCTGACAAGGCGAACCACTGGGTTTCAGCTAGCAACACTCGCTAAACAGTCGCTGCCGTCTCTACTTTGGCAAAGCGATCAAGCAGTCGGTACAGCTTTCGCCGATGAATCCCTAACTTTCGGGCCGCCCCCGCTTTGTTACCGTTTTCTTTGGCGAGCACTTCCAGGACGTGAGCCTTCGTGACATCGTCCAGCTTGAATTCGGTGTTGCCCAGCATCGCGAGATGGTTCGCTCCACCTCCGAAACTTGTCGTTGGTCGTTCGGGAACGCCCGAGGAATGGTCCGAAGTCTGACGAGATCGGCTACGGGCTGGATCAACTACCTGGATCGGTAAATCGTCCAGGGTGATGTCACGGTCATCGGCCAGGATCGTGGCTCGCTCGATCACGTTGATGAGTTGTCGAATGTTACCGGGCCAAGCATAGCGGTTCATCGCGTCGCGAGCTTCCACATCGAGTATGTAGCCCGCCGGCAGAAAATGATCAATCAACCGATCGATGTCTCCCTCACGCTGGCGCAGTGGCGGCAGGTCAATCGACAGCACGTTGATCCGGTAGAACAAGTCTTCACGAAAGTTGCCTGCGGCGACTTCGGATTCCAGGTCGCGATTGGTTGCCGCGATGATGCGTACGTTGACGTTTCGTTGACGATGACATCCGACGCGGCGCAGCGAACCGTCTTCGAGCACTCGTAATAGCTTGGGTTGCAGTGCAAGGGACAATTCGCCGATCTCGTCGATGAACAGCGTGCCGCCATCGGCGATCTCGAACAGACCTGGTTTCTCGGCCGTCGCACCGGTGAAAGCGCCTTTTTGATGCCCGAACAATTCACTCTCGACCAGGTTCTCGGGCAGTGCGGCGCAGTTGACCGTGACGAACGGCTTATCGACGAAGGGACTGCCGTGCTGGATCGCCCGGGCGACGACTTCTTTTCCCGTACCGCTCTCACCTTGGATCAACACGGGCTTGGACGTCGGGGCAACCTTGTCGATCATCCGCGCGACATCACGAAGCGATTCGGATTCGCCGAGCAATTTTGCCGTCGGGCGAGTGCGCGAGATAACGGCTTTGAGTTGCTTGTTTTCCTTTTTAAGGACGCGACGATCGTGTGCGAGTTGGCAGTGATGCTCCAAATCACCCAGCGAGCATGGTTTCGTTAAAAAATCGCTGGCTCCCATTTTCATCGCCGCCACCGCCGAATCAATGGTGCCTTGCCCGGTTAGCATGACGACTTCGAGATCAATGTTTGCGTGGCGAACACGTTGCAGTAATTCCAGTCCCGACATTCCGGGCATGTTGATATCGAACACACCGACATCAAACGATTCACGTTCCAACAACCCGAGTGCTTCGGCGGCACTGGCTACGTCGACCACGTCGTGTCCTTTGCGGCGCATCCATTTCGCGGACGCTCCTCGCAGGTCATCGTCATCGTCGACGAACATGAGTTTGATCGGTTTTTTGGACATGTTGCGTTTTTTGGGAAAGGTATTCTGTGTATGCTCACGACTGCGAAATGCGTACCCTTGGCGCAACCTATCGCAAATGCGAGGAGAACGTCTATTTGTAACGGAAAAGGCGCGCCCATCGGCACAGGTGGGCCACTACGCCCACTGAGGTAGCCGGAGTCACCAGACCTCGGTTTTTCATTGCTTACTGAACTCAATCGTAACCATCGCCCCACCGTCGGGATGGTTTTTCGCTTCAATCGCCCCCCCATGGGCTTGGACGATTCGGCGGCAGACCGCTAGCCCGAGGCCGGTACCGTGCTGCTTGGTCGTGAAGAACGGATGAAACATCCGCTGCGAGACTTCATCCGTGAGCCCCGTGCCATGATCACGCAATTCAATTTCCACCGAACCGTTCGCGGTCAGTCGGCACGCAAACTGGATCGTTCCGTCGCGCGGATTTGCGTCGATCGCGTTTTGTAGAACGTGTCCGAGCAGTTCCTTCGTCCGACTCGGATCGAGTTTTACCGACTCGCATCCTAGATGAGAGTCAATCCGCAACACTGGCGTGATGTCAGATCGGTCGCGAACCAGTTCGTCAAACGTTGTTTGGCACAATTGCGGCAAATCAGTTTCTGAGTAACGCAGTGTGGTGGGTGTCGCGTAACTCTTCACTTCTTCGTAGTTTCGATGCATTTCACCAAGCGAAGTGCGTATCCGCTCGGTGAGCTGCAGAAGCTCGGATTGACCAGCCAATTCCAATTCCAACAGATCCAGACAGGACTGGGCACGTTGGAGCGAATTGCGGCTCTCGTGAGCCAGTCCCGACACCATCTCAAGGACAGCGGCGAGTCTCTCACGCTGGATGTGTTGCTCGTGAGGCAGATTCGTTTCGCTGGAATTCATGGTGTCCGCCAAGATCATTGCATCGTCCCCCGCCGCATCGAGCGTGCGTTCGAGCGCGCCAAAGATGACATGGTGTTTTCTCCAGGAAGCGTCGTCAGGGACCGTTCCGAATGAGCCTCCGTCGTTGGACTCGTCAGAGTTCAATTGACACTCCCCAAACCGAAGCCTGGCAATTTCCCGGCTACAAGCGAAAGAGGAATCCGTATCAGGACGATTCTTTGTCGATCTGCATCACATGCAACTGCGGGACCACAAGCAGCAAAAGGAAGGTCTGTTTCGGCTGCGACGCTGATTTTATTACCCGTTGATGAACCACGCTCGCCGCAGCAGCAGGAGTTCTCTTGTGCGGAGTCGTGAGCAGAGTGTTGTTCAGATCGTGCAGCGACGACACCAGCGGGAACCTGTTCAAATTTTGTTTGGCAGCCCTGACAACAAAAAAATACGTCACGCCGTCGTGTTCACTGTGACGTGCTTGCTCAGGATCGACCGTCATGCCGCACAGGGGCCGAGGCGGTGCGGGTTTCGGTATTCACGTTCGTTTCCTGTTAACGGAAGGACGTCAAGGAATATTTCGTGCTGTTGGGATCGGCAGCGAAACCTGCTGCGTTCCCACGGACGTCAGGTTGAGGCACACGTTTCATTCCGCGTGATTTCCCGCCTTTTCCGACGACAACGGACCGAGCGAGACGTAGAGTTGCTCATTCCGACCACCCTCCCTCGTTGCAGCCCACGATGTCACGCGCACTTTCGCTCTCCGCCTGCCTGATTCTCACCATCGCCACGTCGAACGCTCACGCGGGCGGCCACCGTCACCATCACGCACCGCACCAACATCACCACGCCGCTCCCAGAGGCGGCCAGTCGATGGCAATCGGCTGGGGGTATGGTAGCGGATACAGCGGATACTCTGGTCTTCGCGATTTCAATGGGATACCTTATTACGGGTACGGATATGCGTACGAACCCTATCGTCACGGCAGCTTCCGAGCCCCGGATTTGCTCAACGAACCTTATTTCCGAGCGCAACACAAATTCGATAGCCAGTTCCCCGGCCGCTACTCACGGCGGCCCCGATTGCAATTGAAAGGTGCCGTGCCGGTCCATCGACATCCGTAGGAACCACCGCGATGTTTGCCAGCGAAGTCTTCAGTCGGATCCGCGTTGCCGACGTGCTGGACATCGCGATCGTCTCGCTGGCGCTCTACCTTCTGCTAACTTGGCTGCGAAGTCGTGCGTCGCGGTCTCTCGGAATTGTGCTGGTACTGTTGTCGGGCACATTCCTGGTGGCCCGTTGGCTGGATCTGTACATGACGACGACGGCGTTTCAATATGGATTCACGGGACTCGTCCTGGCGTTTGTGCTGGTCTTTCAACAAGACATCCGGCACGGTGTGGATCGACTGGGATCCTACCGATGGTTTACCGGTACGATGGGTAGCGCGCCTACCGACGCGGTCAGCGACACGATCGTCGAAGCGGTCGCCGCCATGGCGAAACAGCGAATCGGAGCCCTGATCGTGTTTCCCGGTCGCGAGCCACTCGACCGGCACGTTCGTGGTGGTGTCGACGTCAATGCCAAGATTAGCTTTCCGCTGTTGTTGAGTATTTTCCATTCCGAATCACCCGGTCATGATGGAGCGATCGTGATCGAGAATTCTCGGATTGAGCGACTCGGGGTGCACCTGCCGCTGACATCCGAATTGCAAAAAATCGGTGGTGGTGGAACTCGGCACGCTGCCGCGCTGGGACTCGCTGAACGCTGCGATGCCATGGTGGTCGCGGTTTCCGAAGAGCTCGGGACGATCACGATCGCTCGCGACGGCGATCTCGCGGTCGTTGACTCGGCAGTCTTGACCGATCGCCTGCGCGGTTATTTTGCAGATCAAACGAAACCCAAGGGCGCGTCTTCGATACCGCTGCTTGGGAATCTGGCGATTAAGTGCCTGGCAGTCCTGCTCGCAACAACGTTGTGGTATTCATTCGCCTATCGCACCGACACCATTCAGCGAACGTTCGGCGTGCCAGTGGAATATCGCAATCTGCCCAAGAACAGGGAGATCGACGAGCCCAAAACAACGTACGTGGAAGTCACCCTATCAGGCTCCGAGCCTGCGTTTTCGATGCTGGATCCCGCGACCATGACGGTCTCTGTACAACTGGACCAGATTGGTGATCGACGTGTGATCCGCGTGCCGACCGCTTCGAGCCTGAAGAACATCCCAACCGATTTGACTGTCGAACGCACGATCCCGGAAGAAGTCGTGGTCACCATTCACCCCAAGTCGGGTGAATGACTCACTGAGCTGAGCAACTCTTCGATTGCGGTTTTGGTAACCGGTTTGACGAGGTGGAAGTCAAAACCTGCCGCGTCGCTACGCGCCCGATCCTGTTCCTGCCCCCATCCGGTCAACGCAAACAGTTTCACTGCATCGCCGCCGGGCAAGCGTCGGATTCGCTTGGCAACTTCATAACCATCCATCTCTGGCATACCGATATCGAGAAACATGCAAGACGGAGAGAACGTTTGGAACAACTCGATGCCAGTCGCTCCCGATTCTGCGGTAACAACGTTGTGTCCCATCGCAGCGAGCAACCGTTTCAGGCTGTGCAGGGCGTCCACATTGTCATCGACGGCCATGATTTTGAGAGATGTGCAAGCTGCCGTGTCGGTGGCCGAAATGGCGTCGAGTGGGGCTGGTTCGTTGACGAGCAAGGGCACCGTGACGCTAAATTCAGCACCCTGGCTCTCACCGTCACTGGCGACGGTCACGGTGCCATCGTGCAGTTCTACGATTCGCTTCACCAGCGCCAGACCAATGCCGAGGCCGCCTTCACTCTGTTTCAGTTTTCGATCCACCTGAGTGAACAATTCAAATACTCGCTCTTGCATCGGAACAGGAACGCCAATCCCGTTATCTTTGACGGAGATGTATGCAAATCGATCGTCCGCATCGACGCGAAGTGTTATCTCCCCACCACTGGGCGTGTAGCGGGCAGCATTATTAAGGAGATTCGAAATCACTTGGGCGAGTCGCGTCATGTCGCCGTTGACGATGAGCGGCGTGTCGGGCACGGATGTGGTTAAGCGATGTCGGCCCGCTTCGATATTCGGTTCGCTGGTTTCGATGGCGTGCTTGACGACGTCGGCGAGATCAATGGTACTTGTCTGGAGGTGAATTTTTCCGCTCGTGATCCGGCTGACTTCGAGCAAATCATCGACGAGGCGAACCATGTGATGAACTTGCCGCTCGATCATTTCGAGCATTTCCGCATTCTCGTCGGGATCGCTCTCCTCGGTAGACATCATGCTCAGAAGTTGGATTCCACTGAGGATGGGTGAAAGCGGGTTCCGCAGTTCATGAGCCAACGTTGCCAAGAACTCATCCTTGCGTTGGTCGGCGCGCTGGAGTGCCGCTGCAAATTGTCGACTCTCCGCCAGTAGTCTCGCGTTCTCACGACTGATCTTCTCCATTTCGTCGCGTTGCCGCATGACCTCCTGTCGTTCCGAATAGAGATCGAAGAACACGCTCGCTTTGCTTTTGAGGACATCATTTTCGATCGGTTTTTGAAGAAAATCGACGGCGCCTTTCTCGTAGCCCTCGAACCTCCGGCGTTGATCGGTGGTGCCCGCGGTGACGAAGACGATCGGAATTCGCCGGGTGCGATCCGACCCTCGCATCAACTCGGCTAATTCAAATCCGTCCATGCCAGGCATTTGCACGTCGACCAACGCCAACGCCACGTCGTATTTTAGTAGCAACTCCAATGCCTCCGCACCCGACCGCGCCTTGAGCAAGTTCAAGCCGTCGCGTTTCAACAACTGTTCCAGCGCAATCAGATTCGCTTCACGATCATCGACAATCAAAAAATTGACAGCGGCGGGTGTTTCGTTACTCATCTGCTCAAATCCGTTCATTCAAATACTGTGAAATTTCCTGGAGGTTCATCACCCTGGCCGTCGGACAAGCGGCGATGGCAGCCTCGGGCATGGCGCGGCAATGAGCCTCCGTCGGTTCCTGGACGAGACCGAGTCCTCCGACACGCATGATCTCGCCGAGCCCTTGAGCACCGTCCCTGTTGGCACCGGTTAAAATAATCCCAAGCGAGTGTTCCGCAAACACATCGGCGGCCGTTTCGAAAAGGACATCGATGGACGGCCGTGAATAATTGACTTGTTCGTCGCTGCTAAGTGCCAACGAACTTTCATCTTCGAACAACACGTGATAATCCGGAGGTGCCAAATAGACGCACCCCAGTTCAAGTGGCTGCTTGTCCTCCACTTCGATCATCGGACGCCTGCATTTAGACTGCAGTAATGTGACGAGCTGTGAGTCTTTGGCCGACGGCATATGAACCACAATCACAATGGGCGCTCGCAACTCCAATCGCAGTTCCGACAGGATCGCGGAAATCGCTTCAATGCCACCCGCGGATGCTCCCATCACGATGGTTTGAATTTCGTCGGTCATAAATCACCTCGGCGACGATAGATTCTTTCCTTTGGATCAAATTCGACAAACCCATCTACGTGAGTTGAAAAACGAAGATTTTCTTTGGCTCCAAGCCCCAAGAAGCCGTTGCGCGGTAACGAATTCTTGAATAGCCCGATCGCGCGGTCCTGCAGTTGTTTGCGAAAGTAAATCAACACGTTACGACAGGAAATCAGATGGACCTCCGCGAACACCGCGTCCGACGCCAGGCAATGGTCAGAAAAGACAATGCGATTCTTCAGGGTTTTGTCAAAGATCGCTGCCCCGTAGGCCGCCGTGTAATAGTCCGACAGCGAAGTCGTGCCACCTGATTGACGGTGGTTTTGCGTAAATAAGCCGACTCGATCCAAAGCGTATCGCCCCGACTCGGCACGTTTCAACGCCTCCGCATTGATATCCGTTGCATAGAAAATCGTGCGGTCTTCCAACCCCGCCTCACGAAACAGAATGACCATCGAGTAGACCTCCTCGCCATTGGCACACCCCGGAATCCAAACTTTCAGCGACGGGTAGGTGCGCAGGTGCGGAATGACGTGCTCGCGGATCGCCTTGAAGTACGGCGGATCGCGAAACAACTCACTGACCTGGACCGTCAAGTACGAAAGCAATTCGGGCAACGTCTCTTCGTCGTGCAATACCAGATTCTGCAACTGCGAGATTGTTTCACATTGGAAACGCCCCAGCGCTGGGACCAACCGTCGCTTGAGCGAAGCGGATGAATAGTCGCGAAAGTCGTAGTGGTACTTAAGGTAAATTGCTTCGAGCAACAACCGTAATTCGATATCATGAATCTTCGCTGTCAAAATGTTATCCAGAGTGCAAAATCAACCAGTGGCACAGGCTTCCAGCCTGTGAGGGAGAACAATCACAGGCTGGAAGCCTGTGCCACGTAGGGTTCTCTGATTCCTCAACGTTTTCGAATCCAAACTCTCACCAGCGACAACAGCTTGTCGATGTCCAGTGGCTTGGCCATGTAGTCATTCGCCCCCGCATCGATGCACTCGAGTTGGTCATCCTTCATCGCTTTGGCCGTCAACATGACGATGGGAAGGTCGCGAAAGCGAGACTGTTTACGGATCTCTCGCGTCGCCGTCAGCCCATCCATTTCCGGCATCATCACATCCATCAATACTAAATCGATCCGGTCGTCCGGTTGCCCGTCCGCCTCGTCCAACGCCACCAGTGCTTCTTTCCCGTTACGGGCAATCTGAACAATCGCGCCGCGCGGTTCCAAGATACTCGTCAATGCAAAAATGTTCCGCACATCATCTTCCACCACGAGTATTCGGCGATTCTCCAAAGCCGCCTCACGACTGCGGGCCTTCTTGATCATCTGCTGCTGTGCTTCGGGCAGTTCCTCAACGACTTGGTGCAGGAACAGAGTTACCTCATCGAGTAAACGCTCGGGAGACATCGCGCCTTTGATAATAATGGATTTAGAATATCGCCGGAGCATTTGCTCTTGTTCTACTGACAACTCATGACCGGTGTAGATGATCACCGGCGGGAATGAGTAGTTGTCGTTCTTACTGAGGGTTTCGAGCAGCGAGTACCCTGATGAGTCTGGCAATGTTAAGTCCAATACCATGCAATCAAATGTCGTCGTTTTGAGATGTTCCAAGCACTCCGCAACACTCTGGGCGCCCATCGTTTCGACGTCACGAGAGGCCAGCAGTTTCTGCAGACTTTCTAATTGCACCGCATCATCTTCGACCACCAAGACGCGCCGTGTTCGTTGATTCAATTGGATTTGCAGTGACTGCAAGGTTTCTAGCAGCATCTCGCGCGTCACTGGTTTGACGGCATAGCCGACCGCCCCCAGTGCCAGGGCTGTTTCGGAAAAGTCGTTCGCCGAAATCATATGTACTGGGATGTGCCGCGTGCGGGCATCCTGTTTGAGGCGGTCCAGAACCACGAGTCCGGTTTCGTCCGGCAGACCGACATCCAAAACAATTGCTTGCGGCAGAAACTGTGCCGCGAGCACCAAGCCTTCCTGAGCCGTGGTTGCGATCACGCACTGAAACTCCATTTCACGGGCCACCTTGGCCAGAATTTCGGCGAACGATTCGTCGTCTTCGACAATGAGAATCACGCGCTGATCACCTCGCAGTTTTTCTCGATCGTCGACAATGCGGGCACGCCGCGACGTCGGTTTCGGCGCCGACGCTGAGTTATCCGGGCTCGTCCATGATCTGTCCGTTGACAGATCAGCCAGAGCGGTCGGCGTGGGAAGATCGCCGGGATGGTGTTGGGACGGCGACGTGGGGGCGGCATCGGTATCCTCCTCCGAGGCTTGATACGTCACGGGCAGGACCAATGTGAAGATGCTGCCTTCGTTGAGTTTGCTGCTCAATTCCAACTCGCCACCCAAAATGCGAGTCAGCTCGGCAGTGATGGAGAGGCCCAGTCCGGTGCCGCTGAACTTGCGCGTCGCGGCGCTGTCGACTTGCCGAAACGCTTCAAAGACGGCTTGCTGATCGTCCTCTGCGATCCCGATACCCGTGTCCGAAACCCTGATTGTGATGGCATCCTGAGAATGCTTCGATATCCGCAACGCCACTTCCCCTTGATCGGTGAACTTGATCGCGTTGGAAAGCAGGTTTTTCAGGATTTGTTCGAGCCGCTGCTGATCCGTGAAAATCTGCTCAGGAACATCGCTATCGATATGGGCATGAAGATCAAGTTCCTTCTGGGCCGCCAGGGGGCGCATCGCCTTGTCGAGTTCCCCGACCACATCGGCCAACCATGTCTGCTCGGGACGGATCGTCATTTTCCCCGCTTCGATTTTTGACAAATCGAGAATGTCGTTGATCAGATGCAACAAATCGTTGCCGGCTGAATGAATCGTCTCGGCGGATTCAACCTGCTCGACCGTGAGATTGCCGCTCGCATTCTCGGCGAGCAGTTTGGCTAGAATCAGCGACGAATTCAGCGGTGTCCGCAGTTCGTGGGACATGTTGGCGAGAAAATCAGATTTGTAGCGACTGGCCGCCTCGACTTCCTTCGCTTTGGCCTGCGTCGCCAGGGTCGCGCGAGCCAATTCGTCACGCTGTGCCTGGAGCAATTCAGCGTGTTCTTCCAGCTGAATGTTGCTCTGTTCGAGCTCCACCTGCTGCTGCTCCAACTGCGTCTGTGATTGCTGGAGCACCTGGCTTTGGACTTCCAGTTCCTCGTTGGACACCCGCAACTCCTCGCCCTGTTGTTGCAGTTCTTCTGCCTGCTGGCGTTTTTCCAACAACAATTGATGCAAATGAGAGCGATAGCGAGAGGATGCGACCGCGACGCCCACCGGTTCGGATATCGTTTCCAAAAACGCCAGCATGTCTGCCGAAACGGGACGCATGAATCCAAGCTCCGCGACCGCGTTGACATCCTTCTCCGTATTCATCGGCACAATCACCAAACTACGCGGCTTGGCCTGGCCCAAGGATGATCCGATCGTGAGGTATCCGTCGGGAACGTCGGTGAAATGAATCAAGCGGCTGCTCTTGATCGCTTCGCCGATCAAACCTTCCGAGGCCGACGCCTGTTCGATCACTTTGGCGGAACTCGGAATGCCGTAGGTGGCCGTGCGATTGAAAATTTCGCCGTCGCTGACGAAGAACGCCCCCACCTCGGCATTCAAAAAATCCGCGAGAAACGTCAGTACATTTGCACCGAAGTCCTCGGGTTTCAGGTCACCGCCCATCGTTTCGGCGAGCCCGGCTTTGCCCGACTGGATCCATGCTTGCCGCCTGACGATGATGTTATTGGCAATGTAGAAATAGCCGACCGCACCGATCACCCAAAACGTCACGATCCCAAACACACGGTTGACCTGGGCAATATCACGGTCCACCCCGTCGGTGTCGGTGACGAACGCGACCACCATCAACACCGTACACGCCGCGGCGACCACCAAGGGCATATTCTTGGCTCGCAAAAACAGCGAAAAGGTAATTGGGAGCAGATAAAAAACCCAAATGGCGACCCCCAGTGGGGTGAAATAATCGGTCAATAGCACCGCCACGAGCGCAGCACTGATACCGAGGTAAATGAAGGTCGAACGCTTCGCCGCGAGATCGACCGACTTGTCATGGTCGAGCGAGAGTTGATAACCCGTGGTGTCGGACATAGAGACTTGCTAAATGGAATGGAAGGCAAAGACGTTCGATCACCAGCTATTCGATGAACTTTCCACGTCGAACGCAGATAACGAGCAACAAAATCGCACCCACCAGGGAACCCAACCAGCCGCTGGACTGGACGAGCGAGCCGCCTTGAAACAGATATCCGAACGCACCGCCAATGAAGGATCCCACGATCCCGAGCAGCATCGTACGGAGACAGCCCATCTGCTGCTCGCCCGGTACAGCAACACGTGCAATCAGCCCCACGATCAGTCCAAACACGATCCAACCAATAATCGAAGTCATCATTTTCTCTATCTATTTACCAATGGAGTAGGTCCGAGATTCTCTCACCGGCAGAGTGTATCGTGGGAACACGACGTTGACTGCGGCATCAGAACCCAAAAAATCATCCGGTGACATCCCAACCGAACTGGCACAGCGGGATCCGAGATCGAGGCCAATTTTCGCTGGTGAACGAGGGTCTCCGTTTTCAACCCAGGCGGCCGCCGTCCGACTTCGCCGCAACCATCCCAGGGACTCTGCGAGCCTGAGACTCTGCGAGACCGAACCCCGACGCGCCAGCATTCCGACACGCAGGCATTCTGACACGCAGGCATTCTGACACGCAGGCATATTGCGTGCCAAAGCGAGGCAGGCCGCACGACTCACCGGTTCGGCCAGGCTGTGCCGCAAACAATTTTGCGGCAAAAACGTTTCCCCGCCACCACACTCGCGTTTCAATCACGCAGGTTGGTTGGCCATCGCGCAGGTACACGCGGCGGATCGGAGCGGTCACGTCATGCGAAATTGCCAGGACACTCGCGATCGCATTGCTCTCGCTTCGAGCCCCGCCCCGGCCCGGACCATCAAAAATCTCGCGATTGTCACCGAACGCTGACACGGACCGATATTGCAAATTGCAAGATGTACATTGCAAATTGAGCCTTGATTTAAAGCTGTTTCGCAATCAATTCGCAATTTGCACTTGTGAATTTACAATTTGCAATCGCTATCGTTGTCGGGTTGCGGAGTGAATCACAGTCAGCCCAGATTGCCGCGTCGATAGGGTTTTTGACGGTCCAGCCCCGACCCAGGCGACGCAGTCGCACCCAGGCCCCGCAGTCGCACCCAGGCCCCGCAGTCGCACCCAGGCCCCGCAGTCGTGCCGACAACCAAGCTCCTGCCAACGCTCAGCGTGCTCGGCACGACGTATGCGAGGTGGAATGGCGTGGACTTAAGCAATCTGAGTGAGCCTCGGGCATTGCGTTGCATTAACGGCGTGGAAACCCGCGGCTAGCGCCGTCGGCTCACTAAGTCCACGCCATTCTATGCGAGGTGTGCGGTTTCGCCACCGTGCGGTGCCTGTGTGCCGACGGACCGTGCCCCAAACCCGTCGGGCGTTTTCGACACGTTGCTGCGGCGCCACCGGGTGATCGATGGTGCTACAATGTGCCACTACCGGGTCCAATGTTAATGACGAAGGAAATTTTCGATGAACAATGACGACCGTAAACCAACGACGACCGATGCCGGAATTCCGGTCGCCAGCGACGAACACTCGCTGAGTGTCGGGCCCGATGGTCCGCTGCTGCTGCACGACCACTACCTCATCGAACAGATGGCCAATTTCAACCGCGAGCGAATTCCCGAGCGGCAACCGCACGCGAAGGGCTCGGGAGCTTTCGGGCATTTCGAAGTCACCCACGATGTCAGCGACTACACCAAGGCCGCCGTGTTCCAACCGGGCACAAAGACCGACACATTGGCTCGCTTTTCTACCGTAGCGGGCGAGCGTGGGAGCCCGGATACCTGGCGTGACCCACGAGGCTTTTCCCTGAAGTTCTACACGAGCGAGGGGAACTACGACATGGTTGGCAACAACACTCCCGTGTTCTTCATGCGTGATCCGATAAAGTTCCAGCACTTCATTCGTTCACAGAAACGCCGTGCTGATAACGGACTTCGAGACCACGACATGCAGTGGGACTTCTGGACGCTCTCCCCGGAGTCAGCACACCAGGTCACTTGGTTGATGGGCGATCGGGGCATCCCGAAAACCTACCGCCACATGAATGGTTACTCCAGCCACACGTACATGTGGGTCAATAAAACGGGCCAACAGTTCTGGGTGAAGTACCACTTCAAAACCGACCAGGGAATCGACTTTCTGACCCAGGAGGATGCCGATCGATTGGCGGGTAGCGACAGCGATTATCATCGTCGCGATTTATTTGATTCGATCAAGCGAGGTGACTATCCGAGTTGGACGTTGCACGTGCAGATCATGCCGTTCGAGGATGCGGCGACCTATCGGCTCAACCCGTTTGACCTCACGAAGGTCTGGCCCCATGCGGATTACCCTCTGCAAGAGGTCGGCCGTTTCACGCTCAACCGCAACCCCACCGACTTTCACACTGAGATCGAACAGGCCGCGTTTGAACCGAATAATCTCGTGCCGGGCATCGGCGTCAGCCCGGACAAAATGCTGCTCGGCCGCATGTTCGCATACGCCGACTCCCACCGTCACCGCATCGGTGTCAACTACAAACAGATCCCGGTCAACAAACCGCAATGCCCTGTTTTCAGCTATAGCAAAGACGGCGCGATGCGCGTCGAGAACGTCAGCGACCCGGTCTACGCCCCCAACTCGAAGGGCGGCCCGGCGGCCGATCCAGAACGGTACCCGGAGTCAGCGACCTGGGCCGCTGATGGCGAGTTCATCCGCGCCGCCTACACGCTTCGCAAAGACGACGACGATTTTGGCCAGCCTGGAATTCTCGTCCGTGATGTCATGGATGACGCCATGCGTGATCGCTTGGTCGCCAACGTGGTCGGGCATCTCAAGGCGGGTGTCACGAAACCCGTCTTGGAGCGTGCGTTCGAATATTGGCGCAACATCGATCAAACGACCGGGGATCGCATCGCCAAGGCCTTTTAAGGCCAACGGTAGGTGAAACATACGCAATGAGTAGCCGAGTCTCTCCGAGACTCGGACGCGTGGCTCGAAAGACTCACCTATCTCTCAGCACTCGCTAATATTGACGGCCAATCCGCCGCGGGACGTCTCCTTGTAGCGTGATGACATGTCCGCTCCGGTACGTTTCATCACGCGGATGACGCGGTCGAGCGAGACGAAATGATCACCGTCGCTACGCAGCGCCAAGCGACTCGCATTGATCGCCTTGACGGCCCCCATGGCGTTGCGTTCGATACAGGGGATCTGAACGAGTCCTTTGATGGGATCGCAGGTCAGGCCCAGATTGTGCTCCATGCCAATCTCTGCCGCTTGTTCGACTTGACGCGGCGTCCCGCCCCGAGCTTCGGTCAACGCGCCCGCTGCCATCGAACAGGCCACGCCGACTTCGCCCTGGCAACCAACCTCGGCACCGGAGATCGACGCGTTTCGTTTGTAGAGTGACCCGATTGCCGCCGCAGTCAGCAGGAATCGGTGGATCGTCTCCCGCGTGATCCCATCGCAAAACCGATCGAGATAATGCAGCACGGCCGGAATGATGCCCGCCGCACCGTTGGTCGGTGCGGTCACGACACGGCCTCCCGCCGCATTTTCTTCATTTACCGCCAATGCGTACAGATCGACCCAATCGAGAACGGTCATCGGATCTCGCATCTCCAATTCGCCGTGCTCGCTCAGTTTTCGAAACAAAGCCGGCGCGCGGCGGATGTTCAGTCCACCGGGCAGGATTCCCTCGATTCGACAACCACGGGCAACGCACTCACGCATCGTTTGCCAAATGCGATCGAGACCCTCGCTGATCTCTTCGTCCCTTCGCAGCGATCGTTCGTTTGCGAGGGCAAGATCGCTGATTAAAATTTCATGCTGCTGCGTTAATTCCAATAACTCGCGTGCGGACGAAAACGGATAGGGAACCGACATTTCCGGTTGCGGCGGCATGCGAACACCCATCGCCTCGTCGCCGGCGGTCGACGCCCGAACAACGAACCCGCCGCCAATCGAGAAATAGGTAGATTCGTAAACAGCACTCTCCGCGTCGCCAGCATCGAACGCTTGGAAACGAATGCCGTTGGGATGCGTGTCGAGTGTGATTCTGCGATTGAAAACGAGGTCGGTTTTCTCGTCGAAGGCGATCAACCGAATTCCTGCCAGAAGGAGTTCCCCGGCATCACGGATATGTTGGATTTTTTCGGCAGTCAATTCGGGATCAATCTGATCGGGGACTTCACCTCGCAAGCCCATCAGAACGGCGATGTCGGTCGCGTGGCCCAAGCCCGTCAAGGCCAGTGAACCGTACAAGTCGACGCGTACTCGCTGGACCTCGGCAATCAGGGTTCGCTCTGACAATTCATGCAGAAACATTTCGGCGGCTCGCATCGGGCCAACCGAATGCGAACTCGATGGTCCGATCCCGATCTTGAAAAGATCAAAAACGCTGTAGTAGGGTAGTTCAGAACTCATCGTGCAATTGTAACCGTTCGCGAGTTGAGCAAGTTGGTCGTCGATCGCTCCGTCGTTTTCGTGACCGGCTAGTGGCCCGTCAATCTTTCGTTTTGGCGTTGGCCACGGTTTCGTCATGATAACCGGGGGCAGTAGACAAAGTTTCGGTGGTCGACTTCTCCGAAATCGCAATTCCTGGGCAAATCATATAGACTGGGGCGCCGCCACTCCGCAGGAAGAGATTAGAGTGGTCCCCAATCGTTCACTTGCCGAGAGCCATCATCAATGCATCAAAACTTCGCACGCACATTTTGTACGTTGTTGCCTTACCTGGGACTGACTTGCCTGGGGATTTTCACTCAACTCGCACTGGCTCCCGCATCGGCCCGGGCCGATGGCGACGCCGCGACCGGCGTGCTGGTCGAGGCGGAGTCACTCAAGTCGGCTGGCGGTTGGAAGCTCGATACGCAGTTCATTCGCGAGATGGGATCACCCTACCTGTTGGCTCATGGACTCGGAACACCGGTTAGCGATGCGTCGGGGACGATTCAGGTTCCCGAAACCGGCATGTACCATGTCTACGTTCGCACCAAGGACTGGGTTGCCCGCTGGGGTGCGCCGGGAGCCCCCGGCCGTTTCCAGTTGCTCATCAACGGGGTCCCCCTCGCCACCACCTTCGGCAGCGAAGGTGCCCAGTGGCACTGGCAGGACGGTGGGACGGTAGAGATTACGGACGAAACCGTGGATCTGGCGCTGCATGACCTCACCGGTTTCGATGGTCGTTGCGATGCGATCTACTTGACCCAGTCGAACGAGGCACCGCCCAACGAAGACGCCATTTTGCCAGCTTGGCGACGAAAAGCTCTCCAAATCGATGACGAATTGACCACCAAGGACGGTTACGATCTCGTCGTCATCGGGGGCGGTTACTCCGGTCTCGGGGCGGCGATTTCCGCTGCTCGCGCGGGATGCCGCGTCGCTCTCATTCAGGATCGTGGCGTGCTCGGCGGCAACGGTTCGAGCGAAGTGCGGGTTTGGGCGCAAGGTGAAATTCGTCGCGGTAAGTATCCTCGGATCGGTGAAATTGTCGAAGAGCTTGCCGACACGGCAACGAAGTCACCGGGGACCTACGAAGAGTTCGAAGATGCCAAAAAAGAAGCCATCGTGCGTGCCGAACCGAATATCGATTTATTCCTAAACCATCACGCTTATCAGGTTGAGATGGATGGTGACCAAATCAAGAGCGTCGCCGCGTTCGACACGCAGACCAGTCGCCGACTGAACTTTGTCGCGCCGTTGTTTGTTGACTGTACCGGACATGGCACGATCGGATTTTTGGCCGGAGCAGACTCGGACATGTCACCCGATGGCCGGATGGGCATGAGCAATATGTGGGCCTGGGACGAACTCGACGAAGAAGTCGCTTTTCCCGAGACACCGTGGGCACTTGACTTGGAAATGCAGGACTTTCCGTATCCTCGTGACCATCATGCTCAGTGGTTTTGGGAGTCCGGGTTTGACAAAGACGCCATTGGCGACGCCGAAGGTATCCGCGACTGGAACTTGAGAGCGGCCTACGGGGCTTTCAATGCGATGAAAAATCGCGGTGGCGCCGACAAACACAAGCATGCGACGATGACGTGGCTAGCGTACATCGGTGGACCGCGCGAATCACGACGACTGCTCGGTGAGGTGATCTTGAATCATGACGACATCATTGAGAAAAAAGAGTTTTCCGATGGCACGGTGCCGAGTACGTGGTCGGTCGATCTGCACTACCCCAAGAAACAATACGCCAAGAAGTTCCCTGACAATCCGTTCATTTCGATCGCCGTTCATGGTCCCGGAGTCGACCGCACGTTTGGCTACCCGATTCCCTACCGATGTTTCTACTCGCGGAACGTTCCCAACCTGTTCATGGCGGGCCGCTGCATCAGCGTGACCCACGAAGCGCTCGGCACGACCCGCGTCATGAAGACGTGCGGCATGATGGGCGAAGTCGTCGGCAAAGCCGCTGCGCTGTGCCGTCTCCATCAATGTCTGCCGCGAGACATTTACTACAACTATTGGGCCGAACTGGATGCGATGCTCAAACTTCCCGGCAAGGCGAATCGCGAGACCGTGGATGCCGAATTCGTGATTCCCGACGATGCGATGGAACTGGCGGAACAGCCCGTGCCGAAAGGGATCGACCCGACAACGTTGAGCGGAATCGTCGTCGATGATCGGGCTGCCAAACGTGAGGGAAAATGGACGGCGGGAACGGGATTGGACAAGTTCATTGGCGATCGCTACCTGTATAGCAGTAGCGGGGACGCCACCATCCGTTTTGATTTCGTTGCTGCCGAGCGGGGGAAACACGAAATACTATTGGCTTACCAATCGCATGAAAATCGAGGTAAGCGGGTTTCGGTCAACCTTCAAGTGGGAGCGAAAACGATCAGCAAGACAATCGACATGACCGTCAAACCACCGATTGATGGCCTCTTTCTATCGCTCGGAAAGTTTG
>JBDNIG010000254.1:0-4752 GCA_041688415.1 Rhodopirellula sp. | reverse complement strand
TCCACCCGTACCCAGACAAACGTTTTCGCGATCGACTCAAGGCAGGAGCCGTATGAGGTAATTCTTCAAGTACGGAGCTGTGCGGGGGGCGGCTGGCAACAGCCGTCCCTACCGCGATGGTAATATCGCATAATTACCCCCGTCCCATTATCCGCGCCTTCCGAGACGAGGGCGCCTCTGAAATAGGCTCCGCGGGAGCGTAACGGCATCAGAAAGCCACTACCACTTATTTTGAAATCCTTGATGACGTGCCCCGAGCGTTGTTGCCACAGAATATTGCTCGGCGTTAAGCTGGCCTGATAACCGCAGATGAAATCAGCTTCTAGGCCGGATTCGATATCGCAATTGCGTTCACAATCGGAGTGTATAGATCGGTCTCAACTTCGTCCGTTTCAATTGAGACAACGAGAGCGTACCGCGTTCGGCTGTCGTGGTATTCCAGATGTGGCCGCTCTTTCCACCAACCAGTCACCGGGACAACCGCGACTAAATTTGCGACAGCTAAATCAGCTGCCGTGCCGATCCAGGTATCGCAATGGATTGATCCTTTGCATCGAAGGTTGCGACCCATGAGCCAGGTTCGATCATCATGATCCGATTGATAGCCCTCATCTTCAGCACGTGCCGAAGCAGTCAACCGCTTTCGAAATTCATCTTCCGTATCCGTTGGTCGTTTCACATCAAAACGTAAACCATGTGATTGATAGCGGTGCTTTTTAGTCCATCCACGACGTCCTGGGCTTGGTTCGATGAAATAAGACAACGTCATCTTCATACGAACGTTGGCCTCACCGAGACTCGCCAACACAGAACTGGGCCAAGGAAGTCGATGAAAGTGCATGTCCTTCGTCTTAACTCTTGCCGGAGTCTTCTCAAACGGCTGCATTTCGGACTGGATAATCATCGTCACAGCATTCTTAGCACTTCGCGACGCTACTTCAAAATCAGGCACGCCGTAACCGAAGGTTCGCAACAGGGTTTCCCGGTTTTTGCCACCAACCATCTCATGCATTGCTGGCGTCCACGCAGCCGAATGCACTGTCAAAGCTCGAATCGCTTCAGGCCACAGTTGTGGATACTCGGCCCATAAACGGGTCGTGAATCGAGAGGCCAAAGCAGCAGCGGCACTCGTGTCACCGGTGGTCGTCAGCAGACTTCCATCAATATCGACTCGGGTCGTAAGCAACGAGAGGTCGTCGGCGAAGTCGGCGTCGCCCGACTTAGGATTGCGGAGCATGTTACCGGCTTCCATGACTATTTCTGGCTTGATCGGCCAGCTCTTGTCATCCCAAACGCACGAGGTTCGGCTGGCGGGGCTAAGGGATCCACCAGTTGCGAGACGCTCCCACTCTTCCAGCCCGCTCTGCCGAATGGATTGCTTTTCAGTGTATCCACCGACCGTGATCGCGTTCCAGCTTTGCCCAGGATCTTCAATTCCCTCGATAAAGTTACGTTCAGGGTACTCTCGACGCTGCTCAAGGGTAAGGTTACCAGCTGATACGATGAAGAGGCGGTGATCAGTGTCCTCATCCATTGCCGCAGCAGATTGATCGATCGCTGCCGACCACGATGATGGATAGCCTTCATCGCGTGCTTGTGCCGTTACAGTTAGGCAAAAGCTTCGAGCACTACTCTGCGGAGCGGCAATCGCGATTCGGTTTGCAGCCTGCTGTGTTAGTGCTCCCCACAAATGGGGATCGGTGGTGGATCCGATTCCCATGATTTTCACAGACTCAATGCGATGTGAAAGCGAGATCAGGTGAGGCTGATTCAGGATCTCCGTCAGACAGCCGTACAGAGCGAGGCCCGCCATCTCGGTTCCGTGCCCTACGCGATCCGATGGTGACCATTCCGGATTAACCGTTAAAACATGATTCTCGTCAATAGCTTGGGCTAGCAAAGGATGACCGCGATTCACCCCCGTATCTAGACTTTGATCAAGCGAGGTTTTCTGCTTAAACGCAAGATAAGACCGTAAATAACGGTCTTTTCGGACATTTGCCATATTTTGCTAACGGCGATTTCAAGTGAAGAGTGGAAATGCCGGAAATCGCAAAAAACATCGTGATTTACACGGTCAGACTGATTGACTGAAAAAAACTTCGCTTGATTTGCGTCTAGATGACATACAGCTGGCGATTTTGGTCCAGCAAATGTAATTCGTTCCAACGCTTCGTCGATATACTCCGCTTGATCGCTTGCAGGTAGTTCGAGGAGCTCGCTCGAAAGTAGCTTTGCTAGGCGTACCTCCGCCAAGTATTCAAACAGATTCGGAATGGTCTTGAGCTGGTTGATTGATCCACGAGCAAGTACAACCACTCTCTCAGGAAATTGAAGTCTATCTTCTGCAATCACCATCCCCAATTCTTCAGCTTCCGCTCGGAAATTGTCGCCGACGTTTCTGTCCATAACGCTGCTGAGCCAGAGTTCCCACCAGAGTTGACCCTCATCGCTCACGGGGAATGGGCCAGCATCACTCCAAAATGACTTCAGCGAGGCGAGTCGTATCCTGCTGATGCTCTCGACTAAGTCTTGATTCTTTGGGCGTGGATTTTTTCCAAACGTTACTTTTATTGCATATTCCTCAAATCGTTTGACGAAGAATCCCATCTTTCCATCTGGCACGAAGATGGTCGCGTACATGGTACCACTTTCATCGCGTCGGACAGAGCGAAGTTCGATTTTACTTGGACGGAAGCCGAGGCTGTCACTCTTGAGATCAAATCCAGGGTCACCTGAAAATTCGAGAACTTTACCGGTTGACGACTTCGTTTGCTCGATTGTTTCCGGAGGGCTCCCTGGCTCTTCAGCCGCCTCGATCGTATTAATTTGGCTGATCAAGTCCTCAGAGTGAGGAACCCGATCACGCGGGGGAGTGTTGAACGTTGGGCCACCTCGGACATCGCGAGGGTATATGTACTGTTCCGTCGTGCCCGTTCCTTTTGGAAACAAATGCGATAGCGACGTCATGTGCTTCAATCTCAATCGTCTAACGAGGAAACTAATCGTTTGGTGATCGAGCCTTCTGGCGTTCATTCAAGAATCCTACCAGCTGAGGCGTCGTCGTTTTCGCCTGATCCTCGATCACACACTGTTTTGCGGCATCGTCACAAGCCCGAGCAATTTCGGCGTGACTAAGACCGTCGGTTGCAGTTTGTACCGACTTCCAACCAACCCGAGAGGGTAGAAACGCGTGAAGGCGATTTCGGATTAACGATTCGGCTTCCTCCTTGGATGGTCGAGAATAGCGGATCACATCATCAAATCTTCGAAAAAGGGCATCATCCAACATTCCCACATAGTTGGTTGCCGCCAAGATCAGGCTGTCCGAGTCGTCTTGTTCCAAAAATTGAAGATACGAATTTAGAATACGACGAGCCTCTCCAACATCATTACTGGCACCGCGATCGCCGCCAATCGCATCAAACTCGTCGAAGAAGTACACACCACGCGTGTCGTGCATCGCTTCAAAGAGCAAATGCAATTTGGCCGATGTTTCTCCCATGAACTTGGTAATCAGGCCGTGCAATTGAACCGAAAACAATGGAAGGTGCAGTTCTCCAGCAATTGCCGATGCAGTCATCGTTTTCCCACAGCCTGGGGGACCAACTAGCAGCAGCTTGCGTCTTGCTGATAGCCCATGTTCACGTAGTTTCTCTTGGTGTCGGTATTCATGCACGACTCGAGAGAGCGGCCCAAGCGTTTCCGCTGCCAAAACCATCTCGGAAAAGCGGGTTTTAGGGAAGCTCGTCGCCAATAGGCCGGCGAGATCGCCGGAGGGACGAGCAATCGGAACCGGACTCGACTGCCGATCATGGCTTTGGCGTCGCTTTACTTCGTCAACGAGATCTCGAAGCTCCTTCGCCATTTTCCCGTCGCCTTTCTTGGCCGAATGCGCTGCAATCTGCAACGCCACGGTGACGAAATGCTCGTCATCACCGGCGGTGAAGCTCCTCACGAGTGATTTGATTTGCTGGGCAGTGGCCACGATGACACGATTGGTGAGAAATAAGGCGATCGCTTTTACGACAGTCTACTTCATTGACATCCCAGAATACCGTGGATTGCCAGAACAGACGTAGCGAATAGGTACGAAATCCTCTCCCGTGACAGGAAGATCGTCGTATCCGCCGCAGTTTGCCGACTAAACGCAATCAGGCGAATTGATCGGACGTCGTAGTCAATCAGTCTTGGCTGGGATCAGCAGGGGTGAATCACAGGGATGAATCACGGATGAATCACAGGATGAATCACAGGATGAATCACAGGATGAATCACAGGATGAATCACAGGATGAATCACAGGATGAATCACAGGGACATAGCTATTTAACAGGTGTTGACTTGTCACTCTCCAGGGGTAATGATGATTTGGTTGAGTTTTCCGTGTTTGAAACCAAAGAGGTGAGTGATGGCCCGGATGAGTCGAGCGGAAGTTTTTGATCCCAACGAAGTTGCCGTGGCGCATGTCTTCAGCCGCACGGTCAGACGCTGTTTTCTGATGGGAGATGACCCTATCTCAGGGAAGAACTTCGACCATCGGAAACGCTGGATTGAACAGTATTTGCAACAATTCGCAGCCTATTTCGGGATTGACCTCCTTTGCTTTAGCTTGCTCAGCAATCACTTTCACTTGATCCTCCGATCACGCCCGGACGTTGTGGCGACGTGGGACGACGAGGAAGTGGCTCGTCGGTGGTTGATGCTGTGCCCGAATCGCCGCAAGCCGGATGGCACTGCGATGGAACCGACT
>JBDNIG010000253.1:0-31034 GCA_041688415.1 Rhodopirellula sp. | reverse complement strand
TTTCAATTACGAAGCCCACGCGACTGAGTTCAACAAAATGGGCCGCATCCAAGTCCTGAAGGCCCGCATGAACGCCGACATGCACATGTCAGCCGACCTGAAGAACACCGGTAGCGGAAACCTGTTCGTGATCTTCGGCGAGCCCGACATCACCGTCCGTCCATCAAAAGCAAAAGCCGCGAAGCTGGACGACATCGAAGTCCAAATCAACGGTGTCGACGTGTTCCAGCCCAGCACCGGCGAAGTCCGCAGCGACGGCGCGGGCGGCATCGCATGTTGGTTCATCGACACGGATTACAATGAAGAGTCCTTCTTCGTCCGCCAAGCCTATTTCCTAGGCGCCAACGACCCCTACAAATCCCTAAAAACCACGTTGAAAGCCGAAGTCGACAAAGAAGCCTGGGACAGCCTCAACAGCGACACCAGCCGCCCCTTCCCCAAACCAAAATCCGGCCGCATCGCAGTAAAAGTCATCAATCACCTCGGCGACGAAGTCATGAAAGTGTTCCGTGTGAAGGAGATGCTGGAGTGAACGAGTCTTCCGGCCCAAAGGGCCAGTTCTATGACAGCCCCAGGCATCGCCTGGGGTTCAATGGGGAAGACCACGCAACGACAGTCCCAACGGGGCGGGCCTAAACGATCGTGCATTACACCATTAGGACCGCCCCCGTTGGGGCTACCAAACCATCATCCCAACCGATTCCCAGGGCGTTGCCCTGGACTGTCATAGGAATGCCCCTTTGGGGCGAAAGTCCGGTTCGACCATCGTGCCAACCACGGGCTGCTCAATCTCACGCAAACAATCCAACCATCTCCCCTGGGCAGCGAAACCCAGTTAAACTTAATCGTCGATTTCGATATTTTTTCCACTGGCAACCAAGTGCCGATGGACGATTTTCTAGGTGGTAGAATCTTCCAAACGATGCGTTGGCTCAAGAACAATGCCTTTTTTAGCGTTTTTTCGGAACGAGCGATCACAAAATTTCAGGAGTAGTGCATTGTCAGCGGTAATCAGTCGGACCAACAGCGAGACAGCAAGACAGCTCGATAGGCAGTTGTCCAAGGTCACTCGAAGTCTTCACCGAAGTGTTGCTTTGGGTGCGGATACAGCAGTTCGCGGTGATTTGGCGGACGTCTATCTGGAATGTTCGCAGCCGGATTGGGACGGCTTCAACGCACTGCCAGTCGATCCCGATTCCTTCGGCTTAGCGAGGGATTTTTTGTTGTCCCTGCCATTCGGAACCAAGCAGCCATCCGCCGGTGCTTATCCTGACGGTCAGATTTCGCTGGAATGGTACAACGGACCTCGACGGAGCCTAACGATCAGCTTTGATCCATCGGGCGAACTTCACTACGCAATCATTGCTGGCCCGTCACGTGCGTGCGGCACCGAGGCGTTCAACGGAGAAGTTCCGTCGATCATCCTGGAGCTTATTGAACGGATTTACTGAATGCTCCCTTTGGACAATGTCCCGAATGTCGAACGGTCCGAAACGCTCGCTCGTTTTGTCCTTTCGAGCCGACACATCCGCAATTCTGATGACAATGCGAATCACGTCAACGTCTGTAGTTGGCCGCCCGGAAAGGCGGAGCAGATTCTCAAGGCGAAGGAGATCGCCGAGAGAGCGAAGCTCATTCGGGCACCAGCCACCGACCCGGAACCTGGGTGAATGCAATTCCGAATCTCCGACACGTTCACCGATAGCTTAGCTCGCCTTACCGGCGATGAGCAGAAGGCGAGCAAGACGACCGCGTTCGATCTGCAGATCAATCCGGCAAGTTCCGGTCTGAGCTTTCATCGGATCGATCGGACCAAGGATAAGAATTTCTGGTCGGTGCGGGTCAGCCGAGATATTCGCTTGATCGTTCACAAGACGGATGCGAGCTTGCTGCTGTGCTACGTCGATCACCATGACAAAGCCTATGCTTGGGCAGAGAAGCGTCGGCTGGAGACTCACCCGCGAACCGGTGCGGCTCAGCTTGTGGAGATTCGAGAAACGGTTCGTGAGATCGAAATCCCCACCTATGTCGAGGTTGCTCCTACGCCCGCACCGTCGTGCTTGTCAGGGATCGCTCGCGAAGATCTGCTGGGTTACGGTGTTCCCGACGAGTGGGTCGATGACGTGCTGGCGGCGAGTGAGGACACGCTCCTGGCCATTGCCGACCGCGTGCCGGCGGAGGCTGCGGAAGCTTTGCTTTTGCTTGCGACGGGTGGCAAGCCAGAGATGGCAACCGTCGCGAGCCAGAATAGCGATCCATTCGAGCACCCGGATGCACTGCGGCGTTTCCGGTTGCTGGAGGACGCGGACGAGCTTGCGATGGCGCTTGCCTACCCGTGGGAAAAATGGACGGTGTTTTTGCATCCTTCGCAGCGAGAGTTGGTCGCCCGTGAGTTCAATGGCCCGGCACGCGTGTCCGGATCGGCAGGAACCGGCAAGACGATTGTGGCGATTCATCGCGCGGTGGCGATGGCGAGAAAGGACACGTCATGCCGCGTTTTGCTGACCACGTTCTCGCCGGAGCTGGCCCGATCGCTACGTCAGAAACTCTCACGCCTTGTTGCCGACGATAGTGATGTTCGCAAGCGGATCACGATCGGAGTGATTGATGACATTGCGTTGCAACTACATCAAGAACACATCGGAGACGCGAAAATCGCAGAAGAGGAAATGATCCGCGAGTGGATCGCTGAGGTTCGGACGACCCTCGCTGATGTCACGCTGCCGGTAACATTTCTCTGCGATGAGTGGGCAGATGTGGTCGATGCTTGGCAGATTGATGACTGGCCCGCTTACCGCGACATCAAACGGCTGGGCCGCAAAACCCGTCTGAGCGAGTCACAGCGACAATCTGCTTGGAAAGTATTTGACGTCGTCCGTGAGCATTTGGCCGCGACTGGTACGGTCACGCCGTCGGGTATCTTTGCAAAACTCGCGGCATCCGACATTCAGCCATTTGACGCCGTTGTCGTCGACGAATGTCAAGACATCAGCGTTGCCGGGCTGCGGTTCGTCGCCAGCCTGTTACCTGATCGTCCAAATAGCCTATTTTTCGCCGGGGACCTGGGGCAACGAATCTTTCGTACTCCATTTTCGTGGCGTTCCCTTGGTGTTGATATCCGAGGCCGAAGCCGAACGCTGAAAATCAATTACCGGACATCACACCAAATTCGCCGCCAAGCAGACCGATTGCTTGACGGGACTATTACCGATGCAGATGGCAACGAAGAGAACCGTGATGGCACGATCAGTGCATTCAACGGCCCGCCACCACAAATCAGTTCTTTCTGCGACGAGACCGCTGAATCAGATGGTGTAGCCGAATGGATCAGGGACCGTCTTGCCGATGGCGTCGTTGCCAAGGAAATTGTTGTGATCGTCCGCAGCGTACACCAAGTACCACGTGCTCGTGATGCCGTGCGTAAAGCATCCGACCTGACCGGTACGGGGCTAGCGACTGTCGAGATCGTGGAGATGCACAAGGCGAAGGGTCTGGAATTTCGAAGCGTCGCCGTGATGGCCTGCGACGACGATGTTATCCCGTTATCGAAGCGGATCGCGGCCATCGGCGACCAAGCCGACCTGGAAGACATCTACAACACTGAGCGTCACCTGCTCTACGTCGCCTGCACACGTGCCAGGGATCACTTGCTTGTCACGGGAGTTGATCCAGTATCAGAGTTCTTAGAAGATTTGACTGTAGATCGATGACGTGGCTAAGTTCCAGTTTTGCATTTTTTGCGGCTCATCCGACGAAAGCGTACTTAATCAGCATAACGATGAATCCGAGTCCTACAAGACAGAGGTGGGTGGTGGACGCAAGAGAAATGATTCGAAACATGAAGCGGCTTTCAAAAGCTAGTGTTGCTAGCTGAAACCCAGTGGCTTGCCTTGCCAGGTGCGATCTCGTATCTAGTTTTACCCACCGATTCTGCGGAAGAGCCAAACTTTTGCAGCGGCATGAAAGTTGGCTTAATGTCCATCGAAAGCGGCCTCCTTGATCGAGTTGGTTTCCACGGGCGAAAGCCTGCAACTCAGGGGCCGCTTTCTCTCTAACTATTTGCTAACAAAGCAATTAAAAACTACGGAAGTCGAACTTAGAACCGCAGTTCCGCCCGGAGATTGAATCCGTCGAAAGTGATCGCTTGGCTCATGTCCGCGAAGTGATTATTGTTGTCGCGAACCCCGTCGATCCAATCCGCAGTCGTCATACTGTTGAACCAACCACTGACCAAGTACCCGGCTGAGAGGCGGCAGTTTTGGCTGGCCTGCCATCCCGCTCCGACTTCCAAATCGAGGATCGTTACCAAGCGCGCCGCGTTGAAATTGGTCGACGACACGTAGGCGCCATCTCGAGTGTTGAGATAGCTGGCGTCAAACTCCCCGGCTAAGAAACTTGCGTTTGCCTTGCCGTAGGCGTACAGACCGTGTCGGACGTGGTGCTCCGCGTCGAGGCCCAAGCGAACGCCCGCGCCATCGAAATCAATGTCCGATGACACGGCATCGACAGATCCGACCGACTGATAGATCGCGTCGATCTCTTGTTCCAGGTGCGCGTAACGCGCCCCGATGAGCATGTTGATGGCACTGCGATCGCTACCATGCAGCAGAAAGCGGTAGTCCAGGTCGAATACGTGGAAATCCAACTCCGTGGTTCCTGACGCAGTCAGTGCATCGGACGCAGCATTGAATGCGTCCGGGTGAATCAACAATTTACTCAGGGCCGCCCCCTCGATCTGGTCATCGTTCTCACTAATGAAACCGGTATAGGTCGCGACGATGCTGTGGCAATTGTCGAGTGCTTTGATCAAACCGACTCGGTATCCAAAATCAAATTCGCTGTCGAGCACGCCGGTACGACCCGCTGGAACCGCCCCATTGACCACTGCTGCGTAAGCGGTGTCGCTGTTGCGAGCGCGCAACAACATCGCTTCGCCGAAAATGCCGGACCGATGCACCCAAGGGGGAACGCAGTACAGGGTCGCGGGAGCGGGAATGTTGACAGCGGCCCCATGAGGTAAAGCACTGCCGGACGACACTTGATGGCCAACCAGAGTCACGGGAGCATCCAGTTCTGCGTTAGGGAAAAACGAAAACTGGGGTGGTTTGACATCCGCCGACGCAGCCTTGGCGTCGACTTGCGTATCAGTATCGAATCCCGCGATGGGTGTGGAAGCGATCTCGGGTGCCTCCGAATTGGACGGCAGCATGTTAAACGGTGCGCATTCGCGCACCTGTGCGGTGGTGCACGGTGATTGGTGCTGGATTGAAGAGATTCCATCGTCTGGGTCGTTTGGCACTCAATCTGCTTTCGATATTCAACCAGCGGAGAACATCATAAAAAAGATTCTGCTCGCGACCGATGGTTCGCAACCCGCCGAGGACGCCATGCTCTGATTCGACCTGGCATCCGACGTTCGTGGTTTCGACGTGATGATATCAAATGGTATGACGTCGGTCGTCCGTTGACGTGTCGGGCTCGCCGCGTCAAGTTGCATACTGGCTGCACGATCAGTCGTGGAACGATACACGAAAGGACGATGACGATGCTGACGAAACGGTACAAACTTTTCGACCTACTGGGCTTTCCAATCTACTTGGACCTGAGTTGGTTTGCCATCGTGATCTTGATTTCATGGTCGTTGGCCACCGGTGTTTTCCCACAACGGGCCGAGGGGCTGAGCCAAACGGCATACTGGACGATGGGAGTGGCTGCGGCATTGGGCTTGTTTGCTTCGATTTTGGCCCATGAACTGGGCCATGCCGTCGTCGCACGGCGGTTCGACATGCACATGCGAGGCATCACGTTGTTCATCTTTGGTGGCGTGGCAGAAATGAGTGAAGAGCCGCCCAGTGCGAAGTCAGAATTCTTCGTCGCGATTGCCGGGCCGATCGTTAGCGTCTTCATCGCAGCCGGGTGCTTTTTAATCGGTGCGACCGGTGGTCAGGTAATGCCCGCATCGGTTGCTGCGGTGATCTGGTACTTGGGAATGATAAACAGTGTCATTATCGCGTTCAATCTGATCCCGGCTTTCCCGCTCGATGGTGGACGCGTGTTGCGTTCGATCCTTTGGCATTACAAGGGTAACTTGCGATGGGCAACGCGAATTGCGTCTTCGCTTGGGTCCGGGTTCGGAATGGTGTTGATTATTCTTGGATTGATGAACTTGCTTGCTGGCAACCTGCTTGGTGCGGTTTGGCAGTTTTTGATCGGTATGTTTCTGCGCAATGCCGCGCAGATGTCTTACCAGCAGGTGTTGGTGCGCCGAGCGCTGGAAGGCGAGCCGGTCTCACGTTTCATGCAGTCAGATGTCGTCACGGTCGATCCCACATTGAGTGTTGGAGAGTTGGTGGAGAATTATGTCTATCGATTTCATCATAAGATGTTTCCCGTGACCGAACACGGGCGGCTACTCGGCTGCGTGACGACGCGCGAGGTGCAAAACGTGCCCCGTAATGAATGGTCAACGACGACGGTGGCTCGCGTTTTGAGCGAGTGTGGAAAGGACAACACACTTCCTCCGACCAGCGACGCGATGGAAGCAATCTCAAAAATGAATCAGTTGGGTGTGTCCCGTCTGCTGATCGTTGACGGCGAACGATTAGCGGGGCTGTTGTCGCTCAAAGACCTGATGAAGTTCATCGCTCTGAAGGTGGAATTAGAAGAAAGCGACGAGGCCAACGGCGACACCTTGCCGCGTCAGGGCCAGGTCGATGGAATCAGCCGATCAATCGAGACGAAAGAAGAAGCGCGCGATCAGCGTTTTATTGAGACTCACTAGCCGGCGGGATGCCAAACGCATCAATGACCGCGGGACACTTTCAAGCAAACGGTCAACCAGGCCCAAGCTCTCGGCGGCTTTGACTAATAAATCATGCGTTCCAACGATTGCCTGACGCACGATCTCGTCGGCGGGATCGCTGATCGCAACGACGACGTCCAGCGGCGATGGTTCGCTGTAGATCGTCGGAATTCCAGATCGCATTCGTCCTTCCGAGCGCGGGCGGAAAGGCATTATCACGCTCATCAACATCAAGCTCGCCCGGTTCTCGAAAGCGATCATCGACTATTTCGGAGCATGGTTCATCGCATTTCGTATCATTGCCGCTAATTTACCCTGGGCAACAAGCAAAAAAACAGGTGCATTGCTAAAATGATTCTTATCATGCCCGTGTTTGGATAGTTCAGGAAAAAGTTGAGACTGAAATGAAGCCGGTACGTGAAGTCGCTGTTCTTATTGAAACTTCGCGAGAATACGGTCGCGGGCTCTTGAGCGGCGTCACGCGTTTCAAACAGGAAACTCCGGGCTGGTCGATCTATTTCAAACAGCAGGATTTAGGTGCACCATTGCCGGATTGGTTCAAAAGCTGGAGCGGCGACGGAATCCTCGCACGAGTTGCCGATCGCAAAATGGCGCGTGCCCTCATTAAAACCAAGTTGCCGTTGATTGATCTCCGCGGGGCAGCGCGGCCGCTGGGCGTGCCCTCGTTTGGTATCGAGAATGGGAGCGTGGCTCAGGCGGCGCTCGATCACTTGCTTACCTGTGGACTCAAAGAGTTTGCCTTTGTCGGTGAGCCAACCGGACAACACATCTTCGACGATTTTCGACGCAAAGCCTTCGTCACGTGTGTGTCAAACGCGGGAGCCCAATGCCACGTCTTTCGCGAAAGTCAATCGTCAAGCAAGCAGTCTTGGAAGACTCAGCAAAATGACTTGGCGAACTGGCTGGCAAAGCTACCCAAGCCGATAGGAGTGATGTGTTGCCATGACGACCGGGGACAACAGGTGCTCGATGCCTGCCAACGAGCGGGATTGGTGGTACCAGACGAGGTGGCAGTGATCGGAGTCGATAACGACCCCTTTCTGTGCCAGCTCTCGATGCCACCGCTAACGAGTGTGAATGTGGACGCCGAGCGGATCGGATACGAAGCGGCAGCGCAGTTGGATCGGATGATGGATGGGCAAGAAAAGCTGCGTGAGCCAGTCTGGTTTGGGGCGTCCGGTGTGATCGCTCGCCAATCGACGGATGTGATCGCTTGCGGTGATCCCGAAATTGTCAAAGCGATTCGTTTGATTCGGCAACACGCCTGCAATCAATTGACGGTCGACGAAGTTGAAAAGCACGTCGAAATTTCAAGGTCGTTGCTGAACCGTCGCTTCAAGAGCATTGTCGGTCGAACGCCCAAGCAAGAGATCGCGAGGGTGCAAATGGAACACGCGATCGACCTGCTCCGTCACTCGACTGCGTCTATCGAAGCGATCGCTCAGCAGTGCGGTTTCAATGAAGCGTGGTACTTCATTTCCGTGTTTCGCAAACACCACGGCGTCACGCCGGGCAAGTATCGCATCCGTGGTGCGAAGAACGCTTCCTGACGAGGACCAACCCGATCGGATGATTCTACCGTCAAACAATTGGCATCATCAGCTCGACAGGGAACGGATGGATGTTGGACGAGAACAACCACCGCAACGGCTTAATAATCTCGAAACGGTCCGCGTGGTTCGGCGGCTTCCATTTCGCGCAGCCAGTTGTCATAGCGTTCTTTCACCATGGCCAAGACTTCCGGATGGGACTCCGATAGATCGTTCTTTTCGGCGATGTCCGATTGCAGGTCGAATAGGTTGTCGCCGTCGCCCATCCTGACCCATTTCCATTTGCCAACGCGAGCGCCAATCTTATCGCGCCGTTGCCAGAACATCTCCTTCCGTGGCGAAGGCGTTTCGCCACGAATCGTCGGCCACCAATCGAATCCGTCCAAGACGATGTCGTCTGGCAGATTCGCACCAGCGGCAGCGGCGAAACTCGGCAACAGTTCGAGACTCGTCAAAAATTCGTCATTCACCACACCCGCTTTCACATTGCCTGCAGGCCAACGAACGAGGCAGGGCACGCGAATGCCGCCTTCCCAGGTTTGGCCTTTGCGTCCTCGCAACGGCGAGTTGTCCGCACCGCCGCTGCCACCGTTGTCGGAGAAAAAAACCACGATCGTGTTATCAAGAATCTGTTTCTGTTCCAATACGTCGAGCATTTCGCTGATCGCCACGTCCATGCAGGTGATTGCCGCGCGGTAATCGCGGCGACGCGCCTCCGGTGTTGTGACAGTAGCCGGTGTTCCGTAGCGATACCTGTCCGTGACCCTTGTTTCCTTGTTGACTGGCGGATACATCTTTTTGAATCTCTCAGGTGCCTGCACCGACGAACGGATTTCGGGATCAAGTGAACTTGAATTGTGCGGCGCGTTGAAGGGAACGTACAGAAAGAACGGTTCTTTGCCAGCTTCCTCGTCAAGGAACCGCAACGCTTCACGCTGAAACAGATACGTGCAGTACGTGCCCTTGTCTTCTTCGGTTGGCGACAGATTTCGGACCATACACGGCACGCCATATCGCTCGTGCGTGAAATAGTCGATGCCGGTGTTGACGAATCCGTAGAAATCATCGAAACCGCGAGACGTCGGTAGCATGCGTTTGAGTGCGCCCAAGTCCCACTTTCCGTAGATGCCACTCTTGTAACCAGTCGGTTTTAAGACGGCTGGGATGATGACCTCGCGCTCGTCCATCCCGCCGATCCGTTCAAACGTCACCGCATATTCCTCCGGCGAATACCGATACCCGTAATCCGGAGCCTCGTTGCGGATCATGTCATAGATTCCGTTTCGTTGCGGATACCGCCCCGTCAACAAACTGGCCCGCGATGGCGTACACGCTGGCCACGCGACATAGAAATTGGTCAGCCGAGTGCCTTCCTTGGCCAGACGATCGAGCGTGGGAGTGATGATTCCGTTACCGAGCTGGCCGAGGTCGTTGTAGCCCTGATCGTCCGAGACGATCAGCAGAATATTTGGAGGATCAGCTGCATGAACTCCGCCAGTATGTACTAGCCAGGCAAGCGCAGTCAGTAGGCAGGTTGTCGAGAATCGAGAGTGAAGTGTCATGTGTTGTCGCCAGGGGATAGAGTATTTGTCACCGTTCGCGTGGTGTTGTTTGTCAATCGCGTGGACGCCCAGGTGGCGGATGAAGTTCCTGCGTCTTGAAGCGATCCAACACGAACGCATCAATCGCGTTCGCCTTCTTATCGGGCGCAGCCAAAGTCGCGTGAATGCAATTTACTGGTTTTGCCCGACGGAAGCGAGCGTCTGAATGACGATCGTCAAACTATTGTATTCGGGTGTTAAAAGTTTGTTTCACTTTCTCATCCATCACGTTAACATGATGTAGTCGCCCATCCGCATTTCACGCTCAAACTAGGTTCGAGTTCCCCTTTAAGAGAGCCGCATCGATGACTTCCAAGTACACCATCTTCTTCTTCTTCCTGCTCAGTTTCACGGCTGCGATCCTTGCGCGCAATACCGCACGAGCTGGCGACCAAGATGGCACTCCGCCGAACATCGTTTTGATCGTGGCCGACGATTTGGGGTACGGTGTACTGGGAAATGCCGCGGGGCAAGTCGTTCCAACGCGCAGCCCGCTGGGGTGATTGGAAGCTGATTCAATTTTCCGAGGGCTCGCAGCCGGAATTATATGATTTGAACACCGACATCGAGGAACAGCACAACGTCGCAGCGGATCGGCCTGATCTGGTCGAAAAGGTAACTGCTTGGATGGACAGCCAGCACGAAGACCCACCCGAATTCCCTGTCCAAAACGTCCAACATTCTGCAGCGAAATATGTGCGGTGATATTTTAGTTCGATTCCAATCGCAGGTGGCGATCCAAAAACTCAAAAGTATCCGTGCCGTGAATCATGTGCGGCCCGACGAACCAATCGATCGCGCAGCGCTCAGCAATCCCCAATCTCGCCTCGTATAAGTAGCGAACTTTCGCGAATTCCGATGCAACCCGTTCATCGGTTCCTACGCGATCGAAATGCCCGCGTTCCACCATGAATGGTCGTGGGGCAATGAGTGCCGCCATCTCCGCATAGTTGAAGGTTCCGCCCAAGTTGAACTCAAAGATCTCGTACTCGCCCGTCCAAACGTAGGAGTAGTTTTCATCCGTCGAAGCGCACTTGTCGACCCAATCATTGAAGTCTCCCGCACAAATGGACAGGCAATAATCTGGCACCAGTGCCGGGATTCGCATCGCACTTTTCCCACCATAGGAGAGGCCGTAGAATGCGATCCGATCGGGGTCCACGAACGGTTGCGTTTGCAACCAATCCACAATCTGTTGGTGCTGGGGAACCATCACGGAAAACAACGTCTTGCCCAGCGGATTGGCTTTTCGTTGGAGCGTTCGAAAGCGATCCTTGCCGATGTATATATTTTGCGGCGCGAAAGTCACGTAGCCTCGTTCGGCAAGCTTGGCCGCATAGTCGTGATAGGCGCGATGGTCGCCTTCGATCGTGTCTTGCGGACGTCCCTCGAGTCCGTGTTGGCAAACGACAACCGGCCGTTTTTCGTCGGGACCGAGGTCGTTTGGTACGCACAAAATGCCGTACGCCATCACGTCGGGAAAAACATCCAATGCAATTTCGTAACCGGTCCACTTTGGTTGGCGATAAAGAATCCGCGATCTCGCATTGAAGTCCAAGTGCGGTTGCTCGAAGTCACCAATCACCTCAGTTCGAAAAACTTCGCGGTAAGGCTCCATCGAAGCTTGATACGCGACTGGCGACTGAGTCGCGATTGGGAATTTCCCAGGTCGCACATCGGATAGGTCGCTGCCGAGATTCAAAAATCCGCGTCGGCGTGAGTCGCTTTGTTGAAGCATCCATGCATTGTGCTCTTCAATCTCGCGGAATTGTCGCGACTGCCGAAGTTCCGCAGCGTCTCCGACGGGCAAGATCGGTGCGGCGGCGACGCGCACGAAATCGCTCGTCGGCTGGTCCGTCAATGTCGACCAAAACGCGGTCGTCGCCTCAGGCGAAGACGTGGCCGCCGGCGGATCGCTGGCCGGTAGGTAGGCAACACGATCGATGTACGGTGCGGCAATTTTGGCAAGCCGTTTGCGTTCGGCAGCGATCTCTTTCGCTGTCGGCGGAATCAGTTGCGCCGGCGCGCCACCTTCACTCGGCAACTGTACCGTCGGTGCACCATTGGCATCGATCAACACCTGCCGTGGCAGGACCATCGCTACCAACTCAGCATCACCAAAACGTTCAAGGAGTCCGAAAACGTTTCGGCTCAGCGGTTGCTCCCAAATGCGTTGACGCGATCCAAAATAGCCGCTCACGCAAACCGCGTCGACGCGTTGATCGATTGCGGCGGTATACAACGCAATCATGCCTCCTTCCCCCATTCCGATCACGCCCATTGGAATCGCCGCGACCTGCGGATTTCGCTGAAACCAATCGATGCCCGCCAAAACTTTTTGGACTTCATATCCGATCAGATGGCGTCCCAGCACGAAGGCGCTTCGATACAAGTACTCGCGGTTGGTCATCTTGGCACGTCCGTGTCGCGCTTCGTAGCCACGATCGATGAGCGTTGGGATCAAAACGCTGCAGCCATTATTGACGAGTAACCTCGCAACGTGACTGTCCGCTGGGAAACCGGCGTCAAAACCGCATAGACTCTCGGGCGATTGATCGGCGTCGGCAATGGCGATGACGTTGGCGAGTACTTCACCGTCAGGAACCAGCCACAGCCCCTCGCCGTGCATGTTTTGCATCACGGGCCAGCGCACCGCGTACACCGTATAGCCATCCGCGTCGCGGAGCACGTGGGATTGCATCGTAGTCGAAACGAACTCCAGTGCATCGACGGCGATTCGTGGGTCCGTTACGCCAAGGATCTTGCGGAGCTGTTCTCGATTCGGGGCCGTCGAATCCGCATACGCCTGCGGAGACGAAAAGTCGCGTTGCCAAAAGGACTCGCGATGCTCGACCGATTGCTCAAGCTGTCGTAGCAGGAATCGGTCCACGCCTTCCACCATTTGCGAAGCAATGTCTGCCTCAATCGTTAAGGGTTTCGTTCCCCGTAACGGTCCATCGGCAAGACAGGTGCCGATCATAACACCGCAAGATGCCACGGCACAAAACGCGATGAATCGAGCACGCCGCATCATACCGTTCTCCACGCAATGGAGTACTGTTCGCGATTTTTTTGATGCTGTCTATCAATTGCGTGAACGGTCAGATGGCAGCCTTCTTTATCCAAAGTCGCCGAAACCTCGACACCGCCAGCAATCACCGCAGCAGCGGCGGACGCTTTTTGTAAGAACCGGCGACGGGCTTGTTGTCCGAGATGAAGCGGCATGGGCAGGGCTCACTGGCAAGGAATTGTTTTGGGTAACTGCATGATACACTCCTTTGGGTCGATCGTCTTATCCCAGCCACTTACCCAGATTCTCACGCACAAACTGGTCGTCGTTGAGATGGGGATAAGCGGCAATCACCCGGTCGATTTCATCCGACTGGCCTGGCGAGAGTGCCTCATCGGGATTCAAGCACCACGTTCCCGGCAATAGACCTTGCCGCCGCAGTACTTCGTGGATTCCGGGGATGCAACCAGCAAAGCCGTTCGCGGCATCAAAGAAGGCTGCGTTGCAATCGGTAACTTCGACGTTCCGACGGAGCAATTCGGAAGGAATGTCGCCGCCGCGATCGATTGCCGCGTGGATTTCGTCGAGCAGCGTGACGGCCGCGCGAGTCCACACGCACCAGTGACCGAGTAGCCCGCCACGAATGCGAACCGACTTGATCGCGTGTGCAGTGACGATGCGGTACGCAGTCAATAGGTCCGCGATGATGTTGTCGTCGTTGCCAGTGTAAAGTGTGATGGCATCTTCGCGACCGGCATCACAAACGGCACGAACGACGTCCAATGTTTGATAGCGGTTAAAGGGAGCCAACTTGATCGCGATTACGTTGTCAATTTCCGCGAATTCACGCCAGAAGCGATACGGCAACACGCGACCACCGACGGCGGGTTGCAGATAGAAACCGATCACCGGCATGATCTCGGCGACTTCTCGGCAGTGCGTCACCAGCTCATCGACGCTATTGTCGGCCAGCGCCGCCAGACTCAGCAAACAGGCGTGATATCCCTGCGACACCGCGAATTCGGCTTCGCGGATCGCTTGAGACGTTTTTCCGCAAACTCCCGCCACCTTGAAGAGTTCGCGACCTTGGGAACCAGCGTACTCGTCGATGACTTCCGAGGCGAGACGCAGCACCGGTTCCAACAATCCGATCGACGGATCACGGATTGCGAACTGAGTCGAATGAACACCGACTGCGATGCCGCCCACGCCCGCATCGATGTAGTAGCGAGTTAAAGCGGTCTGGTGTCGCGGGTCGAATTGTCGATCGGCGTCGAGTGCCAAAGGTTGCGCCGGGATCACGATTCCGCTGCGCACGTTGGCGCGGACGGTGGTGGGCAAGTCGCTGATATTCATCGAATTAATAAGCTCCGTCGCTGACTTCAAAGTGGGTTGGCTTGCCCAGAGAACGACCACCGATTTTGGTCCAATGAGCCTGCCAGCGGATAAGTTGATCGGCGGTGACCGATGGCAAGCCAAACAACTTCTCGGCCTTGGAGCTATCGCTCAAATAGGAGGCATCGCTTGGCGTTGTCGTAAATCGCACGGGCTTGTTGAGCAGTTCGCCTAGTTGCCGCGCAACGTCTTCAGTATCAAGGGTTTCGGGCCCCGTCACGTTGATAGTGTTTGCCGGTGACGTGCAGTGTCCTAAGCACATCAGCGCCTGATGATTGGCATCGCCCTGCCAGAGCACGTTGAACGCTCGGGCCGAGTTGTCGACGGGCTGGTCGTGCCAAATTTTTGTGGCGATATCGTGCAGCACACCGTAGCGCAGGTCGATTGCGTAGTTCAACCGGTACAGGCAAACCGACGTTCCCCACGAATTACTGGCGTACTCGAACATCCGTTCGCGACCCAAGCACGACTGAGCATACTCGCCGACCGGCGCCGGCGGCGTGCTCTCGTCTGGCGGACTGCAGGCGCGAGCCAGCGGGTAAACACAACCGGTCGAAAACGCCACGATGTTGGAGTCACGAAAATGGTCGGCGACATTCGCCGGGACCATCGTGTTCATCGCCCAAGTGGAAGCTTCGTCGCCACCGGTGCCGAACTTGCGACCTGCCATGAACAGGACGTTGCGTGCCTTGGGAAGCTCGGGGACCGCGGCACGGTCGAGCAAGTCGCACTTGATCGTCTTGACACCGACGGATTCCAGACGATCGCGAGCGTCAGGATCGGAAAACCTGGCAACACCGTAGGTGCTCTTTTGAACGCCCGCTTTTTTAATCGCCGCAACCGCCAACTGCCCGAGACTGACGCCCATCTTCCCGGCGATCCCCAGAATGATGAGGTCGCCATCAAGCGTACGCATGAACTCAACCAACGCATCGGTCGGCTCGGCGAGCATCGTATCGAGTTGAGATTCCGTTTCGATCAAGTCAGGCATGACTGAAGTCTTTCGTCAGGGAAGTGAAGGTCGAGGATCGCTCCGCCGATCCAACGCGGGTTCGGTGGACCGATTCACGGCACGAGACCAGAAGTTTGTACGCCAATGTCAAGAACTTGTTTGTGGTCATGGGGTTCGTTCAGTACTCTAGCAGCTCGGCTGTGAAATTGCGCGGCCAAGCCCCTTCCCGTTGATCGAATGAATCTGAATGCCCGAAGAACTCAAAACTGACGTCGATCAGCCCGTCGCCTGGTATCAACGTATCGGCCCGGGACTGATCACGGCGTGCGTGGTGATCGGTCCTGGCAGCATCATGACCAGTTCCACGGTTGGCGCGAACTACAGCTATTCGATGCTGTGGGTCGTCGTCGTTTCCGTCACGTTCATGCTCGTCTACATGACGATGGCGGCCAAGCTGGGGGCGATGTCGAGCGTATCACCGGGAGACCTGATCCGCCGCAAAGCGGGCCGCCCGCTTGCGATCCTACTTGGCTTCATCGTGTTCTTCATCTGTTCGGCGTTTCAGTCCAGTAACAACACGGGTGTCGTAGCGGCGTTTGAGGCCTTTGTTGACTCCAAGCCGTTGGTGGTGGCGTTGGTGGTCGCGTTCAATGCGATCGCGATCATGTTTTTGTTTCTATTCAAGAACCTGTACCGGGTGATGGAGCGGCTGATGATGTTTTTCGTCGCCGTGATGCTGATCAGCTTCGCCATCAATCTGTTCACCCTCAAACCTGACCCGGTGGCGATGGCGAAGGGTTTTGTGCCCAGCGCCGGTACGGTCGACCTCGAGTTGCTGGCATTGATCGGTACAACGTTCGTGATCGCCGGTGCTTTTTACCAAGCGTATTTGGTTCAGCAGAAGGGTTGGGACGAGCATCAAGTGCGAAGTGGTATTGTGGATGCGCGAGTGGGGGCCGTCATTATGGCTCTGATCACGATCATTTTAATGTCAACCGCCGCCGCTGGTCTTTACACGGGTTCGCCCGTTGCTTTGGCAAACCCGGTGGCGGTCGCCGAGGCGCTCGAACCGACGTTCGGCACTAGCTGCAAAGTCATTTTCTGTCTTGGTCTATTCTGTGCTGCGTATTCGTCATTTCTGGTTAACTCGATGGTCGGTGGCTTCATTGCTTCGGACGGTTTGGGGCTGGGCAGCGGTAGCCACGACCGTTGGCCTCGCATCATGACGACGCTCGTTCTATTATGCGGAATGGTAGTGGCCCTGGCGGCACTACTCCTGGACTTCGACCGCACACCCACGATCATTATGGCGCAAGCGGTTACCGTGGTGGGGGCTCCCTTGGTGGCGATCGTTTTATTGTGGTTGGCCAGCAGCCGGGATGTGATGGGAGAACAGGTCATCGGTCCAGTCACAAAAGTGATCGCGGGAATCGGGCTGGTGGTTCTGCTAGCGATGGCCGCTAACACTGCATTGGTCTCGATTCCCGAAAAGGTCCAGCAGTACCGTGAAAAGGCGGCGGAAACAGCCTTGCAGGACGCAGAAACACCATCGCCAATCGCCTCATCAAAGCAACGGTAGCGGTGACGATGACCTGAATGAATCACTTCATGAAACTCGACAGGCGATTCCCGACGACTCGTTCGTAGCCGGATCGGGAACCGAGTCCGGACCACGGAAAGGAACTCGGACCCAGGCGAGTTCGGTCCGGGGGCAGCGCATTCAGCACGCAGTGTGTCTGTCAGATACCGACGATCGCGGCTGCATCTTACTCGAATTCGAAGGCCGGGAGTCGTACGAGGCGCGGTACCCAAGGGTCTCGCAATGCCCCGCAAAGCGTTTGTGTAGCTTGGCCCGACAGTCAAGCGTGCTTTTCTTGCCGTAGCTGGATCGGCTGAGCGATCCACGGCATTCAACGCTCTAGCTTCCAGCCCACGGGTTGGGCCCAAGCTTGTTTCTTTTGATTCTCGAAAGACGGATCCTTGGCCGCTTGCGAGCTCGTCACGACGGCGCGCACGTAGAGCTCGTCCCCCTTGAACTGGTAGCACGCGATGCTCACGGAAAATCAGGCGCAAGGTTCGGTAGAACGCTAAGAATCAACCCATTTCGCTTATTTTCACTAAAGCCCGCAATCTGGAGTGCTGACTGCTTGAAAAACACCATCAATGCGTGGATACTATCTCACGATGAATGATTTCCGCCACCTCGTGAAAGAAAAGCCTTGTCCACTGATGCTCGACGCGAACGACTTCGCGACCACGTCCGCGCCCACGGGTTTGCGGCGTTGGGTGAACTGACATCGATGTTGGGGGTCAGCGAGTCGACGGTCCGCCGCGATTTGGAGAACCTCGAGGACGCTGGTGAGGCGCGTCGGACGCATGGCGGTGTGTATTGGACGGGGCAATCGGACACGATCCAAACTTTCCGCGGCCATCGCGACGACGGCTGGCCTCGCAAACAGGCCATTGGCCGTGCGGCGGCTGAGTTGATCGACGATGGGGATACGATTCTGCTCGATGGCGGCAGCACGGTGTATGAATTGGCCCGGTTGATCGTCCACCGATCGGTCCAGGTCGTGACCAACTCCCTGCCGGTTGCGCACTTGCTGTCGACGAGTGATTCGATCGACTTGATCATGATCGGCGGCTGTGTCCGCCGCCGCACCTCGGTGACGATCGGCCCGATGGCGGACGCGATGTTGGCTGATATCAACGTGTCCAAGACATTCCTGTCGGTCGCGGGAGTGACCGAACGCGGCTTTTTCAATAGCGACATGATGCTGGTCGAGAGCGAGCGCGCGATGCTGGCGGCGGCCGATCAAACGATCGTGTTGGCGGACAGCAGCAAGTTCGGCAAGGTCAGTCTGTCCCATATATGCGGATTGGACGACGTGGGCAGGGTGGTTACCGACAGCGAATTGGACAATCGCTGGATCAAGACATTCGATTCCCGCCTCGCCGAACTAATGTTAGCTCCATCGAGCAGACCTCACCCACCCGCGGCGCAGTCCTCGTCCACCCGCCCGCCGCTTTCATCAGACTCCCAATCCATTCCCTCCAACCAAGCCGGTTCGGCCCACTCCTTATGAGCATGACAATCGATCGAACGCAGATCGAGGCGCTCGTCCGCAGTGCCATCCGCCAAACTCAATTGAACGGTGTCGCCACCCCAAATCGGGCAGGCCCGAGCCACTCCCGCACACAAGCTGGTTCGCCTCCGGGCTGGGTCGATGGCAAGCCGAATCTGCGGGTCAGTATTTCGGCGCGGCATTGTCACCTGACCGATGAACACGTTGAGATTCTGTTCGGTCGTGGCAGCGTGCTCGAGCCGGACAAGGATCTCTATCAAGACGGTTTTTATGCGGCGAAGCAAACCGTGATGGTTGTTGGCCCGAGGCGGCGGATGTTACCGAGCGTGCGCGTACTCGGGCCGACGCGTTCGTTTAGCCAGGTCGAGCTGGCGTTGACGGACTCCATTTCGCTCGGCATCAACGCGCCGGTTCGTCACAGCGGCAAGATCGATGACACACCCGGCTGCGTGCTGGTTGGGCCGGCCGGTTCGGTGCAGCTTGATCAAGGCGTGATTCGCGCGGCGCGTCACGTCCACATGAACGATCACGATGCGGCCCATTTCGGTGTCGCTAACGGTGACATGATGCAACTCGTCGTCACGAGCAACGACTGCAGCGTGACTTTCGATGATTTACTCGTGCGGGCCGATAAGGCCGCCAAGCTCGAAGTTCACATCGATACCGACGAAGGCAACGCGTGCAACTTGGACGCCGCCAGTGACGTCCAACTCCAACCGATGCCCAAACCATGTGCCTGCGGGCATTGATGAAAAGCGACTAGCTACTAGCGACTAGCTACTAGCTGCTAGCTCTCCCACTCTCCCACTCCCCCACTCTCTTCCCAAAAGGGTTTGATTCGATGGCAAAGATTAAAGAAGCGCTCGGCATGATCGAGACCAAAGGGTTCGTTGCCCTGGTCGAAGCGTCCGACGCGATGATGAAGGCTGCCAATGTGCAGTTCCTCGGCTGGGACAAAGTCGGCGCGGGTCTCGCTGCCGTCTTCGTCACCGGTGATGTCGCGGCGGTGAAGGCCGCCACGGACGCGGGTGCCGCCGCAGCGGGCCGGATTGGCGAAGTCGTCAGCGTCCAGGTGATCCCTCGACCTCACGCCGACCTCGAAAAGATCATCAAATTCCCCGCTGCAGCTCCCAAGAAGTAGTCTCCACACCCGACTGCTGAAACGCCCCACTGTCTGAAACCTAAACTCTCTACACTGAACCCTTTCCTATGAATGATGCAATCGGTTTGATCGAAACCAAAGGTCTGCTTCCCCTCGTCGAAGCGACCGACGCGATGGCCAAGGCGGCCAACGTAGAAATTGTCAAGCGAATCGACCTCGGTGGCGGGCTGGTCACGACCGTCGTCAGCGGCGACGTCGGCAGCGTCCGCGCAGCCGTCGAAGCTGGGGCCGCCGCGGCGGCTCAGATCGGCGAGTTGGTCAGCAGCCACATCATCGCACGTCCCGCTGATGGGTTGGTTGCGGCGTACTTTAGCTGAACCTGGCTCCGCACGACCTCCGTCTCTCAAGGAAGATCTCCCATGCTCATCCTCGTTGCGAATCTGGGTTCGACCAGTTTCAAATACAAGCTGCTCGACGTCAGCGGTGACTTGCAGTCGCCTGACATTCGTCCCGAAGCACGCGTGCTCGCACGCGGCGCCGTCGAACGGATCGGTGATGCATCGACGAGTCGCTGTGAGGTCACCATCGGTGACTATCACAACGTATCGGAGATGCCGGTTCCCGATCACGGCATCGCGGTGCAGGCTTGCTTGGATCAGTTGGCCGATCCACAACACGGTTGCGTCAAGGATGCATCCGAGGTCGCCGCGATCGGTTTCAAAGCGGTTCATGGGGGACGCAAGAGCGGCACGTTTTTGGTCGACGATGACTTGCTCGTCGCGATGGCGGAAATGAATGCGGCTGCGCCCGCGCACAATCCACCGTACATCGCCGCGATGAAACTGTTGCGAGAACGGTTCCCAGATTTGCCGTTGGTTGCCGCGTTTGAAACGGAGTTCCACGAAACCATTCCCGAGGCGCGCCGGATGTACGCGGTTCCGCCGGGATGGCGCGAGGATTACCAGGTGCAGAAGTGGGGATTCCATGGGGCGAGCCATCGATATATCGCCGAGCGAGCAGCCGAGTTACTCGGCCGCAGCGACGCCCGCATCATCTCCTGTCATCTCGGTGGCAGCAGTTCCTTGACCGCGATCCAGAACGGTCAGAGCGTGATGACGACGATGGGCATGACCCCGCAAACGGGTCTGCCGCAGAACAATCGCGTCGGCGACTTCGATCCGTTCGCGCTCCCGCTGCTGATCGAACGAACCGGCAAGTCGCTCGAAGAATTGTTGACATTGCTGGCCAACGAAGGCGGCCTCAAAGGTCTCAGCGGTCGCAGTAGTGATCTGCGAGATATCGAAGCGGCCGCTGCGGCGGGTGACGAAAAGTCGAAACGGGCTTTGTCCGTCTTCGTCGAAGAAATCCGCCGGCACCTGGGCGGCATGATGGTCGCCATGGGTGGCCTCGATGCAATCGTCTTCACCGGCGGCATCGGCGAAAACTCGGAAGTCGTCCGCGAAGCCATCTGCAAAAACCTAGAGTCATTTGGCATCGAGCTCGACAACTCGCGAAACCAAAATCATCGCGAACATGCCAAGCAAACCGGTGGCGAGGATTGCCTCCACAGCGACTCCAGCCGAGTCCAAATTTGGGTCATCCCCACCAACGAAGAATGGATCGTCGCCAAAAGAGCTAAGGCTGCTATTAGCTTCTAGCTATTAGCTACTAGCTACTAGCTCTCCCAACTCCCAGCTCCCAGCTCCCACTCTCCCACTCTCCCACTCTCCCATGTTCCTAGCACGCGTTATTGGATCGATTGTCGCGACGCAAAAAGTGGCGTCGATGAAGGGTCACAAGCTATTGATCGTCGAACCGTACCGGCTCGACGCTGACACGCGTGCGTCCTTGGTGACGACCGGACGAACATTCATTTCGGTCGACACGCTGGGTTCGGGCGAGGGGGATCTCGTACTCGTATGCCAAGGCAGTTCGGCGCGGCTGACCCCTGACACCAAAACACTTCCCATCGACGCGGTCATCATTGGCATTGTCGACAGCGTTCACATCGAAAAGAAATCTGTCTTTGACAGAACAAAGGAAGCTTAATCATCATGCAATTTGACGAAACTCTGATTCGCAACGTCGTATCGGCTGTCCTCGCCGAGGTCGGTCCGATGCCACCCGGTGCCGCCGGCCCGCTGAGCCGCAACGTTCCGCCGGGAGCGGGCTGTAACGGCATCTTTACCGATGTCAACGAAGCCGTCGCGGCGGCCCGATCCGCCCATGAGCAACTGCGCGAGCGCACGATGGTGGAGCGAAAGCAAGTCATCGATATTATCCGCCGGATCAGTATCGAGCAGTGCGAAGAGCTCGGTCTGATGGAGATGCGGGAGACGGGCATCGGTCGCCCGGAACACAAAATCGAGAAACTCCGCACGCTCGGCGAATTGTCGCCCGGTACCGAGTTTCTCGAAACGAAGGCGTTCAGCGGCGACCACGGCCTTGCCGTGATCGAGCGTGCTCCCTTTGGTGTGATTGCGGCAATCACGCCGGTCACGCATAGCTTGCCCACGATCACCGGTAACGCCGTCAGCATGATTGCCGGTGGCAATGCGGTCGTCGTCAACCCGCATCCATCGGGTAAGAAAGTCGCGGTCGAAGGCGTGCGTCGCTTCAACGCGGCGATTGCCGCTGAGGTCGGCATCGACAATTTGATCTGCGTGATCGCCGAACCAACATTGGAATCCGCCGACGCCTTGTTCACGCACCGCGATATCGCGTTGATCTGCGTGACGGGCGGACCGGCGGTGGGGCGGGCGGCGCTCCGCAGCGGCAAACGTGCGATCGTGGCTGGGCCAGGCAACCCACCCGTGGTCGTCGATGAAACCGCTGACCTCGACAACGCGGCCCGCTGCATCATCCAAGGCGCATCCTACGACAACAATCTGTTGTGCATTTCCGAGAAAGAAGTATTCGTTGTTGAAAGCGTCTTCGACGACATGATGGCAGCGATGCGGCGGGCCGGAGCGATGCCGCTCGATGCGGCACAGATTGCGAGGCTCACTTCGCAGGCGATCACCAAGGTCGGCGATGATCAACATGACGCTGCGGCCAAGGAATTGATCGGCAAAGACGCCAGCGTGCTGGCTCGTGCGGCGGGCACGAATGCCCCCGCGGGCTGTGAACTCCTCTTTGGCGAGACCGACGAACACCACCCCTTCGTTACCGTCGAACAAATGATGCCGTTCCTACCCTTCGTGCGTGCTCGGGATGTCGATCACGCCATCGCGATGGCGAAACACTATGAACACGGATTCCGCCACACCGCGATCATCCATTCACGCAATGTCCGCAACATGACCAAGATGGGCCGTGAGCTCGATACGACGTTGTATGTCAAGAATGGTCCCTGCATGGCGAGCCTCGGCTTGGGCGGCGAAGGGTACCTGTCGTTCTCGATCGCCGGCCCAACGGGTGAAGGCGTGACCAGCCCGAACACGTTCACGCGGGAACGCCGCTGCACCATGGTCGACGAATTGCGGGTGGTTTAGAACGCAAATGCAAACCGCCAAAGTCCTCGGTCATGCCCGCGCGACCGTCAAGCATGAATCACTCGTGGGTCGCCGACTCGTGATCGCCCAACCGCTCACGCTCAACGCCGGTGCGGATGGGCCGCCACTGTTGATCCTCGATCCACTGGGTTGCCGCGCCGGCGACCGGATCATGATCACCAGCGACTCGACGGCGATCAGCGATATCACCGGCAGCGACGTCTGCCCGGCACGTTGGAGCGTGTGCGGCGTCATCGACTGACGTTTCTAGGTTTCGTCTTCATTTTTTAATTCACTACTTTCTAGGTTGCTAAGTTCTCGCGTGTCTCGAATCGTTCCTCGTCCCACCGAATCAGCGTTCACGGACGCTTCGATTGATCTCGAAGCGATTGTCCGCCGGGTGCTCCTGCAGTTGCGACGGGAGTCGGCGATCGGCGACACCGAGTCCCGCGAGCAAACGAGCGCGGCGACCTCGTTCCTATTTGAGGCCGGTGTTTGCTCGCTCGACGATGTCCAAGCACTGAGCGCTTCGATCAAGCACCTCCAACTTTCCGCTCGCACGGTGATCACGCCGGCGGCCCGCGATGAACTGCGGTACCGCGGCATCACGGTTACCAAAGCGGACGCGACTGGAGATGCAAATTCCAAACAAGTCAATTCAGAAAAAATCAAGGTGCAATCTGGTAGCCGCGCCATCAATCTACAGTGCGATGGCGTTGTCGCCGACCATTTGCTCGCGGCCGTGAAGAAGCAGGTGCTCAATCGCGGCGTCCGGCTATGCAATCAATCGTCACTCGAAGTGGTCTTGTCGAGTCGCCCGGCCACGACGGCTCACCAGCGGACCGGACCTGATCGCTGTGTCGTGGCGATCAATCGAGTCGATGACGTGCAGCGGTTCATGGCCGAACTGAGTCCGAACACGTTCGTGCTCGATGTCGCTCACTTGCACCTCGTCGCACTCGCCAATGCGATTGCTGCGATTGCCAAACCAACGTCACGGACGATCCCCAAAGTCACCATGGCCGGAGGATTGTCATGAAGATCGCCCGTGTACTCGGCAACGCCACGCTCAATCGCATGCATCCCATGCTGCACTCGGCGACGCTGCGATGCGTGGAAGTCGTCGAGCGGATGGAAGACCTTGATGAGGTCGTGCCAGGTAATGATTTGATCATCGCCTGGGACCTCTGTGGCTGCGGCGAAGGCGACCTCGTCGCACTCGCCGAGGGGCCCGAAGCCGCAGCACCGTTTCAACCGGACGTCAGACCGATCGATGCATCGATCGTCGCGATTTTAGACCATATCGATATCCAACCTCCAAACTAATCTACTAACCCGCCGTCGATCACTTTTATCCCAACCCTAAAAGCAACATCATGGAAAACATTCACAAGATCAAACAAGACATGTGTGACATCGGCAGCCGGATTTACAACCGGCAATTCGCCGCCGCGAATGATGGCAACATCACCGTCCGGATTAGCGAGAACGAAGTCTTGTGTACGCCGACGTTGCACTGCAAGGGATTCCTCAAACCCGACGACATCTCGCTCGTCGATATGACTGGCAAGCAGTTGTCCGGACGCAAGAAGCGATCCAGCGAAGCGTTGTTGCATTTGGAAATCTACAAGCAGCGCGACGACATCCGCAGCGTTGTGCATTGCCACCCGCCACACGCGACCGCGTTCGCGATCGCCCGCGAACCGATCCCCCAGTGCATCTTGCCCGAGGTCGAGGTCTTTCTCGGCGACGTGCCGATTACGAAATACGAAACCCCCGGCGGCCAAGCATTCGCTGACACGATCATCCCGTACGTCAACAAAACCAACGTGATGATTCTCGCCAATCACGGTACCGTTTCCTACGGCGAAACCGTTGAGCAGGCGTACTGGTGGACTGAGATTCTCGACGCCTATTGCCGGATGTTGATGCTCGCCAAGCAGCTCGGCAATGTGTCGTACCTCAACGAAGAGAAATCGCGTGAACTGCTCGATCTGAAACAGAAGTGGGGCTACGCCGATCCACGCAACACGCCCGACTACAAGGACTGTGATATCTGCGCCAATGACATCTTCCGCGAGTCGTGGGCCGATACCGGCGTGGAGCGTCGCGCCTTCCCAGCACCTCCCCCGATCAAGTCGTCGGGAGCCCAGCCCACGCGAGTCGCTAGCAGCAACGGAACACCCGCTCTGCCCGCAGGCGTCGATGAAGCTCAACTCGTCAAAGCGATCACCGACGAAGTCATTCGCCAGATGGGGAGATAGCTATTAGCTTCTAGCTTCTAGCCTCCAATTCGCGTCAGGGCGTGGGCCTCGACACACGTATTCGTAACGTGCGGGCGACGCAGGGGTCTATTTCAACACTCTTTTACAGCAAATGCTAGCAGCTAATAGCTAATAGCTTATTCATTCCCTGCGGGCGACGCAGGGATCTACTTCAACTCTCTCACACAGCAAAAGCTAGCAGCTAATTGCTAGTAGCTAGCAGCTAAAAAAATGAAAATTTCAATTATTGGCGGTGGTGGTCTCGTTGGCTCGTGTGCCGCGTACGCGTTGCAGTGTGGCGGCTTGGTCAACGAGATCGCTTTGCTCGACGTCAACGAAGAACTCGCGGTGGGACATGCGTTGGATCTGCGTCATGGTTCGACGAGTGTCGCCAATCAATCGTTCGCCGGTGGCGGCTACGAGCACATTCCGAGCAGCGACATCATTTGCATCACCGCGGGGCTGCGTCGCAAGCCGGACGAGTCGCGGTTGGATTTAATCAATCGCAACACCGATCTGTTCATGCAGATCCTGCGCGACGTCAAATTAGCTGGCCCAAAACCGTCCGCGATTGTGCTCGTCGTCAGCAATCCGGTCGACATCCTTACGTATGTCGCCGCTGACAAACTTGGCCTGCCAGTCGGCCAAGTCGTCGGATTGGGCACGCAGCTCGATACGATTCGTTTCTGCTCGCTGATTGCCGAGCAACTACAAGCACCACCGACACAGACCAAGGCGCTGATTCTGGGCGAGCATGGCGAGTCGATGGTGCCGATCTGGAGCAGCGCGACCATCGCGGGACTGCCACTGGACAAGTATCCCGGTTGGACGCCGGCCATGGCGGGTGAGTTATTCACGCGCACACGTGGCAGTGGTGCCGAAGTGATCAAACGCAAGGGCGGAGCGGGCTTTGCCGTGGGCATCGCGATTCGCGACTGCGTCGATGCGATCGTGCTCGACACCCAAGCGGTGCTGCCGGTCAGCAGCGTGCAAAATGGTTGCTATGGCATCCGTGACGTGGCGTTGAGCGTGCCCACCGTGCTCGGCAGAACCGGCGTGCAGGCCACCATGGAAATTGATTTGTGGCCTAAAGAGGTGCAGGGGATTCGGGCCAGCGGCACGGCGCTACGTAAGACGCTCGATACCGTCATGCAGCGAGTAGGATAAGAAAATGTTAAAAGAGCGAGCCAGTTTCACTTCATGTGTCCCTGACGCTCGCTTCGTCGATTCCAGAATGAACCTCCAGTGCATTTCTTCCATGAGACGCATTGGAACTCAAGCCCGCATGACAACGTGAATTGTCAACCAGTTTTAAAAACTGCAAATCGCAAGGAATCGACTAAAAAAGTGGGAGTGACGATCCGTGTCTCGAACGCAAATGTTCGGTGGTGGCGTCCTTCTGTTACCATCTCCCGATGACTCGTACACATTCATTGTGACGTATCATGAGACAACGCTGTCCTATGCGTTGACTGACGACTTGGAGATCAGCGACTCGAAGCCCACAGGGATTGTCGCTGGAAAGAAATTGCGGCGTGAGGGTGAGATGAAGTCTTTCGAGGTGAGTTAACTACGCACAGCGTACTGGTTGCTCGATCAAAATACATCGTCGACACTCCGTTGGGAATAGCATGGAGTTCGCAAGATAAGTGCTGGCGAGGTATGTCGACCGAGACGACCGACTTCCTCGCTGACGTTTGCGAAGCCCGTTTGGTGAAGCTGCCAAGAATTTGTCGTTAGCGGTCCGAAAAGTCAACAACAAAGTGGGGTGATGTTCCACAGATTTTTCGTAAGAGTGCGTTTGAGTGTGAGAATTACGGTATGTTTGTGAGAAGAATTTTTTGTGCGAAACTCGTCTGAAAGTGATCTGGGGCCGATCCTCCCGCCAGCCCTGCGCGCCATGAATGAAGTCTCCTCCTCAACCACCAATCCGCTTCCCAACGACGCCGCAGCAGAAGTTCCGAGCGAACGCTGGTTCAATCCGGAATATGTCGAGAAAATGCAGCGTTTCTTGGGTCCAAACGCGTGTCGTCGGCTGGCAATTTTTGCCTTGCCTCCCGGCTTTGTACTCAGCGTGATTGTGCCGGTCTACAACGAGTGCGCCACGGTCGGCGATGTTCTCGAACGTCTGCGCCGCACGGGCCTGCCGCTACAAATCATTCTTGTTGACGACGGTTCGAACGACGGATCATCGGACATTCTCGACTCCTGCAGTGATGCCGGTGACGTGCTGCTGATTCGTCATCCGCAAAACCGTGGCAAAGGCGCAGCGATCCGCAGCGGGATCGCCGCCGCGACGGGTGATGTGATCGTGATTCAAGATGCCGACAGCGAGTATGATCCGGACGACATTCGCGGACTGCTGCAACCGCTCATCGAGAATTCAGCAGACGTCGTTTACGGAACACGATACGGGCACGGTGATCGCCAGGTATCACCGTGGTGGCACCAGGCGGTCAACGGATTCATCACGCTACTCGCTAGCGTTGCGATCGGGCCGAGGCTCAGTGACGTTGAAACCTGCTATAAGATGTCATCACGCGAAACGTTTCAAGCGATCTTGCCTGATTTGAAAGAGGATCGCTTTGGCATCGAGATCGAACTGACGGCGCGATGGGCCCGACGTGGATTACGTTTTGCCGAGCGTCCCATTCGGTATCAACACCGGTGGTACGACGAAGGCAAGAAGATTACTTGGAAGGACGGTGTGGCTGCCCTGTACTGTATCGCGAAGTACGGGCTGTTCCGCCGCTAAGCAGATACGGGGAAATATTTCGGTGGAATCGACAATCATAACCCGGCGCGTAAGCGAGGGATTCATGCCGCCATCCCTCGCTTACGCGTCGGGTTATGAAAACGTGGCACTCAGTGATGCGAAATGAATTTCCCGAACCTGCTGAGTGGTCCGTCAAACGCAAGAGTGAGTCTTCCATCGCATCATTCGCTATTCGAAGAGTTCCATCTGCGTCTGATCACATACCCGTGAGCGAGAACGTGACTTGACCAATTTTTGCAGCGGTAGCGGTTCGGTTTTCTGTTTCTTCTTGGGTGCCAACGCGGCAAAGTCTTTCAGCAACGTATCATCATACTGGGGGACGCTATTGGCTGCGTAGCGGATCGCGCCGGCGTCCTCGAGTTCCTTGAGCGCCGCCATGCCGGCTTGGGCAGTCGTGCCCCGCGCCTTGGCAACGGATTGCAGGGTGCGGCGCCGTTTGGGACGCGAGTTCGCTCCACGTCCGCTGAGCGAGCTGGCCAACCGGCACGCCATCGGAGAAACAACCGTCTTGGACGGCTCAGCTGATTTGGGCGTATTGGACGAATCGATCCGTCGAGCCTGAAATCCACTTCGCTTGAGTAAATTGACTGCGTGTTCCAGGTCTCGATCCTTCGACGCGATTCGAAAAATGGTGTGGCGGGGCAGTTCGGCAGACAGCCGCCCGGCGACGAAGGTGATCCCAAAATCAGCCGCGTTCTTGCCGGGCGGCATGGCCCAAATTTCAATCTTCCCCTGGCTCACCAATTGGCCCAGTACCGCCGCCACTCCCAACGGCACACGCGGCTCGCGGCTGCCGTGCGCAGCGATAATCAGGTCGTACCGCTGAGCTGTCTCGGCGAGATCGAGTATTTCGTGTGGACAATTATCCAGATCGATGAGCAGAACGCACGAACGGTCGCGCGAGTCGGAAGCCGGATTGGGACGCTTCACTTGCAAACCAGGAGAGCGAGGTTGATGTTTCCGACGCCGATTCTAGTAACCTTCGCAATGTCTCGCGCGTCGATTCCCCGTTTTTCTCAGCAAACTCCCGCGCATGCGACACTCACTCTGCAACATCGCCGCCGATTATGTGAACCGGCAATTTCGGATATAACAAGATTGAACTGCGGCGTCGGCACTTCGATGCCGCTCCTTATCGCGATTTTCAACCCGGATTTACATGTCGCTCCAAGTTGTTTCACAAGCCGTGACGGAATCCTCCTCCGGCAGGGCCGATGCCTTCGTACGGCAACTCTGCGAGACGTCGCATAGCCAATCGCGAGGCATGATTGATCGTCGCTGCGTGAGCGTCAACGGGCAACCGTGTAGCGATCCCGCCACGCAGTTAGCCAGCGGTGATCAGGTCTCGGTTTCCTACGATCCAACACAGCGATACCGAGAAAAGAAAATCAAACGTTGGGACGACCGAACGTTCACGATCGCCTACGAAGACGAGCACCTGATCGTCGTCGACAAGGCCGCTGGCACGCTCACCGTGCCGACTGATCGCGGTGACCCGAACACGCTGGTCGAGCGAGTCTCGATCTACCTCAGCCACTCACGCAGCGAACGAGAAGCGTGCTTGGTTAATCGACTCGATCGAGAGGTCAGCGGTCTGCTGATTTTCGGCAAGCACGCGGCGGTTGCCCAGTTGCTGATTGAACAGTTCAAGCTGCAAAAGCCGCGGCGCATCTACACCGCCATCGTGGCAGGGAAACTACATGAGCAAGAAGGCACGCTCCGCGCCCACTTGGCCACGGGCAACAATCTCGACCGCTACGTGACCAAGCCATCGAAGGATTCCGAAGAAGCGATCACGCACTATCGCGTTCTCCAGGAAATGGGCGATACGACACTGGTCGAAGTCACGTTGCAAACCGGCAAACGGAATCAAATCCGCGTGCAGTTTGCTCATGCTCTGCATCCGGTGCTCGGCGATTCGCACTATCAAACCGAGCGTGCGCGGCACGCGCGCTGGATTCGCAGACGAATTGCCCTGCACGCAACATCGCTAACGTTCGTGCACCCCGTCACGGGCGAAGAGATGACGGTGGAATCGCCGCTGCCGGCCGCGATGACCAAATTCATCAAGGGCAGCCCGAAGGGGTAGCGTTCCCCACGCAATTGTTGCCGCTTCCACCGGGCTTGTCCCGGTCGGAGCGGCAACTGGAAGCTACTCAGATCCAGCGTGAATCGCGCGAGCAAGAGACAGATTGCTTGGTAAATCCGTGATTCGCTCAGACGGGTTTACGAAGATCCAGCCATTCGCTGTGGAACACGCCCTCGCGGTCGACACGCTGGTAGGTGTGGGCACCGAAATAGTCCCGCTGAGCCTGCAGAAGGTTGGCGGGCAGTCGTTCCAAGCGATATCCGTCATAGTAGTTCAGCGCCGCACTGAATGCGGGCACGGGAATGCCAAGCAACGAGGCGGCTGAAACCACCGCGCGCCAACCGGCCTGGGCATTCTCAACGGCTTGCTCGAAGTACGGATACAGCAGCAAGTTTTCGAGATCGGGTTGTTCGTCAAAGGCTTCCTTGATGCGATCGAGGAACTGGGCGCGAATGATGCATCCGCCCCGCCAAAGCAGGGCGCACTGGCCGTAGTCGAGTCCCCAGTCGTGTTCCTGCGACGCGGCTTGGAGCTGCACGAAGCCTTGGGCGTAGCTGACGATCTTCGATGCATACAAAGCGTTTTCAACCGCATCGATAAACGCTTGCTTGTCGCCGACCAAATTCTTCGCGAGCGCCGACATCTCTGGATTCTGGGACGCCGAAGGACCATTGAGTTTCTTGCTGGCTCGCACGCGAGCTTCTTTTTGTGCCGACAAACCTCGCGCGAACACGGCCGTCGTCACCAGGGTGCTGGGCACGCCGAGGTCGAGCGCCAATTGGCTCATCCATTTGCCGGTTCCCTTGGCGCCGGCCACGTCGAGAATTTGATCGACGAGGTAACCATCACCACCGAGCTCATCCTTGGCGCTGAAAATGTCACGAGTGATCTC
>JBDNIG010000031.1:0-5782 GCA_041688415.1 Rhodopirellula sp. | reverse complement strand
TTGTTTATTCTTCGCGGCTTGCGCGATTAACCCGCTGGCAATTTCAACCCCCTCCCGTCTCCCACTCGGACCCCTGCCATGGCCGTCCCCAAACGAAAACACTCCAACAGTCGTACCGGTAAACGCCGTAGCCACGACGCATTGAAGAAACGATCGATCGGCTATTGCCCCCAATGCAGTTCGGCCGTGCCGACCCATCATATCTGCCCCAAGTGCGGTTATTACCAGGGTCGCACCGTCGTCCAGCACGAAGAGTCCTGAATTGTCCCTCGACGTTTCCAGCCCGGGAATTTTATTTCCCGGCCAAGGAGCCCAAACGCCCGGAATGGGCGCGTGGCTGTGCGAAAATCATCCGCGCGCGAACGATCTGTTTGAACGCGCCGGTAAAATCCTCGGCTACGACCTGAAACAACTGTGCGCAGAGGGTCCGGCTGAAAAACTAAACGAAACCGTCTACAGCCAGCCAGCCCTCTTCGTTGCGGGCGTGGCTGCGGGCGAGGTTTTTTCACAGCTGCACGGCGACATCGCTGGCAAAATCAAGGCAACCGCGGGGCTCAGCCTCGGTGAGTACACGGCAGTCTGCTTCGCCGGTGGATTGAGCTTTGAAGACGGCCTGAAATTGGTCCAGCAACGCGGCGAAGCCATGCAGGCCTGCGCCGACGCGGTCGATTCAGGCATGGCTAGCGTGCTGGGCCTGGACCTCGACCCGCTCACCGCAGTTTGCGATGAGTGCCGTCAACACGATGAAATCCTGCAACCCGCCAATTTACTCTGCCCTGGCAACATCGCCGTGTCGGGTCACCAGTCGGCACTGGCGCGACTCGAGCCACTGGCAATGGCCGCGGGCGCGATGAAGGTCGTCCCGCTCAGCGTTGCCGGTGCTTTCCACACGCCGCTGATGCAAGATGCCGTTGCCAAGCTCACCGGTGCCCTGGCGAGCGTCGAGATTCGTGCCACGCGCATCCCGGTTTACAGCAACGTTGATGCGGCACCGCACAGCAATCCGGCTGAGATTCGCGAGCTGCTCGCCAAACAAGTCGTCAATCCGGTGCTCTGGGAAGCCTCGATTTCGCGGATGCTCGCCGACGGCGTCAACGGTTTCCTCGAAGCCGGAACGGGCCGCGTCCTGCGTGGTACGATCAAGCGAATTGCCCGCAAAACCCCCACCGACGGCTTCGGCGACGGACTCTAAAACCTGAATTCTGAACCCTGAACCCTGAACCCTTCCTTTTCCTGAACCCGCTTTTATGAATCTTTCCCTCTCGGTTGACCTCAAAGACCAAGTCGCCATCGTCACTGGCGCCAGCCAGGGACTGGGCCGCGCCGTCGCCGTGGCCCTCGCTCAAAACGGGGCTCACGTGGTGTGCGTGGCACGTAACGCCGAGAAATTGGCTCTGACCGTGGCTGAAATCGAAGCGGCCGGCGGCACGGGCGAAGCCCTGCCGTGCGATGTCACCGATCGCGCCGCGGCAGCCGCGGCGATTGAGCAAACCAACAAAAACCACGGCCGCCTGGACATCCTCGTCAACAACGCCGGAATCACCCGCGACAAGCTGATGCGTGGCATGTCCGACGAAGAATGGGACTCCGTGATCGCAACCAATCTGACGAGCTGTTTCGTCTGTTGTCGAGCCGCCGCTGGCGTGATGCGCCGCAAGAAGTACGGCCGCATCATCAACATGGCCAGCATCTCCGGCCTGATCGGAAACCCAGGTCAAGCGAACTATTCCGCCAGCAAAGCGGGCATGATCGGAATGACGCGAACGATGAGCAAAGAACTCATCGCCCGCGGCGTGACCGTCAATGCGGTCGCTCCCGGGTTCATCGCCAGCGAGATGACGGCGGAACTCGGCGAGGTGGTAATGGAAGAAGCCAAAAAGCGAATTCCCGCCAAGCGGGTCGGAACGCCGGAAGACGTCGCCGCGGCAGTGCTGTTCCTCGCCAGTAAAGACGCCAGCTACATCTCGGGTCAAACCATCGTCGTCGACGGCGGCATGGTTGGTTAATAAAATCAAAAAAGCAACGGGATATTGACGGGTTTTAGCCGTTTCCCCTATCTTCACGGCCCCGCGAGAAAAAGTCTCAGCGGTGTTGGTGTTATGGGCTGTCCTGGACTGGATAACCCGGCCGCACCGGCAAACCGATCAAGCCATTTTCATTCTGGCGTTTCCAATCACCTGTCCCCCCAATCCCATCCAAATTTGGAGTTACGCCCGTGGCGTCTATCGAAGAACGCGTTATCGACATTGTGTCCGAACAGCTCGGTGTTGACAAAGACAAAATTACACGCGAAACATCCTTTGTCAACGATCTTGGTGCCGACTCGCTCGACACCGTCGAATTGGTGATGGAACTCGAAGAGGAGTTTGACATCAGCATCCCCGATGATTCGGCTGAAAAGATCCAAAAGGTCGGCGAAGCTGTTGATTTCATCGAAAAGGAAAAAGGCGAAGACGCTTAAGACGTCAACCGCTGGCAACCCTTTTTATTCTTACCACGCATCAACCACCCCTGGCGGAAGTTCACCTTGGGTGGTTGGTTGACATATTCGCGATCGACACTCCGGCTCTCTCATGACGGTTTCAACGGAACCTTTTCGACTCGTTCCCAACAATGGAAATCCGCGCCGTGTCGTGATTACCGGAGTGGGCGTGGTCACGTCATTGGCACATGACGTGGATTCGTTCTGGGACCGGCTGACCGCCGGCGCCAGCGGCATCCACACGCTCTCGATCATGGATACCACTCGCTACAAGGTTCACTTTGGTGGCGACATCCCTGACTTTGATGTGACCAAGTATGTCGCGGCCAAGGAAGTCAAGCGACTCGATCGATTTACCCAGTTCGCCGTTCATGCGGGCGGCCAAGCCGTCGCTGACAGCGGCATTGATTTCACGTCGTTGGACCCGGCGAGGTGCGGAGTCATTCTGGGCTCAGGCACTGGCGGTCTCAACGAAATCGAAGAACAGATCGAACGGATGCTCAACAAGGGTCCCGATCGCGTCAGTGCATTCACCGTCCCGAAGATGATGCTCAATGCCGCGGGCGGAACCCTATCGATCCAGTACGGTCTGAAAGGCCCGAACTATGCCGTCGCGACCGCTTGTGCCAGTGCCACCAATGCGATGGGTGATGCCCTTCGCAGCATTCGCAGCGGCGAAACGGACTTAATGATCACCGGTGGCTGCGAGGCCGCCATCACCCGCATGGGCTTGGCCGCGTTTCAAAACATGAAAGCACTCTCGACTCGCAATGACGACCCCGAGCGAGCGAGTCGCCCGTTTGACTCCGATCGTGATGGGTTTGTGCTCGCCGAAGGTGCCGGGCTGCTGATCTTCGAAGAATACGAGCAAGCCAAGGCACGCGGCGCCAAAATCTACGCCGAGGTCCTCGGCTACGGAACGACGAGCGATGCGAGCCACATCACCGCGCCCGATCCCGAAGGACGCGGTGCGGCCGAGGCGATGCGATTGGCAATCGCCGATTCCGGTCGTCATGTCGAGCAAATCGATTACATCAACGCTCACGGAACGAGCACGCCACTGGGCGACAAAGCCGAAACGCGGGCGATCAAAGCCGTGCTCGACGATCACGCAACCAAGGTAGCCATCAGCAGCACCAAGGGTGCCCTGGGGCATTCACTTGGCGCCAGTGGTGGCATCGAAGCCGTGATTTTGTGCAAGACTATCCAAACGGACACGATCGCGCCCACGATCAATCTGGATTCACCCGACCCCGCCTGCGACCTGGATTACGTGCCGCTGCACGCCCGCGATCAAAAGGTCAATACCGCGATGAGTAACAGCTTCGGCTTCGGCGGCCACAACGCCTGCCTCGTAGTCGGACGCGTCTAGGACAACAGCGTCCTCGTCGCGGATGAAAACTGGTCGTCGTGTGAAGTGGCATTCACGGTTTGCGGGCGTCCCGCCCGCATTCGCACAAAATGCGGGCGAGACGCCCGCGAACCATAAGAAGTGCTGAAATCACCCCAGCGATCAGGCGGGGCATTGAATTTAATCTGGCAAATGACTTGAGTGCGGGACAATCACACCCGCTTCCATTATACTGCGTGAAGTTATTCGTGGGTCTTGTCGCCATTAGCATGAACAATTTACTTCGGAGCGCATCGTAATGAGCGACTCACAATCCCGTCGCCGATTTGACCGCCAGAAGCAAGAACAGATGGACCGGCTACTCGAACAGCACCAGAACGGCTTGCTATCGATTGAAGATGCTGCGTTACTTCGCAGCTTGGTTGATGAAGCCGAACGGTTGATGGTCGAAAACGCAAAGTCCATCGAGGCCGTCACCCAAGGCGAGCATCCACACAGTTCCTCCGCAGTTCCAGTCACTGTATGGATCAAGCCATCAGCCACGCCGATTTGACACATGTCGGTTTCAGATACGATTCGTCAGATCGTTGTCGCCAGGGCTGGCGGTGCATGTGAGTACTGCAGACTGGTTGAATCCGCGTGTGGTGTCACCTTCCATGTTGAACATTTCGCATCAGAATCTCAAGGCGGCACAAGCTCGCTTGCCAATCTCGTGTTAAGCTGCCCCGGATGCAATCTCTCAAAAGGACCACGAGCAACGGGAATCGATCGCAATGGAGTCGAGCAGGCGTTATACAACCCGCGTGCCTACGAGCCATCTATGTTGGGATGGTACTTGCATTTTCTTCTTGATTCCGAGTCAGGCATTGTCTCCGGTCGGACTTTGACTGGTGAAGCAACCGTTTCGGCGCTCACCATGAATAGCGCCAACCGACTGTACGCTCGTCAGCTTCAGATACGTGTCGGCTTGATAAACGGATGAGCCCATTTCTGCCTAAATTCCGCGCTCATCGCTGGCCTTTCACTCGCGGTAGTTGCCGAGCCAGAGGAAGTGCATCAAGAGCCCACCCCCGAAGATGGATCAGAGTCATCCCGAAACACGGCAGGTGAGAAGGACGCGCAGTCTGCGATTTCTGAGAGAGGCGGCTCGCTCCAGATCTGCTGGCCCCAGATCTGTTCTCGTGACGCAGTCAGAGAGGCGTAGACGATAAAAACGTGACTGTGTCACGCAACAGTGTGGAACGGTCAAAGCTGACGGAGGTGATTTCTCGATCCTGACCTGGCTATTTTGCCTGCGTCACATTTTGTTGCCCGTTCGTGGCCATTGTAGCCAGACGGCTCCGTCCGTCTTGGCTGTGGGGCACGCAGGACTTTGCCGACGCGGACGCCTCGTGCGAAGCGCACATCGGCTGGGACCAACCGGCGGAGCGGTCGGACGACAATCGGTGAATCGCTCGACCATTTTGCCAACCGTGCTCTGCGCGTTTGTCATTCGCCGTTGGTTTCTGCGAAACGGCGAACGACAAACACTCCGAGCACTTTAACAACCAAAAAACAGTAAAGGGAGGTACGCTGGAGTTGAAGACCGCCAAGACGAGCAGCTAGCGGGGTGGTGGTCACCGGGCAGGGAATGGCTGCCGATGATGGAACGAACCATTCTCGAACGGACGACACTACCGGCCGCTCATCGCCGCCGTCCGTTCCACCGTCGTCTTGCCAGCGGTTCGGCCACCCTCGTTCCCAGCATACCTTCGCTCCCGCCAGCGTCGACTGCGGACGCGGTCACTCTCGTTAGTCACCAGCAAACCTCCGCGACCAGTTCTCGCGAGGAACACGCGTGCCAAAACTGCCTGTCCCTTTCTATCGGCACCGCTCGTGGTCTGGTGCGTCGTCGTGAGGAGAGGATTCGTCTCACGCAGGCCGCGGGACATCTCTACCAGACTGAAGTG
>JBDNIG010000252.1:0-5982 GCA_041688415.1 Rhodopirellula sp. | reverse complement strand
GGGAACAATAAGTGACGTAGTGGACGAGGCTACGAGTCCTTCGGTGAGGTGGGATTTCTCATGATTCCTGGACTCGTAGCCTCGTCCACTACCAAAGCCCGGTACGGAAAACTGAAAGTTTATTGTTCCCGCGTTCCTTAGGGATTGGTTGAGGCGAGTTGACATTATAGTAAGGCGGACTGACCAACGCGACTTTGGTTCAATCCTTGGCTCTGCTCGAATCCTTGGCTCTGCTCGTGCCCACAAGTTGCACCGTGCTGGCACTCTCTGCTATTGGTTCTTTTCCGTCAAATATTTCAACGAGGATTGGATAGGATCCCGGTCCTAAATCCGGGCGGTGCTTGACGGTATATCCAAAGCTGCCGTTGAGGTTCAACCCTCCAGCCGATTCGCACAGTATTTGTCCTATTGTTGGATCAAGCAGTTTAGCAGAGATGGTCGAATTGCTCGACGTAAGCAGATGGTGGGAAATATTTCGGTGGAATCGACAATTATAACCCGACGCGTAAGCGAGGGATTCAAGCCGCCATCCCTCGCTTACGCATCGGGTTATGAAAGCATGGCACTCCGTTATGCGGAATGAATTACCCAAACCTGCTCAGCAATGCCGAATATTCCGTGGCCGGTCACTTTTAGCTCGATGAATTCAGTTTGCTGGTGTGTGCGGCGTACGTCGACCTCATCGGACCACGCTGCACGACGCCCGCCCGGCTGCGAAGGACCAGGTGAATGTGGTTATGCATCACAGAAAAAGTCAAACAATCAATGGCGAAGATCGAAGCCAAGAATTCGAGCCGATCACGAATCCAACCGCGAAGATGCTCGTAGGAGTTACCCGTCAGCGGATCATCCCCACATAAAAACGCTCGGCGCACGCATTGCTTCAGGCAATGCACCACCTGCATTTGGGATGGATCCAGGAGAAGAACCGTAGAGAACCGTAGAGGGATAGAGCACTTTTTCTGACGAATCGAGCCTACCCCGACAGGAGTGGTTCAAGAACGTTCTTTGCAACGCAGCGGGGAGAACCTTAAACGTCGCAAAAACCGATGGCACCTCAGGTGGGTCATTGTCTAGCCCCCTGAAAATATGCTCTGTCCCTGACTTTCCGACTTTCCTGACACTGACTTTCCTGACAAAACGTGGACTTGGTTTTTTTGGACAAGTCTGGCATGCCGACGGCGCGGATCTGGCAAACGAAGATGGGCAGCACAGCGACGATCCGGCGACGCCAGCTCGAAGTCTGCGAAACCAGCGAAGGACTCGACTTTGCGGTCGAATGGGTCGCGGGCAAGATCGACAATCAAATTCGCTTTCTGAACGAACTGGCAAAACGACGCCCCAGCGACAAAGACGCGTTGGCAGCAGTCATCGGATCGCTTCAACCTCTACGTGAGAGAATCGCCGCGACGACAGGCGATCTCAATGAGCAACGTGGCACCGTGATGGGGCTCGAAGGTACCGCGGGCCGCATCTATTTCGATTGCTTGTCAAAACTCGTACCGGCGGAGTACCGATTCTCTGGACGTAGTCGCCAACCCGCCACCGATTCGTTCAACGCGATGCTGAACTACGCCTACGGCGTGCTCTATTCGCAAGTCGAGATTGCACTGATCCTCGCTGGACTCGATCCCTTCATCGGTTTTTTGCATACCGACAATTACAACAAACGGTCACTGGTGTTCGATATGATCGAACCGTTCCGCATCATCGCTGAACGCACCACCGTCTTGTTCTTCACCGGTCGTCGCGTCAAGAAGGAGTTTTTTCGAGAAGTTCCCGGTGGCATCGAACTGGCTCCCGATGGGCGTGCAGCTTTGATCTGCAACTTGAACGAACGATTGGACAAAGCCGTCAAGTATCCGGTGCAGCGAGTGAAGAAGCCGGGAGGCAAGAAGTTTCGCCGAGTCAAGCTGCGGGCGACCATGCAGCATGAAGCCCACTCGGTTGCCAATCGTTTGTTGGGCAAGCAAGACCTGCCACGGATCATCGATTCAGAAACGCTGTTCTCCGAAGGAGACTCGCAGGAGTCGTCCGCATGATCCAAACAGAAGATTACCACCTCCACACACACAGAGAGAGTAATGCCAAGATGTTAGCCTTTGTCATCTACGATATCAGTCGCGACAAATCGCGAAAGAAGATCGCCGACCGCCTGCTCGATCTCGGGCTAACGCGAGCGCAGTACAGCGTCTTTCTCGGCACCCTAGACAACAACCGAATTGACGAACTTGCCCTTTTTGCCGAAGAGCAACTCGACGAAACCGACAAGCTGTACATCATCCCCATCCAACGCGGCGACTTGAGCGCCGCCAGAATCATCGGCCAATCGTTCGACGAGCAACTCGTCACCGACGAAATCCTAACGAAGGTGATTTGACGATGTTCTTAGGATTCCAAGTGCGAAAGCTGCAAGCCGGAGTAACGGCGAAATCCAGAGTCAAATGTGACCATTTCCATTTCGGCTGCGTAAGCGAATGCGGCAAGATAAGCGTCGGTCCAAATCTTCACCGAATACGATTCGTTACCAGTGTACTTGCGCCAGTGCGATTCCAGGCCATCCGGCTCCTCAGCGTACGATATCCGTACGTCTCGAATGATCGCTTCGTAGGCTTCCCAGGCTTCCGGCAGCGTCATGACGTCATCGCCTACCGCTCTGGCATTGGTAGCAATTCTCAAAAATCCCTGATGGGTCGTCCGGCAAAATACGAGTCGCGATTCGGGGTGTTGAAGAAACCAACGCATCGCCACCGGGTGATGGGCATGCGATTCAAAGGCCAAAGCGATCCAGACATTAACGTCCGGCAGAAAGATCTTCATCGTCCAAAAGCTCCGCAATCCGTTGGTTGGAAAGCTTCAACGATCCGGGCATTGACGCCTTTTTCAGCGGAAATTCCACGGTGGCCGATTTTGCGATTCCCGCTGCGTCGGCCATTACGACAACCACATGCGTTCCCTCTGGCAACGCAAATTGCTCTTCGATCACCACTTTTCCATCGCGAATGGTTCCAGGAATTCTCATCCCTGAATTTTACGCCGCTCGTTGAAACAATGCCATGCTACAAATTCAAACAGATCCGAGCAAGGGTTGACACAAGACTCTCTAAGTGCAAAATAGAAACATTCCAGTGCAAGAAGGATTGAAACCACTTCGAGAGACTTGTAACGAGCGACCTCGTCTCGGTCCAGCAAAACAAGGATTTCGGTTCCTCGAAGGGCAATTCAGTCCGTGTTTGGTCAGTGAACTGTTCAAGAAAGGGACTATCGAATGAATCTTCGGACTGACATCGACAGTGTCCAACTCACCACCCTCCGTTTACAACTCGCCCGACCGCTTCGCGCAGGTGAAGCCCCAGCACTTCGTGGGTTCTTCGGGCGGCAGTTCGAGGAAGAAGTGTTGATGCACAACCACGGTCCCAACGACGAACTGATTTACCAGTACCCTCGCATCCAATTCAAAGTGCTCGACAGGGTTGCCTGTCTGATTGGCCTCAACGAAGGCGGCGAGCTACTGCAAAACCTCTGGCTGAACATCGATCAAACGCGTATCGGTTCCATTCCAATAATGTTTCTCGGTCTACGGAGTAACAAATGATCGCAGACATGTACAACCTTGGCAAAGCGTTTGTCGATTCCGGCGGCGACTTTGGCCGTGTGCCCTTGAGTGAACACCAGAAGCGAGTCGCGTTTCTGTGCGAACCGCAACAGGTCGGCACGCCACTGTTCGTCCTTTGGCTAGACAAAGACGGCGTGGCGCGGCTTGAACAACAGGAAGTTCAGGCGGGACAGTCATATCGATTTCCATTTGTCAAAGTTGCCCCGAGAGCTGCCTACCTCACGCCTGTCTTCAAGTGTGAGGTCAAGAAGGGCATTCAGGCATCCAAAAGACGCACGACGCGAAATCACTTTGAATCTCTTGCCCAGCAAAGTCTGTCGCAAGGAAACTACTTTCACCGCGTTGTCGATGTGCTCAGTGCTCAGCAATTTCGTGTCAGTGGTGAGTCCGACGTATCTACTGTTGAAGATGCGTTTTTAGCAACTGTTGAACACATCGTGTCGTTGCGGTTGTCCGGTCGATCGCCGTTGATTTGTGTGGCGGTAGATGAAAAGGGCGAAGTGTGGCCGGGCGATGATGAACAGTTCGTTGAGTGGATACTTGGTGCCCGTGAGAGACTTTCAATCTATGAAACAAAGGATGTACCGAACTGTGAGAATGGAATCTGTCCGTTTACCGGCGAAAAGGGCGAATTGTTTCCGAATGCTTTGTCTGGTGCGGGACTGAACTTTGTCAATGGAGACTACGAAGGCTCGTTTTCCGAGTTAAACAGCGATCGAGCATGGCAGCGATCCGGTATCTCTGCTGCTGCCGCCGATATCCTCTACATTTACAAAAATCATGTTGCCCCAGGATTTTTCGAATACATCGCCGGGTCCAAGTCCCTTGTCATCCCGGCAGCGAGCGCCGGCAAGCAGGCGCGTGAACGTTTTATTCAAGACGTACAGAATCTTATTCGACAAGGACATGACGAGCGAACCGAACAGCGGTTGTTAGACAAGCTGGCAGACAATGAGGGTTCGGTCGCTTCGGTCTCCCTCCTTTTGGCATCGTTTGGCCAGAAGTTCGAAGAAGCGACCGGGATCATCACGCATGTGCTTCCCAGTCGTCTGTCCGAACTTACTTCGATTCAGAAAGAGTACAACAATTCGACGCACCCACTGTATCCTCAGCACAATGATAAATTAGTACGCCGAAATCTAGATCTGCGACTTGGGTTGGTGGCAGACCTGATTTATCGCCCGGGCGGCGCCCGAGTGAAAGACGAAAACAGTTCTCCTCGGCGACATGCGGTATTGAGACAATTGGCCGCTGCCATCTTCCACAAGCAGCCACTGGACGCATCCGCATTCTGGAAGCAGATCTCGCAAACAGCTCGCGCGTATGTCGTGCTGTTGCTGGAGCAATCGGACAATTCCGGAGTGTCATACCAATTGCGAATCGAGGGACCAAAAGTTCCGAAGAAGCAAACGCCGTTGACGGTCAACGGATGGATTCGTCATTTGACGATGTTTCTTTCTCACCTTGCTGATCCGCGGATTGGCGTGTTTCCTAAGGAGGACTATGTGTACGAACCGAATGAGGAAAGCTTGCGACCGTTGTTGGCGCAGGCAAAGGGGCTGGACAACAACGAGAAGGCTTTTGCTTTTCTGCTAGGAGTTCTATACGGCCATCTGATTTATGTGCAGGCCGACAAAGCCAAAGTTAGTGTAGCTTCCAACTCGCTAAGCTGGCTTAGAAGCGGACGTGTACGCGCCTCAGATCTTCCCGGACTGTACTCCAAAGTGACTTCAAAGTTGCTGGAATATCACTCGCTGGGCGTCGCGCGAAAGTATCGCCGACTGCACGAAATTGAAGCCGAAGCCGCACATCTAGGCACTATCGTCGGATCAGAACCATCCTCACGAAACCTACCCGATGACAAAGTGCTCTATTTTCTAATGCTCGGAATGGCCATGGCCTACAAATTCACCGCGACCGAGAAGAACGACGACAGCAAAACATCCCAAAGCAATAAGACTGGAGACAACGTATGACCGACACTCTTTCTAGCCGCCGCGAGTTCCTGTTTCTATACGACATTCGGATGGGGAATCCGAACGGTGATCCCGATGAAAACCGGCCACGCCGTCTGCCGGATGGAACTCATTATGTGACGGATGTCCGCCTCAAGCGATTTGTTCGCGACTGGTTGAAGACTCAGGGGGAAAACATTCTGGTGGATCGCCCTGAAGATGCCGCCACAAACCTGTCTGGCCGACTTCAGCATTTCCTGAATCCAGCAAACGCCCCGACCTCTGCTAAGGCCGATGTGGAAGGGTATCTTGAATTGATGAAGGCGAAGAAGCCAGACAAGGGCGCGTTAGGGAGCAAGGTTGTTGACATCATTTTAAAGGCTTTTGTTGATGCTCGACTCTTCGGCAGTT
>JBDNIG010000251.1:0-2700 GCA_041688415.1 Rhodopirellula sp. | reverse complement strand
GAAATCCAACGTCAGGGAAGTGGCGACGTAGCAATTGGTGGACGGACATGGTCGATCCGCCGCGAAATGCTCGACGATTTTCGCAGCCACCCGCTGGCAGATTATTTGAACCGGATTCGATGCAAAGTATTGGCATTTCATTCACCGGTCGATCAAACGCTCGGTTACGATCACGCGCTACGGATCGCGGGTTTGGTGGAAGACGAAAACGGCTTGCCCAGGTGCAGCCTGCTCACGCTCAGCGACGCCGATCACTTGTTGGTCAAGAATCCAGCCGACGCGGAATACGTCGCCGAGATGAGCGTTTCCTTCCTGCGGCGATATGCGGCACCGTGAGTGTGACAACTTCAAAATCCGACGGGGCCAGTAAGGACCGACGAATTCATAACCCGCCGCGTCAGCAAGGATCCACCCATTCATAACCCGCCGCGTCAGCAAGGATCCACCCATTCATAACCCGCCGCGTTAGCAAGGATTCACGTTGGTAAAATCAATAGAAAAAACCCCCGCCGAAACCGAAGCACCCATTCAGTCACCCCTGCCGCGGCGGCGAACATGGAAACAGCGATTGCGGCGTTTGGCCATTCTGTTGGTGGTCGGATATGCGGCGATCTGTATTGCTTTGGTCTACATGGAAACGCGACTTGTCTTTCCCGGAGCGTATCTCGATGCGGCACCGGTGGTGGATGCCGAGCGATATGACCCCAACCAACCGATCGACGACTCCGTCACGACGCTCGCGTACAGCGACGTTGATGGTGAAGAGCTACGCGGACGGATCGAAGCTCGCGAGCATCCCGACCGCGTGATCTTGTTCCTGCACGGCAACGGAATTCGCGCGGTCGATTTAGATCAGTGGACCCACCGACTATCCGACGTCGCCAACGCCACCGTCCTGACGGCGGAGTACCGAGGATTCCAGGCCGACGGATTCACGCCGACCGAAGCGAGCACGATCGCCGATGCCGTTTCGGCCATTGACGTCTTATCGGACGTGATCGGCGTTTCACCCGCTAACATCACGATCTACGGTCGCTCGCTCGGCGGTAGCGTCGCGGCGGGATTGGTCGCATCCATGCGGGCGAGGGGCGCACCACCGAAGTCATTGATTCTCGATCGGACGTTTGATAGCACGGTGCACGTTGGCGCTGATCGATATTTTTGGCTGCCGGTGCGATGGTTGATGCGTAACCGATTTGACAGCAGCGTCCGACTGCGAGATTTTTCAGGCAACGTGGTGCAAACCCATGGTCCTCCGGACCGAGTGGTCCCCATGAAGAATGGCCGAGCCCTATTTGATTCGCTCACCACCCCGCACAAAATCTGGATCGAAGTCCCAGGATTGCATCACAATGACCGCATGTCCGACCAAACACTGCGGCACGAGTTCGAAACGCTCAAGACGCTGGAACAGCGTAAACACTGAACTCAGATCGAGGAGGGACGTCGATTGAATTACTGCGTAGCGAAACTCGCCAAGAGTTTCGGGAATGCTGGAAAACGAAAGTCTTGGCGACTTCCGCTACAGGTGGATTCTTCAGTAATTAAATCGACGTCACAACTCGATCCACTCGCAGTTGCGGGAGACTGGGAACGCGAATTGCTCGATCTCTCGGCTGATTTGATAGCGACATCCATCGATCCGGCGCTATCATTTTCTCATCACGATTACCTCGCATGGCTCGTTTGATCGAATGTTAGGTTCCCAGCAGGAATTATTCGAGGATCCGATTAGTGTTCAACAGCACTATCTGAACAGCATGCGATACGTTGACCGTGATCTCGAAGACTACGTCGAGCGGTTAAGGTACCTCAGTATACCGGACCGGTCACCAGGACAAAAAATGTTTTCAGCCCACTCTATTCGTCACGCCTTGGTGCCATTGGTTTGTTCCCTTGATGAGTGACTTTTTCCTGCGATCTCGACGTTCACCGTCGCCGCAATTCGAGACACCGCGTCCACGCTGGCCCGCGATGCTCGGTTCACTGATTGCGCACGCGATTGTAATCCTTGGTCTGTTGTGGCTACTCGCCAATGGACTGGGGCAAGGCACGACCGCCCCACCGACGGTGCGCAGCGTCGGCCTGGCGATCGCTCACCGGATGCCCGATCGCACCCGGTACGTCACCGAACCGGAGGAGTTGCGTCAGTCGACGGCAGCAACCTCGGGGGTGGATGCGGCGAGCCCCGCAGACGCACCGCCGTTGGCCGATGGTGCGGCCGATGGTGCGGCCGATGGTGCGGCCGAGACGTCCAGCGAAGCCGGGGAAGCCGCGGCGGCAATGACTCCGTTGGGAATGACCTCGCCGATCGATTTGGCCGCGGTACTGGCCGAAATGAACGGCGCCGCAAACTCGCCAACCACGCACAACGGCACGGGAACGGGAGCATCGGCCGTCTCCTCGGACTCACTCGTCCACGGCAGAATTCGGCTGGCTGACGGACGATCCCCTGACCAATTAGGCGACCGTGAATTGGTTCCCGGGATGGCGCGCGTCGGTCAAGGCGCCGGCCAGACAACGACGGAGGTATTTGGCGTCTCGGGCAGTGGGAGCACATTCGTGTACGTGTTCGATCGCAGCGAGAGCATGAGTGCGGCGGGTTCGGCGCCGCTGAGGGCCGCGAAATCGGAACTCATTCGCAGTCTCGAAACGCTTACCGAACGGCAGCAGTTTCAGATCATTTTCTACAACCACACG
>JBDNIG010000250.1:0-4150 GCA_041688415.1 Rhodopirellula sp. | reverse complement strand
GTGGACGATACGGGTCCTGGCTGTTGCCCGTGTTGAAAGTTGGGTCTGCTTCGAGGTAGTCGTCAATGAGGTAAATGTTGCGCAGCGCGAGTAGCCGAGGCCGTGATTGAACAAAGAGTGAACGCGATGTTTCGTATTCACCGATCGTTGCATATGCGATGGCCAACATGGTGTGAAATTCGTCGAGCCACAAGCCAACTAGAGGACTCGCGTGGCGATAAACCTGGACTCGCGGAATCACCTCTTCGATCTTATCGATCGCTTGCTTCGGATTACCACGACGTAGTTCGATCACCCCGTTCACGTAGTCGAAAAACGGGCCCGTCATGTCGGCGAGCGTTGCTGGGTCGACCCGGCCAAGCAGCTTTTCGGCCCGATCCACTTCCCGCCGGCGTTTCACACATGCCATCGCCAAATCGATCAAAGCCGTTGAATTCATTGGCGCGTTCTCGACAGCCTTTTCCAGGAATTCGAAAGCGGTTTCGTGATCTCCTGCAATGGAGTAAACCTCGGATGCCCGTGAGCAATACAACCAATATGGCATCACGTCTTCATTAGCCAATGGCTCGATCATGGAAATTGCCTCCGCCAATTTCCCAAGGCCTGCCAAGGCACTCGCTCGACGCAACGTGACCTCGTCATGCGGGATCTTGTTGGGTGATCGGAGAAGATCAATCACAGCTTGCCAGCGTCCCCAAGCGAAGTTCTCGATCACTTGCTCATACCGCTGTGCTGGACCGGAGTAGTGCGAAACAAACGCTGCAAAGATCGGAAGCAAAAGAACGAGTCCAACCGTCCAATCGATTGCATGTTCAAACCCAATCGTTGGTGCCGTCCAATCGAGGAAAACATTTTGAGGCTGTGTCGAGAATCGGTACGCGAAGTAAATCAAACAAACGATGCCCCGTTTCCACTCCCGTCGGATGAGCCTTTCTTATTTCGATTTCTTCTTCGCGGCGTTTCACAGTTATTCCCCGTTTCATTGCCAATTCCAAGCCGGTTTACCCCGGCACTTTCCCTGAGATCTTTGTTTTTCTCGGTCGTGTGCAGCATGCTTCAGCGGATCAAGACACCCTGCGACACTTGGATCTGCTAAAATCTGCCAGCAATGCGATCCAACATGCCAACTGTGAGATACCCCCTATGATCAACACCATCTGTTTACTTCTATTGCTATCTGCCGTCGGGTCTCCGGTGGTGGAGGATTTGACCGTTCTCGACGGTGGGAGCCCCAATGCCCCACGCTGGATCGATTGGAGCGATCCAGGCCTGATGCTGGTGCATCATCTGAACGACTTGACCCGTGCCTGTCTGGCGACGCGGGAAGATGAGATTGGTAAATTGAAGAGCGCTGAAGATTGGGAGAAACGGCAGGCGAAGGTCCGACGAACTCTCGATCAGATTCTTGGACCCTGGCCCGCTCGATCACCACTGAATCCGCGCGTCACCGGTACTCTCCAAAAGGATGGCTATCGCGTGGAGAAGATTGTCTTTGAGTCGATGCCAAATTTTTACGTGACGGGGGCGCTCTTTATTCCCGAGGGGCACTCTGGTCGTGGTCCCGCGATCCTGGATGTCATCGGGCATTCAGCTCAGGCATTCCGGCGAGACATCTACCAAAACGTGATTCTGAATCTAGTCCACAAGGGGTTTGTAGTATTCGCCATCGACCCGCTTGGACAAGGTGAGCGGTTGCAATACTACGATCCACAGCAAGGCAAGTCGATCGTGGGTTCCTCAACCATGGAGCACTCCCATGCCGGGGTTCAGTGTTTTCTGGCCGGACGGTCGATTGCCAGCTACTTCACCTGGGACGGTATTCGCGCGATTGATTACCTGTTAACCCGTCCTGAGGTCGATCCGGATCGCATCGGCGTGACGGGCCTATCGGGAGGGGGCACGCAAAGCAGTTACATCGGCGCGACCGATCCGCGGGTCCGCGCGGTCGCGCCCACCGGATTCATCACCAGCATCAGTCGGCTGTTGGGTTCGATCGGACCACAGGACGCCGAACAGGTCTTTTATCACGGTCCGCTGCTGGGCATCGACCATGCGGATCTACTCGAAGTGCGAGCGCCCAAACCAACACTTCAAGTGACCACCACGCGGGATTTCTTCAGTATCCAGGGCGCGCGTGAAACGGCCGCCGAAGTGCGACAGGTTTTTGAAATCCTGGGCCACCCCGAGCGTTTCGATCAAGTAGAAGACGATTACGAACACGGCTTTACGAAGAAGAATAACGAAGCCACGTACGCGTTCTTTCAGAAGTTTTTGGAGCTACCTGGCAGCGCCCAAGAGACCGCCCATCCGTTTTTGACGGAAGCTGAGTTGACCGTCACCGAGACCGGGCAAGTTTCGACCTCGCTCCAGAGTGAAACCGTTTTCAGTATCAATCGTCAAGAGGCGAAGCCGCTGCTGAAGAAGCTCGAGGAGAGCCGCCAGAAGTTGTCTGAGCATCTACCTCGGGCTGTGCTCGCGGCGGAACAGTTGTCCGGCTACCGCCAACCCGAACCCGCAATGACTCCCGTTTTTCGGGGGCAGTACCAGCGGGATGGCTACCGTGTCGAAAAATGGGGACTGCCGGGTGAGGGTCAAACAGTCATTCCCACGCTGGTATTTGCCCCGGATGAACCAACCGCCCAGGCAACCACCCGGCCGGCCATTATCTATGTGCATGAAAAGGGCAAGGCCACCGACGCGGCAGTGGGAGGAACGATCGAGGAGCTTGTGCGAAGCGGTTACATCGTTGCAGCGCCAGACCTACTGGGATATGGCGAAACAAGCTATAAGTTCGCGCGGGGGCACGCTCCGGTACAACCTTTTTTCAACGCCTTGATGTCCGGACGGAGCGTGGCGGGTATCAATGCGGGAGATGCGGTCCGGGTGCTCAAGTTTTTACAGGATCGCGACGATGTGAAGCCTGACGAGATTGGAGCGGTCGCCATCGGAGATGTCGCTCCAGCGCTGTTGCATGCGGCCGCATTTGAACCACAGATCCGGTGGTTAGTACTCGTTGAATCCCTGTTGGACTATCAGAGTATTGTCAATCACGAACTTTACGACGTGAACGCCAACTCGTTGGTGGCGGGAGCGTTATTGGCCTACGACCTGCCCGATTTGTTGGCGAGCATCGCCCCCAGGCGTGTCGCCGTATTGCAACCGAGAACCCACCTGCGAACCGCTGCCACAAGCGATCAGGTCACTTCATCGCTTGGCTTTGCTGAGCGGCACGCGCGAGATAAACTACGAGTCGAAACGCAGGGGGGCGACCTCCAGGAGCTCATCCAGTGGTGCGTCCAGCCCTAGTGAAGGAAAAATGTGACGTGAAGGAAAAATGTGACGGGGGTAATTAGTCACGGGGTTCACTTCGGAAACTACCTGCATCCCACTTGTTTCCCTATCCGTGATTTCCGCAATCGACGGAAATCCCCAATGCCAATCCCACCGCCCTTCCACTTTGCATCACCAATCATGAATCGATCACTGCCCCTCCTACTATTGATCGTTCTCAGTGTTCGTACCACTGTCGCGTTTGCTGACGAAGAGGCCGCGTTGAAGGTACTGCCTGGCCAACAGTTCGTGGATGGCCAGGGCAGCGAGCCACCGCTACCGCCTTTCTACGCGGACAAGATGAAGCTTCTGCGTTGGCTCGATGACGCTGGCGAGTCGCACGTCATCAACAAGCCGGCCGAGTGGCGGCATCGACGGGGTCACATCTTGCAAAACATGTCTCGTGTGATGGGGCCGCTGCCGGAGCGTGACAGCACGCCGCTGGATGTTCAAGTCGTCAGCTCCGAACGGCTTGAGACGCTGACTCGCAAGAAGGTCACGTATCTGTCGTCGCAGGGCGATCGCGTGCCGGCCTATCTGCTGATCCCGCATGACATCCAACGGCCGCGACCGGCTATGTTGTGCCTGCACGGCACCAGCGGGTCGAAAGGGCGCACGGCGGGATTGGGCAAACCGTATCCTCGCTACGCGATTGAGTTGGCTCAGCGCGGTTACGTGACGATCGCGCCGGACTACACGCTGTTGGGCGAGAATCAAACTGACCCGGCGGCGGTCGGCTACGTGAGCGGCACAATGAAAGGCGTTTGGAACCATATGCGGGCTGTCGATCTGCTGGTGTCGCTGCGGGAAGTCGACGCGG
>JBDNIG010000249.1:0-8174 GCA_041688415.1 Rhodopirellula sp. | reverse complement strand
GGGAATGATTACCCAGTCGCCACAAATGAATTTTACAATGATGCACCAACCACCCACTCTTGACGCAGCCTCTCAAAGAAATCAAAAATGATGCCGCATGACCTGCGGAATGTGAGGTGGAGGGCTCACTCAGCGGATTTGAATTGACATTCGACTTTGTCCAGCACCTCGACAGCGAAGATTTCACACAGGACTACTGGACCGCACAACTGCGGGAGGTGTGGGAGTTGATGGCTGGCGAATACGGTAGGCTTGCTGAGTCACGGGGATCGCTCGAGACATGGTCTCTTGGTGCCTACCCACTGGCCAAGCGTCGTCTGCTTGCAGGGGGGACGCCACGCGAGACCGTGGAAGCAATGCCGGTTGCCAAAGTGATCCTGATGCAGAGTTATCGCGAATATGAAAAACAATTGCAACATCGTTATCGATGGACGTTCCTGCCCTATCACGAAGCCAAAGAGCACCTGGAGGATGAACAGGATCTGGTTCGAAATTCGGGCGACGTCTTACCACTTGAAAAAGCATTCCCGCTTGATTTCGAGGTCTTGCTGCGTGCTGACTACAGCACTCGGTCTCATTTGGCATTACTGAAAAACATCGAAGCCATCCGCTGGCATGCTGCCGTCAACGATGGGCGGCTTCCTCAATCGCTCGATCAGATTAGTGTCGCTGACGCTCCTCGCGATCCCATGACCGGTGAACGCTTTCCGTACGAACTCGATGGCGATATGGCCATCATCACGACTGCTTGGGAGAACGACAAACCCAATCGCTTTGAAATTACCATTGCCCAACCCAAACAAGAGGACACCCCATGAACTGGTTGATCCCTAGCGTAGTATGTCTGCTGTCGATCGCATCGGCGGCACCACTATTCGGCCAGACTTCGGACGTCGCGGGTATGCTGAGGCTGCTCGATGATGAAACCGCCATGGTCGCAAAATTTGACAAGAGCCAGTTGCCGCCGGAGTCGAAATCGCTGTTGACTGAAGCCACTGGACTCTTGCCTCGGGCAAGCCGGATCCCGATCTCGCGAGCACTCGTAGCGAACGGAGTCGATGAGTTTTTGTTTGTCGTCAGCTTCGCCGATACGTTTGATGACTTGGGCTATGTCTTATTCGCCAAGCCAGACGAATGGACCAAAAAGGATGCTGAAAAACTTTCGGCTGATTCTGAACTGGTCTGTGAACTGGTCCGTAAAGTAATAGGCGACAACGTCGTGCTGGGCCATCCCAAAACGATTGCCCGGCTTGAGTTAAGCCGATCGGATCACGGCAGCCAGGCGATCGAGGCGGCGTTTGCTCAATCCGCCGCTGCGCCCATACAAGTCGTACTGACCGCCTCGCCCAACCAACGCCGCGTGATGAGCGAACTTGGCGTTCCTAGGGCATTGAAGGACATGCAACTCGACACCAGCTTGCTCACCAAGATTCGTTGGGTAGCGATCTCGGTTTCACTCGCGGAGCAAGGGTCGGTGCAGATGATCGTTGACACTGACGACGCAGAAACAGCCCAACAGGTTTGGGAAATCTTGCCCGAGATCATGCCGACGGCGCTCGCCCATCAATCGCTCGACCGCATCGAATCAGCACCCGAGCAAGTACACGCTCAACTCCGGATCACGAAAGGCACCTTGCTGACCATCGTCCAGGCGGAGGTCGAGCGTCAAGTACTTGCGCAAAGCATGAAACATTTGCGAGAAGTGATGTTGCAGATGCACAATCATCAATCCGCGTATGATGAACTTCCTTTCACGATCACCGATGATGGAGGTCGTCCGCTACTGAGTTGGCGGGTCAAGGTGTTGCCGTTTCTCGGCGTGAAGGAAGCGGATCTGTGGCGTCGGTTTCACACCGACGAGCCTTGGGACAGTCCCCACAACCGCGAACTCATTAAAGAAATGCCAGAGGCCTTTCGCATTGGCACCTCCACGACGATGGAGGGCAAATCCAACGTCATGGCTTCCGCGGGCGAAGGGCGTTTTTTTCATGGTCGGCCGTCCAAGTTGGAAGACGTGACCGATGGTCTTGAGAACACGATCATGTTGGTAGAGGGAGCGGATGCCGTGGCCGAAATTTGGACCAAGCCCTCGGACTTTGAGATTGATCCCGCACGGATCGATCAACAACTCGGCGGCAATTTTACAGGCAAAATTCTCATCTCAATGGGCGACGGCGAGGCGTTGGCCGTCACGCGAAAGGAATTTGCCAAGCAGATCGCCGATTGGCTGACCACAAGTTCTCAGTAGTGGATCTTGCGAAAGATCCCTCACATATCGGTGTTTGCTCTTTCCAATTTTTGAACGCACGTTTCCGCCCCGGCAATTTTCCTTCAGGCCATCGCAGCTTACACTACTGCCATGCCTGACTCATCCGCCCCCGCCGCTCCACCTCGCCGCTCGCAACTTTTGGTCAGCGTGCGGAGTCTCGACGAAGCCATCACGGCCGCGGCGGCGGGGGTGGATGTGATCGATTTTAAAGAGCCGCGGCTCGGGCCGCTGACGCCGGTCGACGCCAGCGTGTGGGATGCGGCGGCACGTAGTCTGCCCGACGCGGTTTTGTCGGCAGCCCTCGGTGAGTCCGACACCGCGGTTGGCTTGGCGGGTCGTGTGCCGGTAACGTTTCGGTTTGCCAAGGTCGGACCGAGCGGAATGCGGATACCATCGCAGCTTAAGCGGCTCTGGCGAGAATTGCCGCTACCTTCGCGCGTCGAATTGGTCCCGGTCGCCTACGCTGATCATGATACGGCCGCCTGCGTTGACGTCGAGCAAGTTCTTGATTGCGTGATTGCGGCGGGACGCAAACGATTGTTGATTGATACGTTTGGCAAGGACGGACGATCGTTGACCGATCACTTGACGCCGGAGCGTTTAGTGAAACTGCTCGGCCGCGCCCGAACAGCCGGAATCTGGATCGCACTGGCCGGCTCGCTATGTCTGGAGCAGGTCCAACAGCTAAAACAGCAGGGTATCTTTGCCGACTGCTGGGGTGTCCGCGGCGACGTTTGCGTCGCGGACGCGGATGCTGCGCGACGGCGTTCCGGCCAACTCGATGCGGCGCGCGTCGAACGCTGGATGCGGGCATTCGGCAGATGCGACTGAGCCGCCGACACCAAGCGGCTGATACTAAGCGACAGCGAAAGAATAAGTCGCGTAGTGGACGAGGCAACGAGTCCTTCGCTGCTGGACTCGTTGCCTCGTCCACTACCATTCAGCGCGTTTTATTGTTTCGCTGTCGCTAACCAGCGCGGGCGAATGCCGAGCGGTTAGTATACTGAAATAAACATCGCGACCATTTGACACAAACCCAGTTTGCAATACTCATGATCAAGCCGACGTCCAGTTTCCGCTTCGTGACCAGCGTTGTTACCCTGACGCTGGCGGTATCTCCGCTCGTGGCCGGCGAGTGGTCCGTTCCGCTGGCGGGAAATGCCTTCCATCGTGCGCCGCCATCTGGCCACAGGCTGCCGGTCGCCGACGGTGCGTTGCAACTCAAAGACGACAAGGTGTACTCGGTTTTTTTCCACGTGGATCGGTCGGGCCACGTGGAGCTGGCAATCCAGGGACGTGCAGTCCAAGGCCAGACCGACGTTCAAGCGCGGGTTGGAGATCAAAAGCTAACGACACAAGTTAAAACCGACCAGTTCGAATCCTATCCGCTGGGCGAGGTCACCATCACCAAACCGGGATACGTTCGCGTCGACCTGCAGCTTGATTTGTCGACGAGGGCCTCCGCGGCCGAGATTCGCGACTTGATCGTCATCTCGAACGTCGAGGACTTGCAACTCGACTACGTTCAGAACAATCAGGGCAACATGTTCTACTGGGGACGCCGCGGTCCGTCGGTGCATCTGCAGTATCAGCTCCCCCAAGACACGCAGTTGACTTACGCCTATTCCGAGATCACCGTGCCGACGGGACAGGACGCGATCGGGTCGTACTTCATGGCCAACGGTTTTGGCGAAGGTTACTTCGGCATGCAGGTCAATAGCGACACGCAGCGCCGCGTCCTGTTCTCGGTTTGGAGCCCATTTCAAACCGATAATCCAGCGAAGATTCCGCCGGAAGATCGCATCACCACGCTCGCAAAAGGCAGCGGCGTGAAAACGCAGAAATTCGGTAACGAAGGCTCGGGAGGACAAAGCTACCTGGTTTATCCATGGCGGGCCGGGACGACCTACCGATTCTTGACCGAAGTCACGCCCGACGGTGACGGCAACACGCGATACACGTCATGGTTCGGCGACAAGGCCGCGGGCGAGTGGTGGTTGCTCGCGAGCTTCCGTCGTCCCAAGACCGACAAACACCTCACCGGGTTCCATTGCTTCCTAGAAAACTTTGCGGCTGAATACGGAAACGTCCAGCGTTCAGCCAACTACGCCAACCAGTGGGTGCGTGATACCGAGGACCAGTGGCACGAGATCACCCGTGCAAAACTCACCGGCGACAACACCGCGCGAACTCGTCAACGACTCGATTATGCCGGCGGTAGCGAGCAAAGCCATTTCTTCCTTCGCAACTGCGGCTTTTTCGATGACCGAGTCAAACTCGATCAAAGGTTTCGGCGCACTCCGAGCGGCACGCAACCTCAGATCAATTTCGACGAGTTACCGAGAGGCTAATGAGCTGGTGAACCCGAAAGATTTTGCGCGACGCTAAGCAGGTTTGGGTAATTCATTCCGCATAACTGAGTGCCACGTTTTCAAAACCCGACGCGTAAGCGAGGGATGGCGGCGTGAATCCCTCGCTGACGCATCGGGTTATGATTGTCGATTCCATCGAAATATTTCCCAGTATCTGCTTAGTGGTCTGGCAGCATTGAGTTTTAGGGTAGTGGATCTTGTTAAAGATCCTGCTGCGTGAGGATCTTTAACAAGATTCACTACGCCAACCCTGACAAACCACTCGTTTCGTTGTGTCGCCCGAACTCACGCATCGATTCGAAAAACACCACTCACAACGTTCAGCCCTCACCACTCAATCCGGTGGACCGGTTTCTCCCGCGTCGTCGTGAACGAGTTCGGCTCCCCAGTCCGTTTCGGATCCATGACCAGAAACGTGCTGATGGGGTCGGCATGCAGATGATCGTGAGCGCTCGCACTGCGTCGTTGACCGTCGCGATGATCGGGCACGGCGAACAGGGTGCAGCGCAGGTGCGTGAGCTGTTCGGGGGTCCCCGCATAAGCAAAGTACCACCACACGTGACCACCTTCGCTTTGCCGTCCCACCCAATGATATGCTTTGGCACTCTCGGGTGAGAGCGCCGCAGCGGTCACGTCGCTTTTCGTACCGAAGCGAATTCGTTTTCGTAGCACGACGAGCGCCGTTTCCTTGAGATCGTCCGCATTCTGCAGCAACTCATCCATCGACGAGTGCGATACCGATCGCAGAAGTTGTTGTTCATTCGCGATACTCAACCGCAGGGCAACCTCGACGCGCTGCGTTTTTTCATTGAACTGCAGTTCCGCGAGCGACTCCTGCGCGGGATGCAGGAGCATGGTTGAGAGCAGCATGCAAGCAAGAATACTCATTTGTCTTTCACCTTTGCATTATCTGACTTGCCAGGCTTCTTCTGATCTGGATTCTTCTTCTCTTTTCCCTTCGCTTTGCTTTTATTTTTCTTCTTATCCTTCGCGATCTGCTTCTCCTTATTCTTGGGAGATTCCAGCTCGATGTCGGACTTCTTGTTCTTGTTGGACTTGGCCTTCCTGCTGGGCTTGTCCTTCTTCACATCCTTCACATCAGACTTGTCGTCCGTCTTGGGGGACACCGTTTTTGACTCTGCCTCATTGTCGGCTTCGTCATCATCACCCTTCTTCTTGTCATCTTTCTTCGACGCGTCGTCAGCTTTCTTGGCAGCTTCGGCGGCCTTGCGCATGGGATTGGCCCCATCTTTTTTACGCTTGTACAGTTCGAACCGTGTGGGTTCGATTTTTGGTGGCCAGTGATTATTGCTCTTGTCGGTGTCGGCGATCTCGCGTTTGGGATCGATTTCGAAACGCACGATTTCCTTTTCGGTCAAGAACAACTTTTTGACTTCTTTGGAATTGTATCGCCAAATTTCAGGCGGCAAGACAACGTGTTCTTGGGTGTTGTCGGCATAGTGAATGCGCAATGGAATCGGCATGACCAGTCCGCCTTTGTTGACAAACTTGACGACATAGAACTGAGTCGTCCGCCGCAACAAAGCACGCTGCTCTTCGTCGAGAGACTTTAGGTGTTTCTGATAGGCCTCGCGGTCGGACTCCTCGACCTTATCCTCATCGTAATCCGGTGCATTGTAGAAGTCCTTGAGCCCAGGTTGCCAATCGATCCGGCGTTGGAGTTCGGAATTGCGTTCATCCGAGAGACTTTGCACTTCGGTCTCTTCCTTATGTCGTTTCCGTTCGAATGCGTCGTCGGGATCGCCACTGTCGATCAGGAACAATTCGACGGAGTCGATCGCGATGTCAACGTGATCGGTGCTATAAAACCACCCTCGCCAAAACCAATCGAGATTCGTGCCGGCGGCGTCTCCCATGGTCCGGAAGAAGTCCGCGGGCGTGGGTCGTTTGAATTTCCAGCGGCGCGCATATTCGCGAAATGCGAAATCAAAACGCTCGCGTCCGAGCACCGTTTCACGCAAGATATTGAGCGCCGTGGCGGGTTTGCCGTACGCGTTGTTGCCGAACTGTAGAATCTCTTCACTGCCGGTCATGATCGGTCGCTGTTTCCCGCCGCGCATGTACGGCACGATCTTCTCAGCCGGTCCGCGACTCGACGGATAGCCTTCTTCCCATTCTTGTTCGGCGAGGTACTGCAGAAAAGTATTGAGCCCCTCGTCCATCCACGTCCATTGCCGTTCGTCGCTGTTGACGATCATCGGGAAAAAGTTGTGACCGACCTCGTGGATGATCACGCTGATCAATCCGTACTTGGTTGCCTTGGAATACGTGCCGTCTTTTTCGGGGCGTGGTCCATTGAAACAGATCATGGGATATTCCATGCCATAGACCGGCCCATTGACACTGATCGCGACGTCGTAGGGGAAGTCAAACGTGTAGCGTCCGTAGACTTCGAGCGTATGTGCGATCGTCTCGGTCGAATACTGACTCCACAATGGTTCGGCTTCGTTGGGATAGTATGACATCGCCGTCACGGTGCGATCGCCCACTTTCACGGGCATCGCGTCCCAGATGAACTTGCGGCTGGCAGCCCAAGCAAAGTCACGCACGTTCTCAGCGTTGAACGTCCACGTTTTCGTGTTGTCCAGCGAATCTTTGGACTCGGCTGACTCGTTCGCCTTGGCTTCTTCGGGCGTGATGATGAAGGTCGGTTTCTTTTTCTTGCCGATCGAACTGAGGCGTTCGATCCACTCATCCTTTAAAACGTCGCGCGGGTTCGATAACGTGCCCGTTGCCGCGACGACCATATCGGCGGGCGTCGTGATTTCGACGTGGTAATCTCCGAGTTCGAGGGTGAACTCGCCAGCGCCGAGGAATTGGTTGTGCTGCCAACCTGTGTAGTCGGTGTACGCGGTCATCCGCGGATACCACTGTGAGATTTCGAAGATCGTGTTGTCGTCCTCGTCAAAATGTTCAAGCCCGCCGCGGGCGCGAATCACGGTGGCATCGACGATGTTGTAGTGGTACGCGATTTCGATGTTGGTTGACTTGCCCGGTGCCAATGGCTGCGCCAAATCGACTCGCATCATCGTGTCGACGACCAAGTGGGTCAGCGGGCTGGCTTGCTTTTGATCGGCATCCTTGTCCTTGTCTGGCGATCCTTGCGCGACGGAGTCAATTTTGTAACCGCCATCGAACGTTTGCTCGGTCAGCAGGGTTTGCACGGACGAAAACGCGGAACGGCCCGACAGCGAGGGTGCCGAACGGCTCATGATAGCAGTCGAATCGGTGCGAAAGCGGTTCTGGTCGAGCTGAATCCAGACGTACGTAAGCGTGTGCGGCGATCGATTGTGATACGTGATCCGGCATTCGCCCGAAATGCTGCGTTTGGCAGCATCGAGCGTCACGTCGATGTCATAATCGGCTCGCTGCTGCCAGTACAGCGGCCCCGGCGCTCCCGAAGCAGTTCGATACACCCCAGGAGTAGGGAGCCAACCCTCTACCTGATAGAACGGGTCGGTGGAGTCAACGTGCTTGTAATTACTCAGCGGCTGGGCCGAGGCAGACACTGC
>JBDNIG010000248.1:0-3572 GCA_041688415.1 Rhodopirellula sp. | reverse complement strand
TGTGCCTACCGTTTTGGAAATTTCAGTGTCACGCCGCCCTGGAAATTCGCTCTGGCGTCTCGTCCGCACGCGGAAACTCGATCGAACGCGTCGCATCGCGTGCGTCGGATTGTTCCCAAATTCGCTCGCGGCGGTTTGCCACCAGCCAGCTCACCGACCACCCGGCGGCAACGCCTAGCGTCGTCACCGCAGCGACTTTCGCGAACGGCGAAATGCCGGGCACGGCATATTTGGCTGCGATGTGAGCCAATCCGACGACCGGATGATGCAGTATGTAGACTAAAAACGAGCCTCCCGCCAACGACGACAGCACGGGCCCGAGCGGACGCACGCGAGTCGACGCAACACCGATCAGTGCAAACGTCACGATCGCCGCCGCCGCAACGGTCAAAATCGCCAAACCCCCACGAATCCACACGCTGCCAATCGAAAATCCAGCCGTCTGGGTTGCCGATACGTTCATCGCGGGTGCATCTGCCCAACCACCATGTAACCACACGAGGGGATCACCGGCCGCATCCAACCACCACATTCCCATGCTGACCGCAGCCACGCTCAGCAGCACGCCGGGACCAAGTAGTCGTGGGCCGCTCGTGGCGATTCCGCGGAGCTGCGGATCGAGCTGAAACCAAAATACGCCCGCGGCGAAAAACGCGCCGCTGTATACCCATTTCGATAGCACCGGTAGGAACGCGTGCTGGAATCCCCACACCACCTCAGGACGCATCGCCAACGAAACAACGGCACCCACAAAAAGACTCGGCAGACCATAACGCACGATCGAACGGGCTGAACAACGGCTCAGCCATGGCCACGCCGTCGCCAAAATGACGGTGTAAATCATCAGGTACTGCAAAAACCACAAATGGCTCAGGCCCCACAAATAGCGATCGACTCCCGCCGCAAATTTGATTCCGCGGACCTCTCGCACCGTGACGAAGCCCTCAGCCAACCATCCGAGCATCCAAATATAGAAGTCAACGGGCAGCAAAAACATCACCGCTAACCCGAGCGGCCAGCCGAGTCGCCGTAGCCGAGCTATCGTCACCGACCAACCACCCCGCGCAGCGACACTGCGGGCGGCGAAGAAACCAGCGATCACCAGAAAAATCGGCATGATCACAATCTCAATCGCCCAGAACATGACCGTGACCGGACCGCTGGTCGTGTCGCGAACACTCCAGCTCAATCCGGCCATGGATGGGCGCGCATACGGAACACAAGCGTGCAACAGCACGACCGCCACCGCCGCAAACGCTCGCAACGCATCAATCCCCACAAAATGTTGACGCGACGCCACCATTGTCGACCGACGGCTCCGCCCGTCGGGAGCAGAAGCAGTTGACCGACGGCTCCGCCCGTCGGGAGCATCCACCACCTCCAGCTCCGCCGCCGGCGAAGTCGAAGCGGCCTGAAGCGAAATAATGCGAGGCATATCCGTTGCCAATCGAGGGTCACACGCAAACGAGAGTCTTTGAGTAGCCGAGTCTCTCCGAGACTCGGGTGCGTGTCTCGGAGAGACACGCCTACTCAGAACCAATCTGTCTCTCGCCTAAAGAACAGACTTCCGTTCTACAAAATGCGTCCACCCGACAACCAGAGCGAAACGACGGCGTTCACTCGGGACAAGGACCCCTTTACTCGTAAAATGGTCCCTCGTTACGGCCGGTCCAACCCGTGCATCTGCTGCCGATAATCGTACTGCAGATCGGGATGCAATTTCTCCAGAGCCTTTTCAATCTTCTTGAGCTGGGCGAAATACATGTTTTCGCTCACCCGGCAGCGTCCCCACTGCAGATCACGGTCGATCACTTGGCGACAAAGATGGATCCGGATTTGCAGCTCCGTCTCCTTATCGCCGGAAAAGCGAATGCACTTGTCCATCGTGCGAATGATCTTTCGCAGCGTCTTTTTGTGAATGATTCTTTTGGCGGGCAACTGCTCCTCGATCTCGGCACAAACCTCATCGACGTAGGCGGCCTCGTCGCCAGATTTCAGTAACAAATAGGTCAACAACGCTTTGTTGTCGACCTTGAACTTGGCCAATCGCAAACAGGCATCGAGCAATTCTTCACGCGGCAACGGTGCGAGCACACGCCTGAGTTCGCTGATCGTTGCTGGTTTCATGCTGATGCTATTTACCCGCGTCCGATTTCACCTCACCGGCCTCGGTAATCTTGATCAAACTACGGGTGCGACCACTGCCCGAACCTTGAGCCTCAATTTTTTTCACCACATCCATGCCATCGATCACGCGCCCAAAGACAACGTGACGACCGTTGAGATGCGGAGTAGGTACGGTTGTAATGAAGAACTGCGACCCGTTCGTATTCGGTCCCGCGTTGGCCATGCTTAGCAAGCCGGGAGCGGAATGCACGAACTTAAAATTTTCGTCGGGAAAGGTACGCCCGTAGATGCTTTCCCCACCGGATCCGTTGCCGGCGGTGAAGTCACCGCCCTGCAACATGAATCCTGGAATCACTCGGTGAAAAGCGCTGCCCTCGTAGTCCAGCGGCACGCCTGACTTACCCTCACCCTTTTCACCCGTGCACAACGCACGGAAATTTTCCGCCGTTTTGGGCGCGTCCTTGCCAAACAATCCCATGACGACCCGCCCGGCAGGCTTGCCATCGATCGAGACATCAAAATACACCTTGTTCGTCACTTCCGCCTTGGTGGCATCCGAAGCCGGGTCGACGACCGCCGCCTGCGTCGGCGGCGGTTGAGCCGAGCAAAACGATGACACGGATGCGAACAACGCGACGAGCATGAGCGTGAAATTACGGTAAATCATCTTGGAACATGTCTCCGGAGGGGTGAGATCAGCAGCCCCAGCGTCGGGACTGCTCTATCGTATCACTCCCCTATTTACCAAATCGTCCCCTCGGCTTCCAACCCAACTAGGTTTTAACCGAGACGGTGCGGAGCTGCAGCTCGTTGAGCTGGGCCGCGTCAACCTCACCCGGTGCCTGGGTCATCAAATCGGCAGCCTTCTGCGTTTTCGGAAACGCGATCACTTCGCGGATATTGTCCAGGCCCGCGAACAACATCACCCAGCGGTCGATTCCCAAGGCGATCCCGCCGTGCGGAGGAGCACCGAATCGGAGGGCGTCGAGCAGGAATCCAAACCGGTCTTTTGCCGTCGCCTCATCCATGCCGAGCAATTCAAACACTTGCGACTGAATCTCACTGTCGTGGATCCGGATCGTGCCCCCGCCCGCCTCACTGCCGTTGATCACGAGATCGTAGGCTTGAGCACGGCATTTCTCGGGAGATTCCTTGAGATGCGGCAGGTCCTCGGCCAGCGGTGCCGTGAACGGGTGGTGCATCGCAACGTAGCGACCGCTTTGCTCATCTCGCTCGAACATCGGAAACTCGGTCACCCAACTGCAATTCAGCTCACCGGACGAATACAGCTTCAGTTCCGCCGCGAGCCGCTTGCGCAGTCCCGACAGACCCTTGCAAGTGACTTCCCAGGAGTCGGCCAAGAACATCAGCAGATCACCGGGCTCACCACCCATGAGATCGCGAATTTCTGCCAAATGTTCGGGCGTGAGATTCTTGGCGATCGG
>JBDNIG010000247.1:0-4761 GCA_041688415.1 Rhodopirellula sp. | reverse complement strand
GGTTCGCTTGCTCGGTCGGCCCTCCCCGGCGGCCTCGGGCCGACCGACCCTCCCACGGCGAAGCCGCGGGAGGGTGAAGTGCGTAAAGCATTTGGATTTCAATACTTAAAAGCCGCACTACCTCTTCGGGGGAGAGGGGAGACTGGATGAACTGGACTGGCCTGCACGAGACAGAGATGCGGAAGCAAACTTGCGCATTGCAAACACCTCGCAACCCCAAAAATTTAGCGGTCCAGGCTAGCGCCTTGCCGCTCACTGGATTGGATCTTGGTATTGCTGTGTGGAGTTAATAACGCAGGACGGCGGGACGGGAACCAATCTGTTAGCCGGTTTGAACACGTCCATCAACAACGCTCTTAGTGCCAACAGCAGCAGCCCAGTGGGATTGCCGCCCTTCACCCAAACAATCAACCTCGGACCAGGCTCGTATTCGTTCAACGGCGAGCAAATATCTCGCATTAATTTAGCAGCCGTCCCCGAACCGGCATCGATCGTCGGGCTGGGGGCAATCTTGCTCGGTGCCACAGCCGTGCGTCGCCGCAAGCGTGCGCGACTCGCAAACGCCTAGTTTAGGTCGACGGGAATCACAATTGGCTGGAAGCCTGTCCCACGTCTTGCTTACCAGCGCAGTAGCAACGTGCCCCACGCCAATCCGGCTCCGAACCCGCTCATCAAGACGAGGTCGCCTGATTGCAAGCGACCGGCCTGGGCCGCCTCATCGAGTGCCAACGGGATGCTCGCGGCGGACGTGTTTCCGTATTTATCCAAATTCACGAACACTCGAGACGGATCGACCGCTAACCCCGCCACTGCCGAGTCGATGATTCGCTGGTTCGCTTGATGGAGGATCAGCAGGGCGAGTTCATCGGAGGAGACGCCAGCGTGGGCCAGCACATCTTTGGCGCTCTCGTCGACGACGCGCACCGCCCACTTGAATACGTTGCGGCCATCCATCTTCATGTACTGTTCGCCCGCCGCGTAGGCGGCGGGTGTCAGTTGATGGCGACTGCCACCGGCCGGAATGCAGAGCATCTCGCTACAAATCCCCTCGCTGCCGAGTTGATAGGAAACCAACCCGTCGGCTGCCGGTCCGGGATCGCCCACGTTATGTGCATTGCCATTGCGGCTCGATGGTGTGGGGGTCACCAGCACGGCGGCGGCTGCATCGCCGAACAACGGATATGTCTTTTTGTCGTCGGGATCAACCGTGCGCGTCATCAGATCCGCACCGACGATGAGCACGTTTTTGGCGTTCCCGGCCGCAATGAACTGGGCCGCGACAACGAGCGCGTAGGTGAATCCGGAACAGGCCACGGCAAGATCCATCGCGGGTGCCGCAATGCCCAATCGGCCTTGCAGTTGGCAGGCCGTCGACGGCGTCTGGTGGTCGGGCGTGATCGTGGCGACCAAAACCAGATCCACGTCGCTGGCCGGGACACCCGCATTCTCCAAACACCGCGCCGCGGCGACGAAGCACATGTCACTGGTCGATTCATGTTCGGCGGCATGCCGGCGCTGCCGTATTCCCGTGCGGCGAACGATCCAATCACTGTCACACCCCAGGGCCGCGAGGTCTTCGTTAGTCACGACGTGGTCGGGCACGTACGAGCCGGTACCAGCAATCCGAATCCCGCCAACGCGTCCCAACCGCCCGTGCTCGGTCACGTGCCCGCGGGCCAGAGCCGTTTCGGCAGCGGTGCCGGATTGCGAGTCGACTCCGCCGGACTGTGCGCCCGAGGATTTGCCTCCGGAGGCTTGGTTTTGCGATGACGGAACGGACGATTTAGGCGATTTGTGAGCCGGTTCGGTGTGCAACCAACTTTCCTCTTGATTCATGGGGCGGGCGATTTGCCAAGCATGGCCAGTAGCGACCGATTCAACAATATACCGAAAACCCGTCCTAACGCGACATCCGAAACGTTTCGTACCAGGATCTCAAATTACCGAGCAAAGGACGTCTTTTCAAGCGGGCCGATTTGTCGTAAGTTCCCGCCATCGCAACGACGACACCCGTTTTCGCGGCGAACCCCAAGCGAGTTTTCGTACTCCATTTGGGTCAACGAGGGTACAGTTTTTACTGTGAATCCTTTGGCGATGTAGCTCAGTTGGTTAGAGCGGAGTCTTCATAAGGCTTAGGTCAGCGGTTCGAGTCCGCTCATCGCTATTTCTTTTTGCCCACGCGCCGGCCGTGGGAATCTCCCGCGAAAACCACAAATCTGGCAAAAACTGCGGTTTATCTGCGATTCAAAGTAGAATGTCGCTGAGTATTCTGGAGGGTTTACCAGCGGATTCGATCTATCATCAAACCTCGGAATCGTCCGTCCCTCATGGCCGCAATCGTCAAGCTCTGGCATCGGGCCAAAGCTTCCCGCGAAAAGAGCCCCGCATGACGTACTCCGCCGGCCCCGGCAACGATTTCGCAAATCATCTCGCCTATTTCGCCTGCTCATCGATCGAGCAAAATGGCTGGCTCGCTTACGGGCAACTCCGCCTCCCGGTCGATGACCTGGGGTTTCGCCAAGGCGTGACGGCGGTCGAGCGATTGCGCACCTACGCGGGCCAGCCGTTTCAACTCAGCGAGCATCTCGCTCGGTTTGAAAACACGCTGCGCCTGGTCCGGATCGAAGGGGTGCCGGGTGCCGTGGTGCTGGGCAATCTGATCGATGAATCGCTCGCGAGTAACGCGTCACTCTTGGCATCCCACGGCGACGTGGGCATCACGCTGTGGGCGACACCTGGACGACGTATCGGTGACAGAGCTACCCTCGCACTGCATCTCAATGCGATTGACCATGCCGCCGCAGAGTCGCGGCAGAAGCACGGCCAAGCCGTCGTGCTAACGGATACCGTTCAGCCCGCGGCCGGAAGTTGGTCACGGCAAGCCAAGGTGCGTTGCCGGATGCACTACTACCTCGCCGACGTGCAAGCCGGATCGCTGGTCCCGGGCGCCACCGGCATCCTGCGAGACGGAGACGGAAGTTGGACGGAATCCAGCATCGCGAATATTGCTTTGTTATTCGGACGCGAGATCATCTTCGCACCCGCTACGCAAGTTCTCCCCGGGATCACGCAAGCCCACGTCCGCGAAATTGCCCGCAATCGATCGCTGACAACGCGAGAGGCAGCGCTGAGCACGCAGATGATCACGGACGCGGGCGCCATGTTGTTGATGGGGACCGACACTGGATTGTGGTTCGCCAAGACCGTCCACGACGCGCAAGGACAAGTGATCCTTGCGTCTCCGAGTGACTCCGCGATCGAGCTCATTGCGGAATTGCAAGCTCGGTTCGCGGACGATTAACGAATTTATCGTGTTCGTGTTCCGTGAAACGGTGCTCGTGATCGCAATCGAGAACCGGCCGCGAGATCACATGGATAGTCATCCACGAGTAACCTGATACGGAACGGCTTCAATCTGGTGAATGACGGTACTTCAACATCACACGACGGGTGCGACCCGTAACGTCACTTCACCCTCCCACGGCGAAACCGCGGGAGGGTGAAGTGCGCAAAGCTTTTGGAGTTCAGGATCTAAAAGCCGCACGATCTCCGAGGCGGCGGAGAGGGGAGACTGGACGATGCTTCTTCGCTTGCAACAAAAATGCGAAATAGGAGAATTCGATCCATGCTTGATTTTGTGAGTCAGTCCGTGGTTGCAGAGCTTTGAACATGAATCCGTACGAAACGCCAACGCGCATCGAAGCTCAAACGGTACCGCCCATTCGCGGGCTGGCATTGGTAGAATCGTTCGTTGTTCGACGTTTTCGCCAATCGCAAGCTGGAAACTCAATCGCAAGCTGGAAGCTTACGCCACTCATTCGGTCTTTGAGTTGACATGTCCCGAAATTCGCGCACCACCGAGACGCGAGCCGATTGGAAGGCGGATGAGTACGGCGTGCTCGAGTTGGTTCGCCAGTGGTGGCCGATTGCGGTAATCGGCGGTGGCTTCGCAGTGATTGCTGGCGCCGTATTGATCGCCCAGCTGATACGGTTTTTTGGCTTACGGGCCGATGTACTAGCACGCGAATGGAAAGAAGTCTTGGGCCCGTTCATCGTTTTAGGAGTGTTCGGTCCGGTGGCGGTCTTGTTGCTTTCGTTCCTATGGGTGACGTGGCGGGATGGACGTCGTGAGCATCGTCTGCAGGAAAAATATCCGGGGCAACCGTGGCGGCATCGTAGCGACTGGGCGAGCGGCAGGAGCGATCATCTCCTTACTTCTCGCGCGTTTGCCTATGCGGGGATCGCACTGAGCGTTATTACCTTGACGGTGGGTGGCGCGATTCTGTTTATGCTAGACCGAAATGCTGCGGAAAGCACGATTGAAAAGTTCGGGCTGGCACTGGTTTTTGCGGGATTCATCGTCTTTGCCGTTGCTGGCGGAATTTATGCCCTGTCGGTCGCGCGAGATGCGGTGCGTTTCCGCCGGGTGACCTGCGAGTTGGTCGGTCTTCCGTTCCAGCCGGGGCAGGTGTTTCGATGTCTCGTTCACTGGCGGCAAGCCCAGCCTCTAGACGTACCACTTTTCATCATCTTGGAGTGCGATGCGTTGCGTTCAACGCGCGCCAAAGTGTTTGGGAAGGAAGTGGGTGAATCGAACTCGTATCAACATACCCATTATTATTCAATGACCCGCTTCATTACTGGGGCGGGCTAAATAAAGTAGGGTGGGTCAAATAAAGTAGGGTGGGTCAAATGGCGTCAGCCATGCAGACCCACCATTTTCTTGGAAAAACCGGACACATACGTTTGGTGGGTCGGCGT
>JBDNIG010000246.1:0-2663 GCA_041688415.1 Rhodopirellula sp. | reverse complement strand
GACCAGGTTGCATCCCTCGCTTACGCGTCGGGTTATGACTTACACGCTAATTTCGTAAAAACGACTAGAACGACAGGCCCGCGCGCGTCGTTCCGCTATCATCAAAACCTACCGAAAATCCAAACAGGAAACACGATGCAATTCCTCGACACCATTTCCCGAATCGTTCACATCGCCACGGCGATCACATTGGTCGGCGGCAGCGTGTTCACGCTGTGTGTGTTGCTGCCCTCGGTCAAGACACTTTCGGAGGATGCTCGGCAGCAATTCGCCGCCGCGATCAACGGGCGTTGGAAGCGGTTCATCCACGGGGGCATCGTGCTGTTTTTGCTCAGTGGTTTCTACAACTATTTCCGGGCCATGCCGGCGCACCAAGGCGACGGGCTATACCACGGTTTGTTGGGGACCAAGATTCTGCTGGCGTTTGTGATTTTCTTTTTCGCCTCGGTACTGGTCGGCAAGAGTGCCGGGACGGAGGGCATGCGTGCGAACCGGAAAAAGTGGCTGAGCGTGATTGTGGTTTTAGCCGCGATCATCGTAGGCATCTCTGGATTCTTAAAGGTGCGTGGTGGCAGCGATGTTCAGACCCCTGGAAATCATGCGAGCGATTCAATAAATGGGGAAACACCTGCGGCGAATTGACCGTGTGACTACCACGATGGCGAATCTATCTGCTAGAATTCTGCATTCGCGTAGCGAGATTTATCGCGACCCAGTATCAAGGCGTCTTTTAGGACGCTTTCGTTCGTTTCGAAACCGAGGAAAAAAATGGCGACAGTGACGTCGACCGATGTCCCGCAGGGCGGATCTGGCGACAGCCAGGTTTCGACCGATGCGGGGCGTATGGAACAGTTCTCTTACGATGATTCGATCGTGCGGATGTTTGCGACCGCGACGATCGTGTGGGCGCTGGTAGCCACCTTCGTCGGGCTGACCGTGGCCGTGCTGTTGGTATTGCCGAATATTTCAGGGGGCCTGGAGTGGATCAACTTTGCGAGACTGCGGCCGCTGCATACCAACGCCGCCGTTTTCGCGTTCGCGGGCAACGCGATCTTTGCCGCCGTCTATTACAGCACCCAGCGATTGTGCAAGGCGCGGATGTGGAGCGATGCGCTCAGCCGCATGCACTTCTGGGGTTGGCAACTGATCATCGTGCTCGCCGCGATCACGCTGCCACTGGGGATCACGCAGAGCAAGGAATACGCCGAACTCGAGTGGCCGATCGACATTCTCATCGCGATCGTGTGGTTGTTCATCTTTGGTGGCAACTTCTTGATGACGTTGATCCATCGCCGTGAACGGCACATGTACGTGGCATTGTGGTTTTACATCGCCACGATTGTCACGGTCGCGTTGCTGCACATTTTTAATAATTTAGTCGTGCCGATCGGCATGTGGGCGAGCATGCCAATCTACGCGGGCGTGCAAGACGCGTTCATGCAGTGGTGGTACGGCCACAATGCGGTCGCGTTCTTTTTGACGACCACGTTCCTGGGGTTGATGTACTACTTCCTGCCCAAAGCGGCCGAGCGACCGGTGTTCAGTTATCGGTTGAGCATCATCCACTTCTGGTCGCTGGTATTTATTTATATCTGGGCCGGTCCGCACCACTTGCACTACACCTCGCTGCCGGAATGGGCCAGTACGCTGGGGATGCTGTTCAGTGTGATGTTGTGGATGCCGAGTTGGGGTGGGATGCTCAACGGCTTGCTGACGTTGCGTGGAGCATGGCATAAGGTCGCAGTCGATCCGGTGCTGAAATTTTATGTCGTCGGCGTCACCTTCTACGGGATGGCCACGTTCGAAGGCCCGGTGCTGTCGGTCAAATCGATCAATGCGTTCACGCACTACACCGACTGGACGATCGCTCACGTGCACGCCGGTGCACTGGGGTGGAACGGGTTCATGGCGTTCGGTATGCTGTACTGGCTGATGCCGCGGATCTTCCAAACGAAAATCTGGAACGAGAAACTCGTTAGCTGGCACTTTTGGGTCGGTACCCTTGGCATCCTCCTGTACATTGTCCCGATCTATGCGGCGGGTTTGATGCAGGGCTGGATGTGGCGTGCGATGGACGAGACGGGGCACTTGATGTACCCGGACTTCATCGAAACGACGCAGTCGATCGTGCCGCTCTGGTGGTTGCGAGTGGGCGGCGGACTGATGTACTTCAGCGGCGTCGTGATGCTCTGCGTCAACGCGTTGATGACTTGGGTACATCGGCCGTCAGAGTATGAAGAGCCGGTGATTTCGGCGCCCCGATTGAGCGAAGACTATCATCCTCCCGGGAAGGAACGCGAAAGCCCACTCGAAGGGGTGGCCGTGCTCGAAGTCGCTAAGAAAGTCGAGTCGTTTGCCTGGATGGGCTGGCACCGCCGCTGGGAACGCTTGCCGGTGAAGTTCACCGTTTTGGTAACCTTGGCCGTGATCCTGGCAACGTTGTTTGAGGCAATTCCCGCGTTCCTGATTCGCAACAACGTACCGACAATTGCAACGGTCAAGCCGTACACGCCGTTGGAATTGGCCGGACGCCACATTTATGTCTCCGAAGGCTGTTACAACTGCCACTCGCAGCAAATTCGCCCCATGGTTTCCGAAACCAAACGTTACGGCGAATACAGTAAACCGGGTGAAGGGATTTACGACCGGCCGTTCCAGTGGGG
>JBDNIG010000245.1:0-6672 GCA_041688415.1 Rhodopirellula sp. | reverse complement strand
CACTTTCTTGCCAGAGAGATGGCGGGCGAACTCGGCGAGTCGCTTCGATGCGAACGTCGGAATCGCGCGGGTCTCCTCTTGATCGATGCCCTGAGGCCACTTGAAAATGTCGATCGACATCCACGCGGAATGTCGGCCGATCAACTTGCTGAGTTCTTCATCCGCGTCCAAGTCGGCCGCGAGTAGATCGGCATCGTGCAGGTACGGGCCGCTACCGGCCTGGATGAAGTACCGGCACTTGTCAGTCGCCACGATCACGCTGTCGTCGTTGGCCTGGAAAACATAATCATCTTCTTCTGCCGTCATCTGTCGGCGGTCGATCGCATACAGCGGCTCGCCCATCGAACGTGATGCTTCGATGACGCGGCTCGCGTTGACGGGGCACGGTTCGTCGAGCAGCAGGACCACTCGGCGGACCTGAGTGTATGGCGAATAACGCTCGGTGCCGGGCTGCGGTGGTTCGGGTAGCCAGCCCTCGGGAATTTCAGGAGCGGAGGCGAACTCGTCGAGCAAATACGTGTTGTCCGCCCCGAGGCACCTTTCATAAGCGGCGATGAATTGCTGCCGTTTTCCCTTGGCGGCGTAGATCAACGCACGCAGGAAGTCGCGAGCGCCGTCACCGGCGGAGTGGGCGGCCAGGATCGCATCGTCGTAACGTTTCAGACCAATCAGAAAACGAGCACGCTCCTTTTGTAAATACTCTTTCAACCATTGCTCGTCGTCCGAATGCTCGACCACCGCTAGCGCCCGGTTGACGCGGTCGAGGCCCGTTTGATATTCGCCGCTTTCGAGCAGTTCGTCCAACCCGTCCCACAGGAATCGAAGGGATTCAGGTTCGTCGGCGCGGAATCGCTCCACAATCTTTTGAAAGACTTCCTCGTCATCGAGCGCGTACTCGAGCAGGTCGACGACATCCGATTTTGGTTCCAATTCCTCGTAGGCATCGAGCGGTCGGTCCAGAGCGACGTAGCAATCCACGCAATATCCAAGCGCCTCGTTGTGCTGATCCGAATCGTCAGTCGATGCCAACGCTTTGACGAAACACTCACGCGCAGCGTCGTATTCCTCCCGCCCCAGACGCGATCTGCCGACGAGCATCGAAGCATCAAAATCGTTCTCGTGTTCGGCCAGGTACTTGGCCAACAGCGCGTCGATCGTCTCATCGGAAGCGGCCTGCGGCAACAGTTCACCGTTGATGTCGGTGCGGTCGGCCAGTGTCTCGATCGCTTGAGCTTTGTCCGTGCAAATCGCGTAGGCCTCCTCGACGCGGTCACAGCGCCGGGCGGCGTCACATAAGGCGTACTCGCTCCACGTTCGACCGACGGCGTCGTCATCCATCTTCCCAAGACTCGTTTCCAACGCATCAAACGCGGCAAGGTGATTGCCGCGAAGTTGTTCCAGCTTGGCGCGATAATAGTCGAGGAAGTCGGCATCGGAATCGATGGCGATGGTCGCGTCGATCAAGGTCCGTAGCCCCGCGGCGTCGGAATCGTATACGAAGCCATCACCGAGCTGCTCAAACGAACCGATCGGGTCGGGTAGGTTGCGGTAGAAGTCCGTGAATTCGCTTTTTCTCGTGTCCGGCAAAGCCAAGCCCAGGGCGCCGACATTTTCGATCGATTCCGGCGTGTCAGCGAGCGCCGCTTTGTAGGCGTCGATCGCCTCGTCGGAGCGGCCGAGCTGTTCGAGTGCGTAGCCGAGCGAATAGTAAGCATCGGCGTCGGCGCCGAAGTGATTCACGTAGGCGCGGAGATGATCGACGGCGACCTCATATCTGCCGAGTTCCGAGTAGGCGACGCCACGCAGGTAATCGGCGAGCAACGTGGATTCGCCGAATGCGTCCGCCTTATCGAGTGCCTCGATGGTTTTCTCGGGATCGATCGCCCCGTGAACGACCGCTGACTGGGTCCATCGCAGTGTTTGCATACTTTCGGGAATGGGATATCCCAAGATGGCGTCGATGTGCTCCATCGCGGCGTAGACATTTCCCGTCGCACACTCGTTCGCGCAAAGCGTGAGCTGCTGCATTCCGTAAACCAGTTCATTGGCGCTGCTGCTCTGCATGGTGTCACGCAGCCCCAGGGCAGATAATGCCACCGTGGAGACGCCGATCGATAGCTGCTTGACGTCGCAGATCCGCCACTCGTCATCGACCTGCTTGAGCAGGTACGATTCGCGCGAGGTCCCCAGTTCATTGGACCAACTCCGCACGAAGACATCCGCGACTGATTTGTCTTCGGAAAACTCGATCTTCACGATGCGGTGCCGAGTCCACGGCGCGTCGAGCAATTCCAATTGCTTTTCGACTTGCCCCCGCATCACCGCTGCTAATTGCTTCTGCATCGCCAGCGGTACAGCAACCCCCGATTGGTCAACGACATCTCGCGTGATCTCGTCAAAGTCAAAAAATTGGGTTTGCTCGGAAGCCGATTCGGCACTCGTCGCTGATTCGTAATCAGCAAAGAACTGATGAATCTCCTGTTCCTCAGTCGACAGTTCAGGTGGCGCGTCGCCAGTCAAGGGATTCTCTTGGGCAACAACGCTACCCGCAACGAGAAACAAACAAACGAAGAAGCAACGGGTCATGCGGCACAAAGAAAAGCGAGGAAACGGAAGTCACGAACCATCGTGGTCACTCGGCTGTGCGATGCCAGCAAACATCGACCAAGCTCGCTCGATTGTACCCGCAATCCAGCCAACAATCACGGCTCACTTCACCAATCTCAGTCTCCTCCCTCGTTTGGTGAAAAAAAGTTGCTCGAGAGCATATCCTACGCAAACCACCTAACCCCCGTCCTGGCGAGGGGATTGGCCACGCTTAATCGGCCCGACCGATGGAAGGATTACAATCATTACTCGCTCACCCCGGAAGCAACCGTGGACACTGGAACATTTTTCTCCCGACGGCGTTGGCCGGTGCTGTCGGCGCTGCTCGTATTGACCTCGCTGGTTGGAGCAATCGGCTGCACACCCAAGGTCTTGGTTCGCAAGAGCCCGGACGATCACGATCGCGGCATTCGCTACTATCGCCCGAAGCCGTACCTGAAGATTGAACCGGCTGAGATCGCCGTCAGTAAAACGGAGTCCAAAATTGCACCGGGGTTGGTGCGAATCTCACTGGTCTACCTGCCCGACTTCAGCGAAGAGTATTCGATCAGCGTCCGCAGCGGATTGGGGATCGCCGACGTCGGCATCAAGCTCGAAGACGGTTGGAATCTGACCGAGATCAGCCAGGAACTCGATAGCCAAACGGATGAAAACGTCAAAGCCATGGGCAGCCTGCTCAGCGCCGCCGGTGGTTTGATCCCGACGTCTGCGAACGAGCGTGCCGCAGAAAACGTCTCGTTCACCGTGCCGGCGCGCAACGTGCCCATTGGTTTTTACGAATCCGTCGTCGGGCGTGACCAGTGCAACGTCAAGCGGCTCTACGGATTTCGGTATCTCGGCTTCATGCCATTTGCCGGATGCCCGATTGAAATGGACGGTCACTCGCACGCCTCGTGCCAAGATCCCGGCGCGTGCGGCCAACATCCCGCCGGTTCGCTCTACGGGTTGACGTTCGCCGGGGGTGAAATGGTCTTCCAGCCACTCGACGTGATGGCGGTCACGCCCGCGGTTTCAGCACTTGCAATCAGTGAAAAGCAATCCACGCAAGCTCAAGCGAATCAGCCCAACGAAATGGCCACGCCATCGGGGGCGCCGGACGCAGTTGGGCTAGAAACTCGCCTGCGTGCGCACTTGATCGACCTCGGGATGAATGTGAACGCCGTCAACGCGACGTCCAATGATGATTCCATGAACGTTCGTGTCTTGATCCCACCGGATATCCCGTCGACGCCAATCCGTGCAGCCATCGATGACTGGTTGCGAGGCAGTTTTCCAAGCCTCGACATGTTCGTCGTGCAAATCGAAAGTGACGACGTGCTGTGAACAGGAAGCCGGCACCGCTGTCACTGGATTGCCTGCGTCGTTTACAGCAAACGTTGCTGCGACGAGTGGTCAGTCGCGATGCCGAAAACATTCGCTCGGTCGGGTTTTCTCCGGTGCAGCATTGTAGAGCGAGCGAGTCGATGATCCAGGCGCACTTTGATGTCGTGCGGAAACGAAAGCGTGTCTCGCGGTCGAAGCGAATTGAACCGGTCGAGCCGGTACGTTTACTCGACCGGTCGACCGAGACGTACCGTGAACTGGATCTGCCGACTCAAGTCCGGCAAATCGGTGAAGTGGTATCGACGGGCGTTGCTATTTCCACCGAGGATGAGCGAGCGACGACATCCGCGGTGGTGCGTTGGACAACCGTTCGGCCCACACCGCCGCGTCCGGATAAGCACAAGCCGGACGATCCGAGGTGGCGTTGGGGATTGATGACGGTTTCGCATCTGTTCGTGGGCCGAGGCGATCAGGATAGTCATACGCGGGCAGCGGTGCGCCGAGTGGCGGCCTGCGGTGACGGCCCCGACGCAATTCGCTCCCGTGTCGCGGCGCGCGGCCGCATCCCTGGCGGCCCCGATATTGCCATCGTTGAGACAGGCTGGGATCGCTTGTGGCTGAGCGGTTTCGTCCCCGAGATCGGACTCCCACCCCTGACGGTTGTCTCCGGGCAAGACCTCAGCAACTGGACGACTACCGGTACAACCGGTAAATTCGTCGGCGATGCGGTGGTCGTGCCATGGACGTGGCAGGTGTTCTATCCAACGCTCTCGATCCCAACCCTGGGTCGTCTGCAACACATCGTCGCGTACGATCGCACGTCAAAAAAGGACGACTCCGGTTCACCGTTCGGTCCCGGCAGCAGTGGTGGCGTGTTGGTCGCCGGCGGTCTCGTGCTCGGCGTGCAAGTCGCCGCGATGCGTCCGAGGTTCGACGTCGGCTATGCACAAACGCTCGACGTTAGTCTCGCCTGGTTGAAAAAGAAACTCCGCGCGACGGCCCTCGAGTGCGTCAATGTTGTGACCCATGACGATTGAAGTTGGTTCTCGGCACTCACGCCCCACGCTACCGACACCGACCTCTCTGAGGCGAATTGGCGCGCTTGACTCCTGAATCCGTCATTGCTTTCAAGAGGTGTCGTGCAACTTAGGCACCATCGGCCACCAGCCAGATCTGGCAAACGAGATGTGCCGACCTCGCCCGCTGGACGAACCATGTCACTGACTCGATCGCCAATTTACCGGAGGATAGCCGGAGCCGGAGGATAGGGACCGAGCACTTTGTCAAGCTAGCCGACACTGGCTCACTTGAACGATGTGTGGGTTCGACGCGACCGAAGTGCCATCGGGGCTCGCCCCTGGAGATTCGCGCCTCGGTTTGGACTTGGCAAACCGACCTCAGCGCGCACTCCTTGTACTTCGGTTCCCACCAACGGATATTTGCACACTACGGTCAGCGAGATTTGCTAACCGCTCGTCGTTAGCAGCTCGCGGGCGCGGCGGCGAAGGTGGTTGCGGCGGTGGGTCCGGTGAGAACGCATCGAGTCGACACACTCGGGGCGACCCGCCACGCTACAAAACAATCGCCCAAAATCGCTCACCAGTTCACACCAAATCGCCGTGTCCAGGCCGAGCCGGACCAGAATCGGTGGCACACCCGCAGGGGTGCGGCCGCGTTTACCAGGGGCGGTGTGCCTGGCCGTCCAGTCCAGCAGCGCCAAGTAATCCTCCAGCGGCATCGCCAAAATCCCTTGCCGCTACAACGTGTGTCAGACTCACTCGCACACGGTCCGACCGGATCGGACTGCTCGTCAATCCTCACCGGAGACAGAAACCCATCGCGGCGCATCGTCGACCGACGACTCCGCCCGTGTGAGCCTCCCCACCCTCGCTGTCCGCGTCATCACCGGACGCGTTGGCGAGCGACGATTCCTCCGCCAGCCCCTCGATCCTGCGCTGCACCGAAGTATGATCGCTCTGCTCCAGAGTTTCCGCCATCGCCACCCGCTGGCACAGCAACCGCATCCACCAACTGAAACTACTCAGTCGATTGCGGATTTCCTCGCGTTTGATCGGACACCCTGCGATGGACTTCTCCATGCCGCGACGACGTCGGGGCGCGAGCGCAGGATCAAGTGAAAATGATTTGACAAAATCGAGAAGCCAATCAAGTCGATCCCGAAAAAGGCGGCGAATTGTTTCAAATACTCTTCGATCCAGACCTTCCGGTGGTCGAAGTTCTTACCGGAGACCGGATCATCGCCCAGTATAAAACACCTGCGGCAGGCGCGAGTGTAGACATGGGCGATGGCCACCTCATCTGGATCAAAATTTTCACAGCGTGCCATTCGAGTCATCACCCACCTCGCATTTTCAGGAAATTTTGATGCAAGCGTCAAAATCATCCTACCCCTCGGCTGGGAAAAGTCAAATTCCTCGCAAAAGTGCTGTGCCCCTCTGCCTCCTCGTGTCCCTCTGCCTTCGGGCCGATAGGATCTCCCGGTTCTCGCGCTTGGAATTTCCACTCATGCACAGGTTCTCGGACTCCGCCGTGTCTTACTGCACCTTGCCAGTAGCGGCGCAGCCGATATTGCCTTCCCAACGACGGGACGCGGTCGGCACACGGAAGTGAGGATTTCGGAGCTCAATAGCTGGCCTGCGTTTCCCTTCATCACCGACGCTCAACACGACGTTGTTACCGCAGTCGCACCTCCGCTGAAGGCCAAAGTCGATGGCTAGTCGT
>JBDNIG010000244.1:0-4608 GCA_041688415.1 Rhodopirellula sp. | reverse complement strand
TAGGGAGTCGCAGCGACCACGGTGGTCGGGCTGTGACCACCTTCGGGGTCAAATCGGTCGTTGTTTTCTTTCTCCGGTGGTGTTCGCTACGCTCGACCACCGGCTAATGGCTGCAACGCCTTCGGCGTAATTTGACTTGTGAGTAACTGACAGGACGCGCGGAGCGGGCTGGCGGCTGGCGAAGTTTTGGATTTTCCAGTGCGGGCATCTAGCCAAACGGGTATGATGAGTAATTAAAGTTTTGTTCCCATTCCTCCAATGAGCTAATGATTCGCCCGCTGACTCCACTCATTATCGTCTTGCTGCTCGGTTCATTCACGGTGGCCAACGAGGTTAGCTTTGACCGTGAAGTTCGCCCGATCTTGGCTGAAAATTGCTTTGCGTGTCATGGCTTCGACGCGGGGGCTCGCGAAGCGGACCTGCGACTGGATAGTCGCGTCGGGGCCGTGGAGGAAGGCGGGGCGATCGTCCCAGGTGACGCCGCCGCTAGTCCGTTGATGGACCGGCTCCGTAGCGACGATGAAGACATGCGAATGCCGCCGCCAAAAACCGGCCACGAGCTCACTGGCACTCAGATCGAGAAAATCGAGAAATGGATCGAACAGGGGGCCGAGTACCAAACGCACTGGGCATTCGTGCCGTTAGGCGATGTGGAGGTGCCGCAAAGCGGAGTATCTGACTCGACCCATCCGATCGATTCCTTCATTCAGGCGAAGCTCGCTAGTGAGAATCTCACCGCGTCGAAGCAGGCGAAACCGGAAACGCTGATTCGCCGCGTGAGTCTCGATTTAGTCGGATTGCCGCCCACGGTCGAGGAGATCGACTCCTTTCGAAAGGAGTCGGCGGTGGATTTCGATGCCGCGTACGACGCACTCGTCGAACGATTGCTCGCCAGTCCCCATTATGGTGAACGTTGGGGGCGATGGTGGCTCGACCAGGCTCGTTATGCCGACAGCAACGGGTACTCCATCGACGCCCCGCGAAAAATATGGAAGTACCGCGATTGGGTCGTTCAAGCTCTTAACGCCGACATGCCCTTTGACGAGTTCACGATTGAACAACTCGCTGGCGATTTGCTGCCCCAGGCGACGCAAGACCAACGGATTGCTACGGGATTTCACCGAAATACCCCCATCAATCAAGAAGGTGGTATCGATCCCGAGCAGTTCCGCATCGATAGTATCATCGATCGCGTCGGCACCACCGGCACGGTGTGGCTGGGGATGACGATCGGCTGTGCTCAGTGCCACGACCACAAGTTCGATCCGTTGACGCAGAAGGAATTTTATCAATTTTTCGCGTTTTTCAACAATCAAAGCGAACCGTCGATCAAGGTCTATCCGAGTGACGTCGATGCCCCCTCCCTGGTCGCCGAACAAAAAAAGCTTGCAGGTCAAGAGCAGAAACTCCTCAGCGAGTATGCGGGCGAGATTGCCAAGTGGGAAGCGTCGCTCGATCCGGAAATCCAGAAATCGCTCTCCAAAGCGACTATCAAAACGCTGGCGGTGCCAGCAAAGAAACGCAAACTCACGCAGGAAATTGCGATTGCAGTCGCCAGTGGCGTGCTGCCGAGCGACTCACCCATGGACGAGTGGGTCAAGCGGGAACGCAAGATTGCCAAGCAACTTGGCCGGGGCGTTTCCACGATGGTGCTCGCCGAGCGATCCAAGCCACGTCAATCCCATGTTTTCATTAAGGGTGACTTCACGCGTCCCGATGAGGAAGTGCAACCGCAAACGCCCGCGGTGCTGCCTCCGATGCAACCCCAGAGCAATCCGCCCAATCGACTGGACTTGGCCCGTTGGATCGTTTCACCGGAGAATCCACTTACCGCTCGCGTGATTGCGAATCGAGTTTGGCAACAGTACTTCGGGCGTGGATTGGTCGAGACGGAGAACGATTTTGGGCTGCAGGGAACCTCACCGACGCACCCGCACTTGCTCGATTGGCTGGCGAACGAGTTGCAGCGAAACGGATGGAGTCTTAAGGAACTGCACCGGCGCATTGTGAGTTCGGGAACCTATCGACAAAGCTCGACGGTGCGTGCGGACTTGCAGGAGCATGATCCGATGAACGAGTTACTCGGACGTCAAAATCGCCTACGACTGGATGCTGAAATTGTACGTGATGTGGCGTTGGTGGCCAGCGGATTGTTCTCGCCGAAGATGGGCGGGCCGCCGGTCTTTCCGCCGATCCCCGATGGCGTCATGAGCCTTGGACAAGTCCAACGGGCATGGCGGACCAGCCACGGTGCGGATCGTTACCGACGAGGACTCTACACGTTCGTGTACCGCGTCACCCCGCCTCCTTCGCTCAGTGTTTTTGACGCCCCCGATGGTCTTGTGAGCTGCACGCGGCGGCTCCGCAGCAACACGCCCCTCCAAGCGCTAACCCTGTTGAACGATCTCGCCTTTTTTGAATTTGCCCAGGCGTTGAAAAAGCGAATTGAAACCGAAGGCATCGCGGTGGCGTTTGAAAGCTGCACGTCACGTCGACCCAGCGACGAGGAACTGGAACTGTTAAGTCAGCTCAGCTCACTCGGTGCTGCGCGTGCTTTATTGAACTTGGATGAAACCATTAACCGGGAGTAAACTCATGAATCAAAACGACCAGTCACTTCGCCGCGACCAGTCACTTCGCCGCGACCAGCATCTCCGGGCATCCACGCGGCGGCACTTCTTCAGTCAATGCTCGATGGGGATTGGATCGATTGCGTTGGCCACGCTGTTGTCCGATCGCGAGCTATGTGCTGAGTCTGCGGCCACTGAGATGACCAATCCGCTCCAACCTCGCGTTGCGCACTTCCCCGCCAAAGCGAAGAACGTGATTTATCTGTTCATGGCTGGTGGGCCTTCCCAGTTTGAGACGTTTGACTACAAACCCAAACTCAATGAACTCAATGGCCAGCCGATCCCGCAGAGTTTTGTCGAAGGGAAACGGTTCGCCTTTATGGGAACCAGCCACAAAACGGACCTGCTCGGATTCATTCCTAAATTTCAACAGTACGGTGAAAACGGGACCTGGGTCAGCGATTACATGCCGCATTGTGCTCAAATGATCGATGAGTTGAGCATTGTGAAAACATGCAGTACGGATCTGTTTAATCACGCGCCGGCGAAGTTGTTCATGAATACGGGCACGGGATTGTTTGGACGCCCGAGTCTCGGCGCCTGGACCACCTACGGACTCGGCAGCGAATGCGATAACCTGCCCGGATTTGTGGTGCTGCAAAGCGGTCCGCGCGGCCCGAGGGGCGGGGCAACCCTATGGAATAGCGGTGTACTGCCGACCACCTACCAAGGCGTTCCCCTGCGGAATCAGGGCGACGCCATCCTCAATCTATCCACGCCCGGCGAGATTACCGACGCGGAACAACGCAAACTCATCGATACGCTCAATAAGCTCAATTTGAAGCGATTGGTCGAGACGGGTGACCAGGAGATTGCCACTCGGATCAGCGCCTATGAGATGGCGTACCGAATGCAGTCCAGTGCGCCGGAGTTGATGGACACGAGTGACGAGTCGGCGGCCACGTTCTCACAGTACGGGATCAAGGATCCGAATGAAACCAGTTACGCGAGAAATTGCTTGCTAGCCCGCCGGCTGGTCGAGCGGGGTGTGCGGTTTGTCCAGCTCTACCATACGAACTGGGACCATCACGGCGGTCCCACCGAAAACCTGGAAACGCACTTGCCCGCGATCTGCAAAGAAATTGACCGATCAACGGCGGCATTGATCGCGGATTTGAAAAAACGCGGGATGCTTGACGAGACGCTGGTGATCTGGGGAGGCGAATTCGGACGGACCCCGATGGGGGAAGTCCGCCAGAACACGGGTCGAAACCATCATATCGATGCCTTCACGATGTGGTTTGCGGGCGGTGGATTCAAACCGGGCACCGTTTACGGCGAGACCGATGAGTTCGGGTTCGGACCGATCGACAAACCCTGTCACGTCCGAGATATCCATGCCACAATCCTCCATCAACTCGGACTCGATCACGAGCGATTGTCGGTCCCTTTCCAAGGACTCGACATTCGACTCACCGGCGTCGAGACGGCTCGCGTCCTGAACGAACTCGTTTCGTAGTGACACCTCATCGTGGCAAGGAAGCGAAGTGGCACCCAGCCCCGCAATTCGCTTCCACGCTCCCGTCTCGACGGCTTGCAGTTGCCTGGCTGTTTCCTCGTGGCCGAAGAACACCGAAGATGGCATGATCTAAATGCTGGCAACTTCGAGCATCGCGTATATGACGCTGCCGAGGACGCACTGCCCCAAGTAATTTGCAATCCTCGGCGGTGAGCCGATCCTCAATCCGAACCTCTGCCGACTTGCATCCCGGCAGTTCAGCCGACGAGCGGGTCAAGCAGTGGCTAGGTTATCCTAGCCACTACCTCCCCGTTGTAGCTGCCCCCTCTCCCTCGAAGGAGACTGTTGAAATACCTAAACACGGACAATGTAATGCAAGAAGGCTCATCCCCGGTTCCGGGTTGATCTGGTCTGTTGCCCCGACTGACGTTAGACTGGGAGGCGAAGGGTATTTGAGCAACTTCTGGAGGGTCACGGATGACGATTTCGATTCAGCGATTGATTGACGATGCAAAGTGC
>JBDNIG010000243.1:0-4940 GCA_041688415.1 Rhodopirellula sp. | reverse complement strand
TAATCGCAGTCGGGCCGAAAATCGAGTCCCCTGCGTCGCTCTGTGCTGCGCCTGAAGCGGTGACTCGGATCAAAATTTCAATTTTTTGATCGAACTCGCTTGCGAGGTTAGCGTACGGTCGCTCTCCCCCAGCAAAGCTGGTGGAGAGGTGGTGGAAAAGTTGCGCAAGTGAATCACTCGTCAAGACCAACTCTTTCGCGGCCCAGGCTAATGCGGGGCCAGCAACTGTGCTCGGAAGAACTTGCTGACTTGAGCCTGAGTCTGCGGGTGCATCAGCGTCACGATGTGACCTTGTTTTTCAATCACGGTCAACGCCACCGAGACGCCGGCTTCTTGCAACGCTTCGGCAAAATGTCGGCTATTGGCAACCGGCACGAGCATGTCGGTTTCACCATGGATCAACTGAATTGGCGGATCGCCCGCCGAAACGTGGGCGATCGGGGACGCGGCCGTGTAGAGTGCAGGAAACTGCCGTCGCGAGCCTTTGAGAAAGTACGACAGCGCCTCGTTGTCGAGCGGCAGGACTTGGAAATCGCAAGGCGGACCGCCCGCGCAAACCGCAGCGATATGCGGCAACCGCGGCCACCGCGAATCGGAAACGCGCCAGTTGCTCGCACGGGCTTGCACTTCGCGTGTTTCGTCCGCGAGCACACCGACCAACGCCGATAAATGTCCACCGGCCGAATAGCCAAACAAACCAATCCGCGCGGGATCAATGCTGAGATCCTGGGCATGGTCGGATAGGTACAGCAGCGCTTCGCGAACATCATCAACTTGCGCTGGGAATCTGGCATCTGGGGCCAGCCGATAGTTGATATTCAGCACGCAGATGCCCAGCTCGGCGAGCTGTTGAGCGTAGCCGCTGATCGTCCATTTACTGCCGGCCAACCAAGCACCGCCGTGGACCACGACGACCGCCGGCCGCAACCGTCCAGAGACCCGCACCGGGACCTGGGTTGGTTGTATTTCGACCGTTTTTTCAGTCCGTTCGATCTTCGTGATCGAATCGCCTGGTAGGGTGGGGACATAGAGATCCGCCAAGCCCGCGTTGGCCGCCTGTAAGTCCGCGGACGCACTGAAACGAATGTTCCAAAACGTGTTGACTTGGATCGGCGCGGCGACCTCGGCCCGCAGTGGGGCCGAGCAGATCAACATCGCGATGGCACCGAAGAGCGGGCGGAGGTACGGGAACATCCGCTCACTCCGGTTCAATTCGCCCGCGCCAAATTTTGGGCTCGCAAACCCTCAATGTATTGCTGGGCAATATTCAGCACTTCCTCGTTGTAGAACGAGTCGTGGTAGACTTCTTCGCTACCGATCTGCGACTCGATTTCCTTTTCTTGTTCGTCCTTCTGAGCTTTCATCTCAGCACGACGTTGCATGAATTTCTCTTCATTGAGCGAGATCGTCTTGAGGTCTTTTTGTTCGACATACAAACCGATGCGCCGCATCAATTCGCTGAACTCCTTGTTCGACGCGATGCGTTCCTGGGAGTTGGCACGCAGTGAATTAACGAGATCCGTCGGCACCATGCGGTACAGATCGTGCTTGGTGGGATTGATGCTGTCATGGGCAAGTGCGTATTCCAGATCGCCTTCGGCCACGGGCATCTTGCTAATCACGCTCGGCAGAATGATATCGGCCGCGACGCCATCGAGTTGGGTGCTCTCGCCGTCGGGCAGGTAGAACTGCTGCAGGGTCACTTTCAAGGCACCGTAATTGGCACGCCGGATTTGGAATAGTGATTGACCGATGTCCATCAGAGTTTGCACGGTGCCTTTGCCGTGCGTCTGGGGGTCACCGACGATGATACCGCGATGGTAATCCTTGATCGCACCGGCCAGAATTTCACTGGCACTCGCACTGAGCTTGCTCGTCAGCACCACGAGCGGTCCATCCCACGTCGTGCCGGGATGATCGTCATCGTATTTTTGCACCGATCCATTGGCGTCTTTGACTTGCACGACCGGGCCTTGGTCAATGAACAATCCAGTCAAACTGATCGCTTCGGTCAGTGAACCGCCTCCATTGCGGCTGAGGTCGAGCACGACGCCGTCCACGTTCTGCTGCTTAAAGTCCTCCAAAATTTTGGCGACATCGCGAGTGCTGCTGCGGTAGTCGGGATCGTTACGTCGGGCACCCTCCATATCCATGTAGAAGCTGGGCAGGTTGAGATAGCCGATCTTGAGTTTGCCGGGTTGGCCTGGGATTTGGTGTTCCATGACTTCGCCGCGAGCGGCCGAGGCTGTCAGTTCGATGTGGGCACGAACGATCTGCATGATCTCGACGTTCCCAGTACCGGCGGGGCGAACCCCCAGACGAACCGTAGAACCCGCTTTACCGCGGATCAGTTTGACAACATCTTTGAGCGGCATCTCGACGATGTCGACCATCTCGCCGTCTTTACCTTGGCCAACCGAAACGATCGAGTCATCGGGTTTGAGTTTGCCGTGCAAATCAGCGGCGCCACCGGGGATGATCGCCTTGACCTGCGTGGTGCCGTCTTTCTCGCCGAGTGACGCGCCAATCCCATCGAGATTGAGGGCCATGCTGATATTGAAATCGTCGAGCGTTGCCGGCGACATGTACGTCGAATGGGGATCGTAGCTATTGGTTACCGACGTCAAAAACATTTCGAGAATATCGTCGCTGCTGGTCGATCTCCAGCGATTGGCGTAGCGGTCGTAGCGACGCATCAACTGATCGCGTGCTTCCTTTCCGACGACCGGTTCGTCGGAATCTTTGAGGTCGAGCAGCGAAAGTTTCAACTGCCGCCTCCAGCGATCGGTCGCTTCGGCATCGTTGTGAGCGTATTGGGCCGCTTTGCGATCGATGACGACTTTCTCGTCGATGGTGAAATCAAACTCGCCCTGGAGCAGTTCGCGGATTTTCGCCACACGTTGATCGACACGTTGGGTAAAACGTTCAAAAATGTAGTACGCGAGGTCGAGGTTCCCCGCCCGGACGTGATCGTCGACGACGGTCGAGTAGCGTTCGAATTGGTCGATATCGCTCTGTAAAAAGTAAAGCTTCAGTGGATCGAGGGTTTGGATGTAGAGCTTCAAAGCGTGTGCGCTGATCGAGTCGTCGAGTGCTTTGCCCGAGACGTGTTCACTCGGCATCAACTGGGCGATCAATCGCGATACCACGCTGTCCTGGGGTGCCGGTTTGGGCAACTCAACCGGAGCGGCTTGGTGGTCCACCGCGGGCGGTTTGGCTTGGGTGTCTTTTTGGATCGGAATCGGCGGGGCGGGTAACTGGTCGGGAACCGCGTTTTGCAGTTGATCCGTGTCCTGCGCGTGCAGTGGCGTGAGCAGGCCCGAAAAACCTACTAGTAGACTCAGCGTCGCTACTGCGAACCGAGGGGGATACGAACCGAGGCGTTGCGACATATGAGTTCTGCGTGGGGGGGAAGTGGCCGCGCTGGCACGCATCGTTCACCCGTCAGCGGTGCTGATTGGGCGTGATCCATGCGCAGAAGCGCGAAGTTTAGGGGAGGTTATCTAGGGGATACTAGGAAACGATGGGAAGTCAGGCAACCGCGATTTCTCATCTTCTTACTCTACGCGTCCGAGCGGATCGGGTTCGGATCGTAGCGATTGTTCGGGAATTATCGAATGTCGCGGGCCGGTTGTGCCGATAACTTTGCTTGAAGCGGTTCTGCTGACAACGGCGGGGCGTACTCAGGCAAGCATTGTTTCAGGAATCAGGGATGAACACTCACTCACAACTCGCCGCGATGCCGACGAAATACTCGGTGACCGTATACTCGGTGACCGTATACTCGGTGACCGTGTGGCGGTCGATTGTCGCCGTCGGGATGCTCGCCATCCTGTCGCCCGCGATGGTCCATGCGGCTCCACCCTCGCCAGAGGATGATATCGATTACGCCGCCAGCGGTTTTCGGCTGCCCCCGGGGGTGCACCCACAGGACTGGTCCACGGCCGTGGCGGCGAGTGCTGCCGGAGGCATCAACTACGCCAGTCAGCCCGCGATCAGCGGCCCCATGATGGGAGGCCCGGCGACTGGACCGATGATGGGAAACACGCCTCTATCGCAAAAAATCCCGTCATCGTTCCCCTCCGGGCCGATTCCCGGAATGCCCGTGTCGACCGGTCTGCCGGGGCCGGTCGGCCCCGCGGCTTACGAGGCCGCGATGCAGAATCCGTACGGGCAGGTCATGCCGGTCGGCTACCAAGGCGGACCGATGGGATACGCACCCGCCGGCTACGACAGTGGCTATGGCTACGGTGGTGGCAATGCCTGTGATTCCTGTGGGGACGGATCCTGTGGAGACGGTGCCTGCGGATATGGCGGTGACGATGGTTACGGCGGTGGCTATGGCAGCGGTTACGGTGATGGTCCTGGCGGATTCCAGGGAATTTTGCCGGCGATCATGGGACACTGCGGGGCATGCAACGGCCAGGGCTGCGGGGTTTGCAATTCACGGTTGTACCAAAGCGGCTGTCTCGGTCGCGGCGGGATGCTCGGTGATTGGTGCAGCGGCAAGTGCATGCAGGGTGATTTTGGCATCTTGATGGGGACCATCGGCGGCGGTGCGGTCGGCTGCGTCAACGCTCTGCTTCCTTACAGCGAAGCGGGTAAGTGTGCCCAGCGGTGGTACGACCTCTCGGTGGAGGGCCTGTTCTTGGGCAACAATTTCTCGCAGGGCAACACGGTACTCACCACGCGGGGAGTCAATGGCCCCGCCGTCATGAGCCTCAATGATGTCAAAGCGAGTGATCTCGAAGGTGGCGTGCGGGTTTCCGCTGCCGTCATTCTGGGAGTCGGTGGAAACTTGGAAGCGACGTACATGGGTGGGCAAGAATGGAACAACAGTGCCCAAGTGATGACGGATGACCCCAGCACCCCCGACCTGTACTCCTATATCTCAGATTACGGAACATTTCCGCTCGGCGGATACGACGACACGGACCGCT
>JBDNIG010000242.1:0-14174 GCA_041688415.1 Rhodopirellula sp. | reverse complement strand
ATGTCCACGACATCGGCAAGAACATCGTTGGGGTCGTCTTGCAGTGCAACAACTACGAAGTCATCGATTTGGGCGTGATGGTTTCCTCGGAAAAAATTCTCGAAGAAGCGATCAAACGAAACGTCGATATGGTCGGGGTGAGCGGCCTGATCACGCCGTCGCTCGATGAGATGACCCACGTCGCTCGCGAGATGAAGCGGACCGGGTTCACGATGCCGCTGTTAGTCGGCGGTGCGACGACGAGCGCCAAGCACACCGCGGTAAAGATCGCTCCCGGCTACGACGGCCCCGTGCTGCACGTGCTCGACGCGAGCCGCAGTGTCAACGTGGTCGAACGACTACTCAGCAAGGAGCATCGAGACGGTTTCATTGCCGAGAACGTCGAGATTCAAAAGAAACTCGTGTCGAGTTTCCAAGACCGCAAGCAAACGCTGATTCCTTACGCCGACGCGCTCGCCAAGCACTTCGAGACCGACTGGTCGACCGTGCAAGTTGACAAGCCATCGTTCACCGGCACACGCGTGCTCAAAGACATTCCGCTGACAGAGATCCGTCCCTACATCGACTGGTCACCGTTCTTCAGCACCTGGGAACTCAAGGGCAAGTATCCCAAGATCTTCGAGGATAAAGTGGTCGGCGAGCAAGCCAAGGAGCTTTACAAGGACGCCAACGACCTGCTCGACGAAATCATTGACGGCGAACTGCTGACCGCGAACGCCGTCTACGGATTCTGGCCCGCCGCGAGCGATGGCGAAGACGTGATCTTGTACACCGATGAATCGCGGAGTAAGGAACTCACGCGGCTGTATTTCTTGCGTCAGCAATGGGAACGCCGGGGGCAAAAGGACTATCGCTCACTGGCCGATTACGTCGCGCCGATCGAGAGTGGTCGCGAAGACTACATCGGCGGATTCGCGGTAACGACCGGCATCGGCGCCATGGAACTGGCGATGAAATACAAGGAAGAACTCGATGATTACAAAGCGATCATGGTCCAGTCGATCGCCGATCGGCTCGCCGAAGCGCTCGCCGAAATGCTTCACGAGCGGGCCCGCGGTGACTGGGGATTTGGCAACACCGAGGGATTGTCCAAAGATGAATTGCTCGGTGAAAAGTACCGCGGGATTCGGCCCGCCGCTGGCTATCCGGCTTGCCCGGATCACACCGAGAAACAAACCTTGTTCGACTTGCTCGATGCCGAAAAGCAAACCGGCATTGAATTAACGAGCAGCTTTGCGATGGCCCCCGGCGCCGCCGTCAGCGGTCTGTACTTCGGGCATCCGGACTCACGTTACTTTACGGTCGAGCGGATGACCAAGGATCAAATCGAATCCTACGCAAAACGCAAAGGCTGGCCACTCGAAAAAGTCGAACGCTGGCTCGCACCGAACCTAGCATACTGAGAATTCCCAGTATCAACAGGCAACGCTGTGGTAAGCAGGTTTGGGTAATTCATTCCGCATAACTGAATGCCACGTTTTCATAACCCGACGCGTAAGCGAGGGATGGCGGCGTGAATCCCTCGCTTACGCGTCGGGTTATGATTAAGCCTTCCGGTGGTGTTCGCTTCGCTCAAACCACCGGCTAATTGCTGTGATCCTTGCAGGATCGAAAGAATGAGACATTCCTCGGAGCTGACTCCCCCACTTACATGCCGCCGTGCCGCCCGCACTAACAAAGTCGAAACGTGACAACTGAATTGCATCAACACACTGATCCACAATCGATTTCCTCTACAAGCGAAAAGGCGTTGGCCTATCGTCGTAAGATATATCATGCGATGACACCGAGTGAACGTTTGGAATTGTCTGAGCGATTGTCTCGAGAGGCGTTTGCGACGATGCGAAGCAATCCAGCGGCATGGCGGGCTTTCGTCAAACGTAACCATCATCAGCGACGGGCAGCCAATGTCGCTCGGTTGGAAGCCGAAATGAAACAAGTGCGTGGTGATCAAGATGGTTGCTGAATCACCGCTGGCGGTCGCCCACAGTATCGTTGATGCGGGAGTGGACTGCGTCGTCATTGGCGGTCATGCCGTCAATTTTCACGGTTACCCGCGTTCGACCCAAGACGTTGGTTTGATTTTTCGACGCGGCGGCGATAGCGATGTCAAACTGTATGAAACGTTGGCTGAACTCGGCGCGTTCTGGATCGGCGATGAGATTGATCCTGATTGATCTGGAGCATCTGCCAACTGGAGGCTGAATACGGTAAAACCTCGACACGATGAATTCCGTTGGTGTACGCACCTTAGGCGGCGTTAATTTGGCCGTCTTCGCTGACGTCTTCGAAGCGAATCGAGACCTGTTTGCTGACGCCGGATTCTTGCATCGTGACACCGTACAGCGTCGTTGCCGCCGTCATCGTCTTCTTGCTGTGCGTGACAACGACGAACTTGGATTGATCGAGGAACTCGTTGAGCACGGTGACGAAGCGGCCAATGTTGGCTTCATCAAATGGCGCATCGACCTCATCGAGCACGCAGAATGGGCTGGGACGGTACTGGAAGATTGACATCAGCAGCGCGACCGCGGTGAGTGCTTTTTCGCCACCGGACAACAGCGAGTTGCTGAAGCTGGGTTTGCCCGGCGGCGTCGCGACAATCTCCACGCCAGCTTCGAGCGGGTCGTCGGTTTCTTCCAAGATCAAGTCCGCGTGTCCGCCACCGAATGATTTGCGGTACAACTTTTGAAAGTTTTGCCGGATCGCTTCGAGAGTATCGAGAAACAATCGCCGCGAGTCCGAATTGATCCGGGCGATCACTCGTTGCAGCGAATCCTTGGCTGCCGTCAAATCTTGGTATTGTCCGTGCAGCTCATCGTAGCGAACCTGCAACTCGTTGAGTTCGTCGAGAGCTTCCATGTTGACCGAGCCGACATTCTGGACCGCTGAGCGGAGTTTACTGATTTCCACATCGACCTCGTCGCGATCTTCGATTTCGGCGAGTTCTTCGGGCGGTTCATCGTTGCGAAGGTCGATGCTGTAGTCTTCGGCAATCCGTTCGGCGAGCGTATTGCGTTTGAGTTCAGCGGCATCGCGGGCGGACGAGATCGAGGCAATGGATTCCGTGGCGGCAGTCGCGGCCTTCGCTGCTGCTTGTGACTTGGATTGCACGGACTTCGCGACGGCGCGCTGCGTTTCGGCGCGCCTTGCGAATTCGCGGAGCCGCTCGTCCGCGGCCTCCATGGCAATCAATCGTTCCGCCAAGCGATCATCCGCGCTGACGATACTGGATTCGACTTGGGCGAGACGTGAGCGTGTGTGCGTGATCGCATCGCGGGTTTCCTGCTTTGCCGCTTCTCGCTGCGTTTGATCCCGACGGGCGACTTCGGCGGCGGTGGCCAACGATTCGACTTGTTGTTCTAACCTCGCCGCCTCGACCGAGATACTCATCGCTTCGTTTTGCACAGTCTGCGATTTCGCGGTCGCATCGCTGAGTTCGGATTCGATCGCCGAGCGTTGATCTTCGAGCGTTTCGATATCGGACTTGCCCGCGACAATCGCCGCGTTCAGTTCCGCGTCTTGCTGTGTTGCCAGCTCATGTGACTGGTGATGTTCGTCGCTAGCTCCGGCTAGTTGATCGACCGAGGTCTGCCGTGCCGATAGACGTTCGGCCACGTGATGGCCGCGGGCCTCGGCGGCGGCGTGCGCGGTGATCCAGTTGCGTTGAGATTGTTCGTGGCGTCCGAACTCCGCGGCGTGCTCGTCGATCTCACCGGCCAAACGGGCGAGTTCCTTTTCGCCTTCGCTGATCTGGAAACCGTAGTGCTGCATCTCGGCGCGTGCGGATTGCAGTTCGCTGCGGCGGCTGATCAGTCCGCTCTCGCCGCCGGGGGGTCCGAGCACGCTCGATCCGTCATTATCGAGCAGGTCGCCCGACGCCGTGACAAATCGCAGACCGGCCCCGGAGAGCTTTCGCAATCCCATCGCGGTCGTGATGGAATCGACCAGCCACGTATTGCCCAACAGGTGGCGGACGAGTGGTTTGATATCTTCCTCACATTCGACCATCCGATCCGCCCGCCCAATGACTCCGGCGAGTCCATCGAGTCGAATTTGATCGCCGGGTCGGCGGGTGGGCAGTTCGTCCAAGCGGATGATGCCCACACGGCTGGGGATTTTGATTTCGCCAGCGGCGATCGCGTCGCTGATCGCGGAACCGCGAACGATCACATATTGGCTCCGCGGTCCGAGCGCCGCATCGATCAGCATCGCGACTTGTCGATCGACATCAAAACACTCCGCGACCAGCCCGACGAGTTGGCGACGAATTGCTCCCTTGGGTAACCGCAAAATCTCGCGGACGCCGCCACTGACCCCGTCGTGGCGTGCTTCGAGTTCGCCGAGCACCTTGGCCCGTTCGGTGATGCCCTGCAGGCGAATTTTCAGCGAACCGACCTCATCGCGTCGGCGTTCGAATACCCGGCGCGTTTCGGCAAGCTTCGCGTCTGCGATTTCCACGAGTTTTTGCGAAGCGGCGATTTCGGCAACGAGGTGGGCGACTGCAGCGGTGGCGGCTTCATGATCGTCCTGGGCCGAACGCAGATTTTCCTGAGCGACCTCCAAACTTCGCTGCGTCTCGGCGATCGCGCGTTTGGCTTCGACAATTTGTTGAGCGACGCGTTGCCGCTTGGCTTCGTGGTCGGCGACGCGCCGCACCGATGCCAAGTGTTCTCGCTGCAACTCGTCACGGCGGTCAGCGATCGCGTGGACTTCGCTTTGAAAACGATCTCGATCGGCCGTGATCTGTTCTTTCTTTGCAAGTACGTCGGCGGCTTGGGTTTGGGCGACTTCCCAGTCCGAAATGGCTTTCTGTAAATCCGCCGTGGCACTTCCCGACGCGGTCCGAGTGACTCGCAAGCGACGATAATGGCCGCCAAGGGCACCGCGTTGCTCGGTCAAAGTGGTTTGATCGGATTCACGGCGACCTTGCAACCGCGCGACTTCGCCGGACAGTTCCCCGCGTGTCCGCTCCGCCTCGCGAGCTTCCTCGGCAATTGCCTGCAAGCCAAGATCAGCGGTCTGCCGCTGCGTTTCGAGCGATTCGCGTTCGCGTTCACGCTCGGTATGTTCATGCGACGCGTCGGTTAGGCGTTGCTGAGCCGATTCGAGTGCACTGCACAGGGCCAACCAATCGGTCCACGCGACGACGGTTCGCAGCTCTTTTAGCCGATCGGTTGCTTGGCGGTACCGTTCCGCTTTGCCTGCCTGGCTTTTGAGCGTTTTTAGCCGCGTGGCGACTTCGTCGACGATGTCGCCGAGGCGAGTCAAGTTCTGTTGGACACGAGCCAAACGCCGTTCCGCCTCCACTTTTTTCGCTTTGAAGCGACTGATTCCGGCGGCTTCTTCAAAGATCGCGCGGCGATCTTTCGCGTTCGCCTGCAGCATCCGGTCGACCTTGCCCTGTTCGATGAGGCTGTACGCATCGATGCCGATACCGGTGCCGCGAATCAACGCGCGAATGTCTTTCAATCGCACCGCTTGGTTGTTGATCAGATACTCGCCCTCCCCGCTGCGGTAGACACGGCGGGTGACGTGAACTTCGGGGGCGTCGACGGGAAGCTGCCCCCCCGAATTGTCGAACACAATCGTTGCCTCGGCCGCCGCCGCGGGGCCACGGGTTTGCGAGCCCTTGAAAATCACGTCGGACATGTCTTTGCCGCGCAGGCTCTTGGCACTCTGGCTGCCCAACACCCACTTCATGGCGTCGACAATATTGGATTTCCCCGACCCGTTGGGGCCCACGATGACCGTGATCCCATCGGGGAAATCAAAGCGGGTGCGATCCGCAAAACTCTTGAATCCGGCTAGCTCGAGTGCTTTGAGCATAGATTAGAGACAGCAGGCGGAGAGCAGGAAAACAAGAAAACACAAAGACCACTGCCAGATTAGCCAAATTCGCCGAAAAATCCTAGATCAGCACCGCGATCAGGCAAATCAGCACGATCAGCAATCCGACCAGCATTTTGCCGACCGTGCCCGTCGTCCGACCCCAAAATGCGGCATGACCGATCCGCCAGTTTGCACGCCAAGGTTTCCCGTCGGACCATTCGGCCAGCATCGCACCCACAGTGGCCCCTAAGCCGCCGAACAGGAGGGCGGCCAGGACCGGACCGAGCACCGGGATCGGTAGTCCGATGATGCCTCCGACGATGGCACCGACCATCGATCCGGCGATCGCCATGATCGTGCCCCGGCGACTCGCTCCGGCGCGCCGGGCACCCACCGCGCCGGCGGCAAATTCGATGATTTCACCTCCTATCGCCGCCAAAAACGCCAGCCCCAGCGGCACCAAGCCGAGCTGACCTCGCCCCGATTCGGGGCCCAACCATGCGTAAACACCCATCGCCAAAACCGCCAGCCAATTCCCCGGCAGGGCGACCAAATTGAGCAGCCAAGCGACCACACAAATTAGCACGAGCAGCGACGCAATCAGAAATGTGCCACCGGACGTGAATACTGGGCGGGCAGATTCCTGCAGGCCCGCAAACCAACCTGGATCGTTCGCTGGAACGGACGCGGTCTCCGCAATCAGCACATCCGGGAACCCAGCAAACAGAGCGTGCAGAAAATGGGTCGATTCGATCATGTCGCGAGCAAGCCCCTGTTTGCGGTGAACCCGATTTCACCAGATGCCGTCTGGAAGGAATAGTAAGAATAGCGAGGCAATTGAGCCCCCATCGGCAAACGCCGCAAACGGTGAGCCGAGTGCGAACGGCGGGTTTCGTGACGGGTTCCAAATAGGTTTTTAACAATCCGCCGCCGGAAGTGGAACGGCACCGTGCCACTCGCTAATATGGGTGGACAGAATACTTGATTCCAATTTCGCCACGCGAGAGGACAGCAGTATCGATGAACACGAGGGTTTTAGATAGCAACGTGCTGGTTTTGAATCGGTTCTACATGGCGATCCGCGTTGTGAACGTCCGTCGCGCGATGACGCTGCTGTACCGTGATTGCGCCGAGGTGATCGATTGCGACGACGGTCAATATGTCAGCCACGATTTTGATTCGTGGTGCGAGCTGAGCCAATTAGCATCGCTCGAAAAACAGCCCGGCGAGGAATATTTGCAGGCGGTCGATTTTGAGATCAAGGTCCCACGAATTGCTCGCCTAACGCGGTTCGATAAGATGCCGGCGCAATCGGTGCGGTTCAATCGCCGCAACCTGTTCGCCCGAGACGAGTATCGCTGTCAATACTGTGGCAAGGCCGAACCGATGGCCAAGCTCAGCCTCGACCACGTGGTGCCCCGCTCGCACGGCGGCGCAACGACGTGGGAGAACATCGTTTGCAGTTGCCTGCGGTGCAACAGCCGCAAGGGAGGTCGCACGCCGCAGCAGGCACGCATGAAATTGTTGTCGCATCCGATGCAGCCACGATTCAATCCACTCATGATGTTTTCGTGTGACGATCCGCGATACGAATCGTGGAAGACGTTTTTGCAGACGAAGTGATGCCAGGCTTCCGAAAAAGGGCAACGAGAGGTGTGTGCTGCTTAGCAAACGCGTTCGTATCGCTCGACGATTCGATCGAGAAAAACACCCTGATCTTCCGCCCAGTGCTCATCTGAAAATATTTCCACTTCATTCCAGCCATGGAAACCAGCCGCCTCGACTTCGCGCCGGATGCCTTTGAGGTCGATGCAGCCATCACCCATGAGCGCTCGATCGGTCAGCAAGTCTCGCGTGGGTACTCGCCAGTCGCATAGATGAAACGCGAAGATCCGGTTCTCACTACCGAGTAATTGAATCTCGCGACTTAAGTCGGGGTCCCACCAGGCGTGATAGACATCAACGGCAACACCCACGAGTGGATGATTCAGCGAATCGCAAATCACACGTGCTTCGGCGATGCGGTTGATGCAGCTTTTGTCGGCTGCGTACATCGGGTGCAACGGCTCAATCGCGAGCTTCACGTTCGCGTCCTGTGCGTCCGCAATCAAGCTTTCAATTCCATCTCGAACCCAACCTCGTTGGCGATCAAGTGATTCGCCTGGTGAAGCGCCAACAACGAGCACCAACATCTCTGCGTCCAAACTAGCGGCGGTTTCAATCAAGCGGCGATTGTTGTCGATCCGGTGCTCTCGCTCCGAACGATCAACCGCACAAAAGAAACCGCCACGAACCAGTGCGGGAACCTTCAGTCCGTAGTCGTCAATGATTCGTTTCGCCTCGGGCGTGGTGAGATCTTCGAGTGCTTCCACCCAGACGCTGATTCCGCCGATACCACGCTTGGCATAAGCCGAGGCCGCAGCGGCGAGTGACAATGGTTTGGTGGTCTGAGTGTGGACGGCTAATCGGCCGCATTGAGGTTTGTTTGTCATCGCGCTTTTGGACTATCGACCGTGACCCACTTTTGCTCCCGCGAGGAGACTTCGCCGGCATTGGCGAGGGCAACGCCCGCCGCTCCGCTCCGCAGTGTCCAAGGGAATTCATCGCCCGCCACAACGTGCCGCAGAAACAACTCCCACTGAATCTTGAACGCGTTGTCGTAGTGCGTGGCGTCAGGCAGTTGTTGCCAACTTTTGTAAAACTCGATCGGTTGCGGGATGTCCGGGTTCCAAACCGGTCGTGGCGTCGCCGCTAGACTTTGGATCCAACATTCGCGCAGTCCCGCGACGGCGGAACCTTTCGTGCCATCGACTTGTACCGTCAATAAATCATCACGGCGGACCCGCGTCGCCCAAGAACTGTTGAACTGGCACGTGACGCCATTTTCGAGCAGGAACAGCGCGTAAGCGGAATCATCTGCCGTGCATGGGTAAGGCTTGCCGGACTCATCGATACGCGTGGGAAGATCCGTGGTCGCGTGCGCAAGTACTCGCGTCACGGGGCCGAAGAGATCGTTAATCAGGTACTGCCAATGACAGAACATATCAATCATCATCCCGCCGCCGTCTTCGCTGCGGTAGTTCCACGACGGACGCTGGGTGGGCTGATTCGGTTCGTCTCCCGTGAAAACCCAATAGCCGAATTCGCCACGCACGCTCAGAATGTCGCCGAAGAAGCCTTGATCGCGAAGCATTCGTAGCTTACGAATTCCCGGCAACCAAAGTTTGTCCTGCACCACGCCATTTTTCACGCCCGCCGCTTCGCACTCATCCGCGAGCCGGAATGCATCTTCGGCATCGATCGCGATCGGTTTTTCACAATAGACTGCTTTCTGATTCGCGATCGCTTTCCGGACGATGGAGGCTCGCATTTGGGTGCTCGAACTGTCAAAGACGATATCCGTCGCATCATCAGAAATGACGGCATCGACATCGGTCGACCACGAGAGTGATTCGCCGATTTCTTGCTGGCCGATGGTCTCGGCTAGATGACGCAAACGCGACTCGTTTCGTCCCAGCAGGATGGGTTTCACCAAGACGGTTTGGTCATCGGCCATCACCACGCCACCTTCACGCATGATGGCCAGGATCGAACGGATATAATGCTGATGGGTGCCCATTCGCCCGGTCACACCGTGCATGGCAATGGTCAGTGTTTTCATGATGATCGACGATCCCGCTAAAAGAGATGGAAAGGGACAGGCAGTTTTTGCTTGACTGTTCCACCCGAAAGCGTACGGTCAAACCGGTCGCGAAGGTTTTCCGGCCCGGATGTTCCTCCAGCCGGAGCCGATGTGATGCCTCGTCTAGCTCGCGGTGAAGTTCTTGATCAATCGGAAGTGCAGGTGGTTCACTGCATGCAGAGATGCGCGCGTCGTGCGTTTCTCTATCGAGACGGTCCGCTGACGGGGAACTCATACGAGCATCGGCGTGGTTGGATTCGCGATCGGCTGGAATTCTTGGCTTCGGTCTTCTTGCTAGGAATTGTACGGCTGGGTCCATGCAGCGGGTCGGGCTTGCCAGTCGGACTGGGGATCCTCGGTCACCCTGACAATCTTGGCCCGAACGTACAGATCGTCGGGCTTGAGCGTATACGAACCCTCGGTCCCCTCGACGGTATCCAAAACGACCCCGATCGAGTCTGAAAACACTTCGATCTTTCGAGCCGGGCAGCGCGGGCCTTTCGCCACTTCGATAAATCGGCTGGATGGATCGTAATCCTTCTTCGTACCAATGAACTCAATCCGATACCGGCCTTCCTCGCGGACATCCATCTCAACAGAAAGCGTCTTTCCGTCGAATTGAATCTCCTGGAAATCCAGACCGTTGGACGCGTAGAAATCCCCGATCCGAACCGCTTCGAGCAGATCGTGTACATCGAGACTGGCGGCCCGAACGACGCTCCAACCTCTCGGTAGCGAGTCATAGCTGTGACGGTCGTCGGATCCCATGCCCAGCAGTAGCGGTTGATCATGTGAGGCCCGATGCGCGTTAACGACGTCCCAGAACTCCTCCGGTTTCCATCCTTGCGGATGAGCATCGTAGCCACTACCAATGGTATTGTTGTTCAGCTCGATCAATCGAATCTGCGGCAGTGCGATCAGATCGGTGGGGGAAAGGTCGTAGTACCGCCACATCGGATGGTCGGCCGTGACCAGATAGTCCTGGCCGGCATAGACCTCTTGCCCCTTTGCCACCGTTTGTTCGAGGATGTCTTTGGGCCGCTCGGCGGAGATGTACGGAAACACGTTGCGCACGTTAATAAAATTCATGTGGACTTGCTGTCCGTTCGCGCACCCGCCCGTTTGCTCGTATCCGGGAATCATGAGAAACTTGCCCGGCTCGGCGAACCGGTGCTCGAGTTCCGAAAACGGTGTCATGCGAACGTACGTTTTCCCGCCGACCGTGATTGTCCGAACCGAATCAGCACCGAATAGCTCGACCGCTTCGTCAACGTTGTTTTGTGTCAGCTTTGGCCAACCGGGCGCCGGCGATATGACTTTCCATAGCGACGTTTCGTCTTTGAAGGCAGCGAGATCGGACGGTTGATTGTTAAATCCAAATCCGTCGAAACGAAGCTCGTCTGACTGGAAGATGTTGTGATCGGAGGGGCAGACGAAGTCGTACCGATGTGTCCGGTACCAGTGGATCGCGCTCTCGGGAAGCGGCTTGCCGTCGGACCACTGGTTGTGCATATGCAGATTGCCCTTGAACCAACGCTTCTCCAACGTGGGACTCGCCTCGTGGTCAGAAAAAGCGTGGGGAGAATCGACCAATGCCGTAGCAGCGACTGCACCAGACGTCTTGAGAAAACTGCGCCGAGAGGGTTTCGTCAACATGAGGTCACACTCGTTGATGGGTGAAGGATAGAGTTGCAGCGGGCGTGAAGAAAGCGGGGGATTCGTAACGTTCGCATGATATTTCGATTCTATACACGCGTCCAGATTCTGGTGGAATCGTTGGTGTTACAGCCAAGTGTTGCTGATGAGTCAAAGCCTGCCAACGCTGATGCAAGTCGGTTATGGTGCATCGTTCTGTTCGTTAGTCCCCGGTTCGACGTTGTGGGTGGTGTAGGTCTCGCAATCCCAAATTGTAACCGATTCCAATCGGTCAATGTCAAACGCGTGCCGAGTTCCGTCTCCACATCGAATGAAGCTCAGGTCCAGCGGACACAAGAGCAACTATTGCAAATACTCCTCAATCCAGATTTTCCGGTGCTCGAAATTTTCACCAGAGACCAGATCACCGCCTAAGCAGGTTTGGGGAATTCATTCCGCATAACTGAGTGCCACATTTTCATAACCCGACGCGTAAGCGAGGGATGGCGGCGTGAATCCCTCGCTTACGCGTCGGGTTATGATTGTCGACTCCATCGAAATATTTCCCCGTATCTACCTAGCAGAAAAAAGGGGGCGGCGGAAAGACGGAGCCTCGATTTCGAAAGGTTAAGCACCGGCCAATCGAGGTGCTCATTCTCCGTTTACTTTCTGCCGCGCCTTCTGCATCACACTTTCCAGTGTCACCGGCCCGCCTCCCTGACGCTTGCTTTCGTCAGCAGCCTCCATGAAGGCGAAGATCTCCAGCGTTTCTTCAGCACTGACCGGTGACTTGCCCGTTTTGAAGTAGCGGATGATCTCGACGATCAGCGGTTCATAGCCGTCGAAGCCGCCGCCTGGAAGGATCGCTTTGCTTCCGAACACGGTGGATCCGTAACCTCGCTGGCCGTCACGGATGCCACGAAAAGTGCCGATTCGTCCATCCTTCCAGACGCCGACGGCCAAATCAGTTCCCTCGGTATGAGTGCGGCTTACCGACTCGCATCCCGAACCCATGATCGTGAACAGTGGTTCGACACCGTGAATTCCGTACCAGAAGAAGTCCGGATGATGTGGCTCTAAGCTACAGGGTGCATACTGGTCGCAGCCAAGCACTTCCCCCAGTCGTGGATCGTCTCGGATGTCGATTGTCTGCTTCGCAAATCGCAGTGATGAACTCGAAAAGCAGGGCATGTTGTGCTCCTCGGCGAGCCGAAAAATCTCGATCGCATCGGCGAGTGAGCCGGCGATCGGCTTGTCGATATAAACAGGTTTACCAGCGGCAAAGACTGGCCGAACCTGCTCTAAGTGTTTTCGTCCGTCGATGCTGAGGATCATCACCACGTCGACCTTACTGATCAGTTCGTCGATCGAGTCAACGATCTCGACTCCTAACGCGGCGACCGGTTCGACTTGTGCCTCGAGCAACTGCATACTCTGCGGGATATCGGGACTGCCTCCAGGGAACGCAGCCACCACAACCATGTCGGCTAATTCTCCCTTCGCTTGAGGATCATTCAGGATTTTCGTCCAGGCCAGCGCATGGGCATCCACGCCGATGATGCCTGCTTTGAGCGGCGCGGGTCGCTCGGCGGCTTCGCTCGACTGGTACAGCCAACTGATTGGGAAACGAGTGACCTGCAGTGAGTTCAAACCAGGGTACTCGCAGTGGGCCAGCAGCACGTGATCGTCTACGAACTCGATCGCCGTGTAGCAATACCACCCCCGTGGGTCGGTGCCGATATTTTGAACTTGCTGCCAAGTGACGCCCTCGTCTTTGGAAATCGCAGCGGTAAACGGGCGGCGGCCGACCGGTTTGGCGGCAGCGAGCGGGTCATCGCCGTTATTCCATACCAGTAACAAGTCACCGGTTGAGGGAATTCGTTCGATCGACGCCGGCGAAGCGCTCGGTTGCGCGATATTCGATCGCTGGAGCGCCGACCACGTCTCGCCACCATCCGTCGAATGCGAGACGAGTTGACAGTCACTGCTGCGACAGAACATCAACAGCTCATCATGCTTTAATTCCACCACACCGGGTTCCTGAGCCAGCAGTTCAGATTCCAACACACTGTTGCTCGGCCGCCATGTCTTGCCCTGGTCATCGGATAGGTAGCAAACTATCTGTGCCGAGCTCTGCCACTTCGGCCAGCCCGGTAAGTAGTGAACGGCCACCGGCACCACCAGACGACCTGACTTCAACTGGACCACTCGGTCATTGTTGAGCACGCGATAACCCGGTTGGTCTTGCGGCACCACGTAGGTCGGCTCCGACCACGTCGCGCCTTCGTCAGCACTGGTGCGCATCAAGATATGATCCAGATGTGAATAGTTCGACTCCGGCGGACTATCGTATTTCTGAACATAAAACAGTGCGATCCGCTCATCTTGCAGACGCAGCAGAGAAACTGACATCAAGTTCGTCTCGCCCGGCTTTCGCGAGAGAACCGGCACATCCTCTTCGCTCCAGGTCTTGCCGCCGTCAGCGGAGTGTCGTGCCACGAGCTCGGCTGGAGCGTGATCACCGGTGCCGATGAACTTCGTATAGATCAACAGAAGCCGGCCGTCCTTGAGTTGAATGAAATCACCTTCGCTGTTCCGGCCATTTTCAGGTCGAGGAGCAATCCGTAGTGGTTTCTCGACCCCCGGGGCAACGCCTTGTGGCGATCGCTGTTCGCCGCGAGCGGTCGCTGCCATGAGGCAAGTTGTGATGATCAGAGCACAGATCGAAGCTGAGCTGTTAAGTCGCATGATGATGGTCTTCTCTAAGTTGGGGATGTATCACCGTAGATCATAACATCATGATCCGATCCGTGCGGTCGCGACATGCGAGGGCGGTGGACGGTAAAAACAACAGTGAACGAAGTCGCGAGCAGGGTGAGGCTGATGGATCCGGTCCGCAGGACGGGCAGAAAGAGACAGCCCCAGACGCGCCGCATTGAAAACAATACATCGACGGTCTTGGAAATCAACATTGAACGCTCCATGACGTTCGATTGTCGATTCCAACCCAAAGCAAGACCCGATT
>JBDNIG010000241.1:0-7903 GCA_041688415.1 Rhodopirellula sp. | reverse complement strand
ACGACAAAAAATGTTCCGGCGAGAGCCAGCATGATAGAGCCAACTGGACGAATGTCCGATAGCGGCAGGTGGAACCGATCGGGGATATCGAATGGCGTGACCACGAATAGCAAGCCACCGAGACAAAACAATCCGACCCAAAAGGCGGTTCCGATGAAGACGATCAGTCGCAGGATCTCTGACGATGACATACCCCAGCCAGAATACAGTCGCACGCGAACGGGCGTTCCACCGAACAACACGCCCAGCGAATTGCTCATGGCGTAGTAAAGCAGCGCCGCGATGCTGATTTGCTTTAAGCTCAACGGATGCTTGACCAGTTTCACGCCATACCAGTCATACCCGATCATCACGATGTAGTTGCAGGCCGTGAGAAACAATGCCGCGAGCACCGCAGTGATCGGAATCGCACGAAAACTCGTCGCAATGTCATGGAACTTGTATTGCTTGAATTCGTGATGAAGCAAATACAACGCAATCGCGAAAAACACGATCGTGGCGACCGGTTTGAGGATGTGGGAGTATTGTTTCATGGGGATTTCTCCGTATCCAAACCCGCCAGGGTTTGGATGGTTCTGTGTCGGTTTATTGCATTGGCACGGCCTATGCATTCTCAACGCTTCGCGTAGCCGAACCCACTCGGAGTTTGGACGTCACACGAATCGGGCCGAAACCTGGCGACTTCGGCTACCCGCTCTCTCAAAAAAGGAAGTTGGATGTTGGTTCTCACCCGAAAAGGAAATGAATCTCCCAGGGTGCCCGTTCAAACGCTGGTGAGTTCGGCAACATGAACACCTTGCTACGCCTTCCCTTTACGTTCACCATGTTAACAATCCTGATCGCGGCTGGCGTCTACGGACGCAGTCATGTCGGATTGCTCGACGAGTCCCTGTACGCTCGTGCTGGTTACTCGATGCGTTTGATGCTCGAAGGGCAGGTGCATCGCGCGGTCACTTCGTTGTTTTTCACGCCGGGAGGATGGCGCTTCTATAGTTCGATCGCCATGTTTGCGCTGGCGGTCGGTTACGTCGAATGGAACTTCGGAACGCCCCGATCGCTTCTGACGTTCTTCGGTGTTCACTTCGCCACGCTGGCCGTGATGACGATCGGCGTGCTGGGCTTGAACACGATCACTCACACGCATCGTGGTTACTTGCTGTGGCATGTTCAAGATGTCGGACCATCGGCCGGCTACTACGGGTGTCTTGGTCTGGCGCTCGCGGGACTGGTGTCGCAATCTCGCTGGCCCATCATCGTCGCCATTGCCACCGTGCTGATCGCCCGCGCAGCTTGGTCATTTGCTCATTTACCCGAGGATGGTCGGATGCTGTCGGCCAGCCTCGCCCACTTGATCGCATTCGCGCTAGGGATGTTATGTGTCTTGCTGTAGCCAATCCCACCAACGCTTCAGAAATACACAGTGAAATCCAGACTCGGGTCAGATTGACGAATTCTCGCGACGCATCCGTTGAACCCTTCCGTCGGATGAGCCGAAATATTTCGATGGAACCGACAATCATAACCCGACGCGTAAGCGAGGGATTCACGCCGCCATCCCTCGCTTACGCGTCGGGTTATGAAAACGTGGCATTCAGTTATGCGGAATGAATTACCCAAACCTGCTTAGTTTGCTTGTCGGTCGGTGCTCACCTGATCTGACGCGGCAACGGGTGCATTTGCCTCAGGCGGTGAAAACCGTTCGCTGAGCCGTTGCAAGACGACGTAAAATACGGGTGTGAACAGCACGGCGAGAAACGTTGATGTGAGCATCCCACCACACACTGCCGTGCCCACGGAACGACGGCTTGCCGCTGCGGCTCCATGGGCAAATGCCAATGGAAGAACGCCAAGAATGAAAGCAAACGAGGTCATCAGGATGGGGCGGAATCGCATCTGTGCGGCGCCGACGGCCGCTTCGGTGACCGACTTACCTTCGTTACGAAGGTCGCGTGCAAACTCGACAATGAGGATCGCGTTCTTGCACGCCAACGCAATGATCAAGACAACGCCGATCTGTACGTAGACGTTGTTGTCCATGCCTCGCCAGGCGATCATCGCGACCGTTCCCAGCAACCCCAGCGGCACGACCAAGATCACCGACAGCGGCAATAGCCAACTTTCATATAGGAACGCCAACACGAAATAGACCAACAGCACCGCCAGTCCGAATACATAGAGCTCACCTCCACTGGTCTTCCGTTCCTGATACGACACGCCCGTCCAATCGAAGTCAATGGAACTCGAAAATTGCTCGCGAGCTAGCTGCTCCATGAGATCCAGCGCCTGACCGGAACTTTCCCCCGGTGCGGCAGAACCGGTGACTTTGGCTGTCGGATACAGATTGAAACGCTGAATCAACTGCGGGCCATACGATTTCTCGATTCTGAGCACGCTGCCTAGCGAAACCATCCCGCCTTTCGCGTTGCGAACGTTTAATCGCCAGATGTCGTCGATATCGTCACGAAAATCCGCATCGGCCTGAATATTGACATGATAGGTCCGACCGAATTTGTTAAAGTCATTGATGTAGACCGATCCAAGAGCGGCTTGGAGCGTCTCAAACACGTCTCCTAGTTCGACTTGTAAACTCATTGCTTGGACTCGATCGATGTCGGCAAACAACTCGGGAACGCCAGCGGTGAATGTCGTGTTGACTTGTGTCAGTGCAGGATTTTCTTTAGCCGTTCGTACTAATTCCTGAGTCGCGGTTTGCAGTCGTTCTAAGCCGACGCCGCCACGATCGTCCACCTGCATCTCAAATCCGCCACTGGTCCCCAGTCCTTGAATCGCCGGCGGCGGGAACAGAATGATCTGGGCACCCTCGATTTGCGAGAACTGCCTCGTGAATTTTGCCAACAACGGTCCCTGTTGCAGTTCAGGCGTCTTTCGTTTTTCCCAGTCGGTCAGAACAATGAAAACGGTCGCGGCGTTGGAAGCCTGACCACCTTGCAACACCGACATGCCGCCGAGCGTCAGCCACGTATCCACTCCTGGTGCGTCGGCGAGGATAGCGTTGATCTGTTCGATCACTTCGCGCGTTCGGTCTTGAGAGGCCGCATCGGGTAATTGGATCGCGGTAATGAAGTAGCCCTGGTCTTCGACGGGCAGGAACCCGGTGGGTAACGTCATGTACCACCAGATCGTTCCTGCGACAGTGAAGGCAAACACCAACACGACCACTGCCCAGGCTTTGATGAGCAATCGCACGCCCGCTGTATAAACTCGCTCGATCCATCCGAACGCTGAGTTGAACCAACGCGCCAGAAAAAACCGGCGTTCCGTTTTAGGGCGTAACCAGCGGGCGCATTGGGCCGGTTTGAGCGTCAAGGCGTTGATGGCGCTGATCAGTGCCGTGAAGGCAATCACCAACGCAAATTGCTGGTACAACTGACCGGTGATGCCAGTCATGAAAGTCGTGGGAATGAACACGGCCATCAGGACCAGGGTCATCCCGATCACCGGCCCTGTGACTTCGCTCATCGCTCTGATCGTCGCCTCTTTGGGTGCCAGTCCACGTTCGATGTGATGCGTCGCGTTCTCAACAATCACGATCGCATCATCCACGACGATTCCAATCGCAAGGATCAATCCAAACAATGTCAACAAGTTGATCGAAAAACCGAGCAACGGCATGACAGCAAATGCTCCGATGATCGTGATCGGGACAGTCGTGGCGGGAACCAAGACGGCTCGCCAGTCTTGCAGAAACACCAAAATCACGACCAAGACCAGCGTTCCGGCCTCCAGCAGCGTCATGTAGACTTCGTGAATCGCGGCGGAGACGAAGCGGGTCGTGTCGAAGGGAATGCTATACTCCAACCCTTGCGGAAACGAGGGCTGCAATTTTTGCATCATTTTGCGAACACGTTCGGCCACGTCCAATGCATTGGCACCCGGTAATTGGTACACCAACAGCGATGCCCCCGTTTCACCGCCTGCCTGAAAGAATGTGTCGTAGGTTTCCGAGCCGAGTTCCACGTGGGCGACATCCCGCAGATACGTCAATGCCCCATCATCACCCAACTTGACGACGATGTTTTCAAACTGTTCCGGAGTGTCCAGTCGTCCCAAGGCTCGGATGTTCAACTGGAACGCGGTGGGATGATTCATCGGCGGCCTGCCAAGTTGCCCTGCTGCGACTTGCACATTCTGCTGACTGAGCTGGGTGACCAAGTCTTGGAACGTTAGATTACGTGCGTCCAATTTTGCTGGATCGACCCAGATCCGCATACTGTATACTCCCGTCCCACCGATGGAAATTTCACCAACTCCCTCCACACGCCTGAGCTCGTCGCGCAGCCGCAGGTTGGCAAAGTTCGTCATGTACAGGCTGTGGAAAATTTTCTTGGGAGACGTCAAGATGATGCCCATCAAGATGTTCGTCGATTGCTGCGTGACTGAAACTCCTTGTCGGCGAACCTCCATGGGCAACAGTGGCTCGGCCAATGCCACCCGGTTTTGAACCAACACCTGGGCCTCGTCCAGATCCGTGCCAACCTCGAACGTGACCGTCAGCGAATACGCTCCGGTCGATGACGAGGTGGATGACATGTAGATCATCTGTTGGACGCCGTTGATTTCTTGCTCCAGCGGTGCGGCAACCGTATCAGCGATGACCTTCGCGTTCGCACCGGGATACACGGCACTGACCTGGATCGTTGGCGGCGTGATGTCGGGATACCGCTGCACCGGCAACCTTTGCATCGCGACCAGACCGAAAATAATGGTGACGAATCCGATTACGTTCGCCGCAATGGGACGATTGATAAAGAAGTTCGAGATCAATTTTTCGGCTCCGTTGGAGAGCCATGTTGCTTCCCATCCGACGTGATGTTGTCACTGGTGATCTGCACCGCCACCCCGTCACGTACACGCTGAAGTCCTGAGACAATGACCTTCTCGCCCGCGGTGAGCCCGTCGCGAATGACTGACCGGTCCCCGCGTTTCGTTCCTTCGACAACCGACCGGCGATGGACATGGTTCTGATCATTGACGACCATCACGTATTGGCCTTGCTGGTCCGTGGCGAGCGCAACTGTGGGGATCAAGATGGCCTGATGCGCCGCAGTGAACGGCACTCGCACAACCGCAAAAAGTCCCGGCAGAAGTTTGCGGTCTGAGTTGTCGAACCGGGCACGCAGACGATAGTTGCCCGTGCTGGGGTCCACCGTGTTGTCAACAAAATCAACCACTCCATGATGGGGAAACGTCTTTTCATCGGCGAGTGACATTTGAACTTGGATCTTCGCTTCGCGGGCGCTCCGAACCTGCCCCTCCCGCATTCGCGAAAGATAGTCCAGTACGGAGTTTTCATCGACCTGAAAGTACACATAGATCGGATCGATCGCCCCGACCGTGGTCAGAACGGTACTGTCAGCGAGAGCCAGGTTGCCGAGTGTCAACTGAGAAACGCCGACCAAGCCACTGATCGGCGAACGCAGTTGCGTGTAAGTCCAATTCAGGTAGGCGAGGTCGATGGTGGCTTTCAGGTTTTCGATCGTGCCAATGGTTTCCGCGACATTGGCGGCCGCCGCGTCAAAGTCGGATTGACTTCCCGCCTTCTGCTCCAACAGTTCATTCTGACGCACCAGATCTCGCCGATAGTTCTTCAATTGTGCGTCAGCCGCATCGAGACTCCCGGTGGCTTGCAGGTATGCCAAACGATACGGAGCTGGATCGATTTCAAATAGCGGATCACCGGCTGCCACGAAATCACCTTCCCGGACGTTGACAACAAAAGGAATTTTCGGTTTCGCCGATTTCGATTTCGAGTCAGGTTCGCTGTCTACCGGAGGTTTTGTTGTCAACGCCTGATGATACTCACTTTTATCCGGCGGCCCCTGTTCCGCCAGTGACGGCTTCGAACCCGACGGGCCATCGGTGTGATGGTCGACTGCGCGTGGCGTTTGCAACAGGTAGCCGCTAACACGCGGACGAATTTCCACGGTAGCAACCGCGGCGGTGCGACCGGTAAATTCGCGATCATCAACAATCGTCTCAGTAGTGGCTGTCGCGACGGTGACCCGCGGGATGTGAGCGGTTTTGGCATCCTTTCCCGTCGACGACTTCGAATCGGTCGCACGTGAACAACCGGCAACAATCATCACGGCAATAACGAAGAGCGAATATGCTCGCCGACGACGGCTCATTGATGCAAGTCACGGCGTTTGGTTGCGTGACCAGCGGTGTCGAGATTGGCCGCATCGGGAGGGTCGGTTTCTTGCGGCATCCTAACCCCCGAGCGTTTCAAATCGTTGAATTCGTGCTGGAGATCTGCCGTTAGCGATTGCAATTCATCTCGATGGACGAGGATCGGCTCACTCCATCGATCGCGAACGCGATTTTCGATTTCAACTTGGAGCGGTTGCTTGTAATTCCTGGCAAACCCACACTCCAACAGATCCTTCAATAGTGCCGTCTTTCGCTCGCCCAGCGCACGACCATCGCCAGTAATCGCGTCGTAGCAGAGTTCGCTCAAGGCATCCAGTGCCGTTTCAGTTTCAACGTTTGTCATGATATCACCACCTTTTGTTGAACATCATTCCCTTTGCCATTCCCTTTGCTTGCCCATGCACGGGCAAGCATTGCTCCGTTCATGAGCAAGCTTCGTGCCAAGTGCTGCTACTCCAGCCTGATGTAGCGAAAGCCGTCGAGACTTTCGCGGTGCAGACCCTCTGAAACGCTTGACGAGGCCCGCTACGCCAACAATTATTTTGCAATCCCTCAACGGCTTCGTCTCACCCCAGTACCACAATTTGAATATTGCCGTCTTTGCGTTCCACGTTCAAACCGACATCTCGTGGGTGGCGGTGCAGCACCAGATCGACGCTGCCGTTGCCAATCCGCAGGTTGCGGATTCGCACCCAATCGAGGTAACCGGGTAGCTGTGGGTTCTCAAATCGAATTTGGGGCTTGGTGGGAGAAAATGTCATCCCCAGAATCGACTGCAACAACAGGAACACCGCACCGGCTGCCCAGGCTTGCGGTGAGCAGGCGACCGGATAGAGCGTCGGGCCATGCCCGGGCAGCCGATCGAAACCGCAAAACAATTCGGGCAATCGGTGCAGATCGTTGAACAGCGACGCGTCGAACAATCCCGCGATCACCTTCATGCTTTCGTCGCGAAATCCGTATCGCGCCAATCCCGCCGCACCCAACGCGGAATCATGCGGCCAAATCGAACCGTTATGGTAGGACATCGGGTTGTAGCGAATCTCCCCTTTGGCGACCGTCCGAATCCCCCAACCGTTAAAGGATCCTTCATTGGTCAAGGTGGCGGCCACGCGCTCGGCATACTTCTCGTCGACGATCCCGCTGTAGAGTAAATGTCCAGCGTTGGAGTTGCGGACCGCACAAGGACGTTTCTTGCCGTCCAGGGCAATCGCAAAGGTGTCAAGTGACCCCACCCAAAATGCTTCGTTGAATCGCCGCTTCAGCTCGGTCGCCTCACTGCGTAGACGCACGGCCAGCGACGAGTCGTTCATCAGTTCGGCCAACTCCGAGGCCAGTAGTTTGGCTTGATAGACGTAGCCTTGCACCTCGCTCGCTGCGATCGGACCCTCGGCGTCGGTTCCATTGGCGTGAAAGATCGAATCGTTGGAATCTTTCCAACATTGGTGGACGAGGCCGCGTTCATTATGCGCGGCGTATTCCAAGAATCCATCGTTGTCGATGTCGCCGTATTCGTCGATCCAGGCGAGCGCACGGCGAAGATTGCTCCAAATGAACTCGATGAAGTCTCGATCACCCGTCCGGCGGTAGTATTCTCCCGCCAGCACGACGAACAGGGGCGTTGCATCGACAGTCCCGTAATAGCGGCGAAACGGAATCTCACCCAACGCCGCCATCTCGCCCTCACGCATCTCGTGAATGATCTTCCCCGGTTCCGCTTCGGATGCTGGGT
>JBDNIG010000240.1:0-10646 GCA_041688415.1 Rhodopirellula sp. | reverse complement strand
TGACCACCGAGCCTGATCGCGGCGAGGCGGGAGAACGGTTGATCTTCAGCGAATCAGACCGCATCAGCGGATTGATCGTGGATCGCTACGCAAATTATTTGAGCATTCAGTTCACCGCCGCAGCAGTGCTGTCTCGAGGTCCGTTCTTGATCGACCAAGTCTTGCGGGCAGCTGAGAAATACGGCACGCCTTGCGATCGCGTGATCGCGAGGGTCGATGCCGCGACGGCGCGGCACGAGGGGATTACGAGCGAACAAGTCGCCGAAGTGGAATCGTGGAGCCGCGGGACTTCGTTTCCTCCAGCGACCAGCGATGCCGGATCATCGGAATCCGAAACGGTGTGGTACCGGCACAACGATCTGAAGATGGCAATCGATCTGCGTCAGGGGCAGAAGACGGGTGGATATCTCGACCAGCAGGCGAATCATGCCGAGGCGGCGCGATACATGACCGGCCGCCGCGTGCTGGACATCTGCACGTACACCGGCGGGTTCGCACTCTCGGCGGCGCGACGTGGAGCCAGCGAAGTGATCGGAGTCGATAGCAGCGAGAAGGCACTGGAGATGGCCCGGCGCAACGCCCGCGAAAATTCGCTGCCTCACGTGCAGTTCGAACGCGCCGACTGCTTCGACGATCTGAAGGCGCGCGGGTCGCGAAGTGAAACCTTTGATGCCGTGATTTTGGACCCGCCGCGGTTCGCCGGCGCCCGCCGCCAAGTCGATGCGGCGCTCCGTGCCTATGCCCGATTGAACATGTCGGCGCTCGATCTGCTGCCGCCTGGTGGGATCCTGGTCTCGTGCAGTTGTTCGGGGCACGTCTCCCGCGCCGATTTTCTGAACATGCTCGTCGACGCCGGGAGAAAACGCCAGCGGGACATCATCATCCTGCAGTCGCGTGGCCCCTCGCCGGATCATCCGTGTGCCGTCTCCTGTCCCGAGAGCGACTATTTGAAATGCGTGATCGCCCAGGTCCAGTGATGGGCAGGGTAGCTACTCAGTTTATTCATTCGCTGCCGCGTGAGTTACCGGGGCGACGTGGAACCGCACTTTCGTTATATTGGGAACGGATGCCGGGGACGGCCAGCCCCTTTTCGGATCGGCTCCCAAAATCACTCGATTGTGCCAGCCACGTTGCGCGAGCGGGTCTATACTGGAGTCGAGCGGCACGGATGCGGCTGAGGTGCCCACGGGAAGTTCATCGAATCCGAATCACTCTCATCACGATCGAGGCCATTGGTGACGAATGTAACGATCAAAGTTTTGCACGGATCGGACCGTGGCAAAATTTTTGAGGACATCAGCACGCCGTTGACCATCGGGCGCGAAGCGGGCAACGACATCCAGCTCAACGACGAGCGCGTCAGCCGTTGCCACCTGAAGATTCAGCGTGACAATGACCGACTCGTGCTGACGGATCTCGACAGTACCAACGGGACCAAGGTCAATGGTGCCGAGTGCCAATTGAAAATCCTGCGGCACGGTGATTTGATTGCCGTGGGACGCAGCCTGATGTTGCTCGGATCGGAAGAGCAGATCGCCGAACGGCTTCGCTTGATGGGCGGCGGTAGTGGCTCGCACAACCGCGATATCAAGTCATCGGACGAGTCCATTGCCGTCGAGCTGCACCAGGAACCCGAAAGCCAATTGCCGGTGGAAGCCTTGCACGTCGACGAATTGCCCGCGATTCCCGACGGCTTGACCCCTGGGCAGAAGGCCCAGCTCTGTGAAATACTAGATTATCTACAGAACCGGCTCGAACGGCTGATCGAAACCGCCGAAACTGATGACGCGACGGAACAGGTTTTGCTTAAACAGGCCGCATGGCAACGTTTACTGGATGTTCAATCACGCCTGGCGTCTTTGAACCGCTCGATCACCGATCCTCAGTGGCCTTGAAAAATCGCTTTGACTGACACGCTCACCCCGCACGCTCCCACGAATCACCGCGACGGCTCCATGAACTCCAGTTGGAACGAAGCCCCGTGTGCGGACTCTCAACGGGAGACCGGTCCTGGAGATGCCGCTGACCCGGGCTACGTCGCCTATCACGCCTGCACTAAGAACCACAGTGCCCTGATCCAACCGCCACTGGGCGACGCCGAACTACTGCTCAAGGGCAATTTAGATCGGCAGCGTTCCGATTTTTGGACGGGGCTGCGGCGTCAATCACGGACGCAGTTGCTCGCCGACGCACGCCACTACACGTCCGCCTATCGAGACGTCTCCAGCATCTCCCAAGGTGTCGACAAGGTTACCAACAACGCCGCCAACAACGCCGCCGCCGCTAGCGATGCAACCCCCATCGTGATGGCCGGCCATCAACCAACCCTGTTTCATCCCGGCGTGTGGTTTAAGAATTTCGCGCTGCAGCGGATCGCCGGTAACGTCGGTGCCCACGCGATTAATCTGGTTATCGACAACGACGTTGCCGCGGGGCGATCGATCCGCGTGCCGGTGCGTGATTCCATTGGCCGGGTCTCCTACCGCTCGGTGCACTATGATGCGGGGGGCGCGGGGATCCCGTACGAGCAAGCCAAGATTCGCGACCTGCGTCAATTCGATCGTTTCGATCAAGAAGTCCAACACGCCATCGCACCGCTGGTAGCGGATCCGTGCGTGACCCAATTGTGGCCGCACGCGCGGGCGGCAATCCGGCGATGTGAGATTGCCGGCTGCGCACTGGCCCAAGCCCGCCATCGTCTCGAAGCCGATCTCAGCTGGCAGACGCTCGAAATTCCGCTCGGCGTGGCCGTCCGGGGCCTGCCGTTCGCCCGTTTTGTAATGGAAATGATCGACGATGCCGAACGCTTTCACCGGGTCTACAATGATGCCGCCAATCACTATCGAGCATGGCACGGCATCCGCAGCACCGCCCATCCGGTCGCCAATCTAGGCCGCGATGGCGACTGGCTGGAACTGCCGCTGTGGGTGTATGGAAACGATCATCCCATCCGCAGCGCCGTGTGGGTTCGCCGTCGCGGTGGACAAATCGAACTGAGCGATCACCGCGGCACCGAAACTGGCCTGCATTCGGTCACGCTGCCCGCGGATGATCGCGACGCGGCAGCCATCGTGCTGGCGGAGGCCGCTTCCCCCGAGTTCAAACTCCGTCCCCGCGCGCTGATGACGACGATGTTCGCCCGGTTGTTGCTCAGCGATCTGTTTCTGCACGGGATCGGTGGCGGCAAATACGACCAGCTCGCCGACCGCATTATCTGTCACTTCTTCGGTGTCACCCCCCCCGCTCTGCAGGTTGTCTCAGCGACCGTGCGATTGCCCGGACAGGACCGCAACCTCACTCGCCCCCACACGATCCAATCGCTGCAAAGTCGGATTCGTGACACGCGTTACCACGGCGAGGACTGGGTCGACACCTCAACCAGCAAAAATCAACAATTGATACGGCGCAAGCAAGAACTGCTGGAGCATGTGCCGCCCCAGGGCAAGCGTGCCGATTGGCACCGCGAACTCACGACGGTCAACCGAACCTTCGCTGGACAATTGCAGTCTCAGCGGCAGGACATGCAGGCCGAAGTGCAACGCCTGCGATTGGAAGCCAGCGAGGAACAGATACTGGCCAGTCGCGAGTTATCGTTTTGCCTGTTCCCCCTCGATGAACTGGTCGATTCGTTTGACCAAATGTTGCGATAGTCCCTTGTTTGGCGTTGCCGACGGGAGAAAATTCGCTATTCTGCCGATGCTAAAACTGTCGGTGCAAAATGCTCCGTCTTCCCATCGCTCACCAACCGAGAATCACACCCATGAAGGTCGTCAGTAGTATCGGCGCGTTGAAGTATCGCCACGCAGATTGCCAAGTGGTCAAACGCCGTGGCCGAATTTACGTCATTTGTAAAAGCAATCCCAAGTTCAAGGTTCGCCAAGGCGGAGCGAAGACCAAAAAGGCTCGCCGCTAGCCTTCGTCCCGATCGACGCGCACACCCAGTGGAGTATTTCCGCGGGATGCTGCGAAACTTTATAAGCGTAAAAGGGTTCTATCAGGGAGCTTACTAATCTTGCGGGCGACTCTCGTCCCGCCCCTCCCCTCTCTGCTGTAGGTCCCCAAAATGAAGACGCGTTTATTTGCTGGTATTGTTGCCGTGGCTGCGGTGACTGCCGCACTCGAGCTTTCCGTAGCCCCAACGGCGTCCGCCCAGCCGCCCAGTCGCGGCCAAGATGGTTCCGGAAGGGGCACCGGTGGTGGCGCACGAGGCTTCGGCGGTGGTATGATGCGCGGCGGCGACCCCGTCATGGGCCTGCTACGCTCGGATGAAGTTCGTAAGGAACTCAAGGTGGATGCGGAGCAAGAAGCCGGGATTACCAAAATCGAACAACAAGTGCGAGACCAGCCTCGCGGCGACGCAGACGCTCGGATTGATTTCCGAAACGCCAGCGAAGAGGAACGCCAAAAGTTTTTTGCCAAGATGAAAGAAGCCCAAAAAGAGCAAGCCGCGAAATCACACGACCTGCTCCAGGAAGTGCTTCTCACCGCCCAGCTACAACGACTCGATGAATTGGCGATGCAGCGGCGCGGTGTGATGGCCCTCAATGATCCCGAAGTTCAAAAATCACTCGGCATGACGGCGCAGCAAGTCGAGAAACTGGACGAGGTTCGCAGCGAGCAAGAAACCGCGATGCGTGACAAGATGCGTGAAGCGAGGCAGTCGGGTGACCGGAGCTCGATGCGCGAGAAAATGGGCGAATATCGCGAGCAACTCGAGCAATCCGTACTGGGCGTCTTATCCACCGACCAAAAAGCCAAGTTTGAAAAAATGAAAGGCGCGGAATTCGACTTCGGCGATCGCGGAGGTTTCGGTGCCAGACGCGGTGGTGATCGTGCTGGCCGCGGTGGTGGACGTGGTGGTGACCGCGCAGGACGAGGCGGACGTGGTGGCGGACGAGGCGGTGATCGCAACTGAGCCGACCGCGAAAGATCGTGCGGCTTGTTGGTGTCGTCGTTCGTCCCGAACTGACAACCTGGTGGTCATCCCAGCCTAAGCAGGATCGGGTAATTCCTTCGGCATCACTGAGTGCCCCGTTTTCATAACCCGACGCGTCAGCGAGGGATGGCGGCGTGAATCTCTCGCTGACGCGTCGGGTTATGATTGTCGATTCCACCGAAATATTTCCCAGTATCTGCTTAAGGGACGTCGAATTTCTATTCGGCGTCCCGTGAGCCTGGGCGGTTAAAAACTTGCGATCGCGAGGACCTGAGATCTGCGCAGATTTTGTTGCATCCTGAGCCCCAGGGGACCGCAGCAGATTTCTGTCACCCCACCGGGCAACGTCAAACACCCGTGATGTGTACTTGCCTTTCGTCGTGTGGTAACATACACCTCTTGGTGAGTTTTTCCGCTCAAGTGTGCAACTGTGGTTTCAGACAGGCGGCTGCGGAAGAGCTTTCGGCAAATGCGTCGAGAAAAGCTGTCCACGGTTACCACTCTGGGGTCTGACATGAAACATCCACTGCGACTCGCCCTCCTATTACTGGGATCGGCAATCTGCCTACTGAGTTTGGGCGCCGAAGAAGTCCCGGATCACCTCGACAACGATGCGATATTACCCGCAGCGACTGTTGAGGAAGCCCGTTCACGAGCGAGACTGCTACACGAAACGATCCATGGCTCGCTGCAGGTCGTCCACCGCGATTTCTTTGATGATGACAACCCCAGCTCAATCCCTTCGGCTTCGTTCGAAGATGTGTTCGCGGCGATGGAGGAAAGTTATCAAGTTAAATTGAAATGGCTAATCGTCGAAACAGACATGTTGAACGTCGATCACCAGCCCACTGACGATTTTGAACGCGCTGCGGTGAAGGCACTCCGAGCAGGCGAGCCGCGATACGAGGAGGTGCAACAGGATCGTTATCGTTTTGCCGGTCCGATCCGATTGGCGTCGCAGTGTTTGAAATGCCACGTCAAAAATCGGACGACGACGGAAGATCGTACGGCGGGTTTATTGATTTCGATGCCATTGAAAGTGAGCCAGTAGCCAATGCGGCCCGTGAGCGCCACCGTCATTTCGATTCAAGTCGGTATGCCTCAGGAGATGGCTGGCGAGAAGTCATGGACCTCTGGCTTTCTGAAAAGTTCAGTCGCCTCTCCGCTGTGGTTAGGGCGAACCAATCTGCACGGTGATGGCCAGGGCGATCTTGTCCATCACGGTGGGCCTCACAAAGCGGTCTGCGTCTATCCCGCGGCGCACTACCCGTACTGGCGCCAAGCACTCGGTATGCCGGACCTCACCAATGGTGATTTCGGTGAGAATTTTACGCTTGATGAACTGACTGAAGACGACGTATGCATCGGCGACGTGTGGACGATTGGGGAAGCGACCGTCCAGGTTTCGCAGCCTCGACAACCATGCTGGAAACTAGCCCGGCGATGGAGCATCAAAGACCTCGCCTTGCAGGTCCAACAGACGGGCCGGACGGGCTGGTATTTCCGAGTCCTCGTGGAAGGGAACGTGCAACCATGCACGTTGTTGACGCTCGCCGAGCGTCAGCATCCCGAGTGGACGATCGCGGCGGCAAACCACGTCATGCACCGTGACCGAGGCAATCTCGCCACCGCCGCTGAGCTCGCGTCGCTCCCCGCGCTGTCGCCCAGTTGGAAAAGCACGCTAAACCGCCGCGTCGAAAAAATGGATCCGCCCGATGCGAGTGTACGTTTGGAAGGCACTTGAACGCCAGATTCCTGTGCTCTAGGACTACTGTCAAAATCGCGTTAGGGTTTGTAGGAATAGGTTCTCAACGCAACCATGCCAAGTCGTTCATCGTAGCTACCGTCGCCGGACGGTGGACCGCCCCCAACAGCAAAGGAAATTCAGATGCCACTGCCCTCGAAAACCAAGTACCCACGATGGATGTTTGCGTTCGCTACGGTGCTGATTGCTAGCACCACGACCGTCTCAGCGCAGCCAGCATCGGCGGATGCGGAGCAACCGTCGATACGTCGTGATGCCGCGAGATTGACGTTGGCAGGCGCCCAACGGGCGATCGCAGCATCCCGCAGTCAAGCGGAAAAGATGGGCGTGCTGTCGAACATTGCTGTCGTCGATGAAGGCGGACATCTGCTGGCATTCGTACGCATGGACGGTGCCCGGCCCAGCAGCGCGTACACGTCGATCACGAAGGCCACCGCCGCGGCAACGCACCGCCAAGCGACCGGACCGATCGGCGGAGACGACATCGGCGGCGTGCAGCTAAGTCTCGCCCTGGAACAAGCCGCAGCAGCGAGCGGCGGTAAGTTCACGACCCTGCGTGGCGGCGTTCCGATCGTGTGCGACGATCAAGTCATCGGCGCGATCGGCGTCGGTGGCGCGACCGGCGAACAGGATGCCGAAGTCGCCGCCGCCGGCGTCGCGGCGGTGACCCAGACGTTTCAGAACGAGAACGAGAATGAAAATGAGAAAAACAACAACACAACCGCGAACTCACGGGACAATCGCTTGATCGGAAAATGGCTGATCGAAGACATCGCAGGTCAGGGTGTCGTCGACAACTCGCAGTCAACGCTGGAGATTAACGACGATAACTCGATCTCCGGTGACACCTCCGTGAATTACTTTTTCGGACAGGCGAAGATCGACGGTGATCAAGTCAGCTTCGGACAGATGGGGGCGACTCGCCGCGCCGGGCCGCCGGCATTGATGGATCAGGAAACGAAGTATCTGGCCGCACTGAACAAAGTCGCGCGGTATGAAGTCGACGACAACGGACTGCTGCATCTGTTCGATCAATCGGACGAGGAACTGCTCCGCGCCTCGTCAACGAAGTAATCCATCAAAGCCTCCGAGATTATTTCCCGTTGTATTCGCCGAGCCCCTCGGGGCTTGGCAATTGATCGCTGAGCTTGAATTTTGGACGATCGTGACTGTTGACGAACGCCGCGATATCGAACGCTTCCTGCGTGCTCAGGTACGGATCGTCGAGCGGCATCGCGACCTTCAACCACGACGCAAATTTCGTTTCTCGGCTCAGTCCCGCGCCGTCGTTGTACGATCGATCGCCCCAGACCGGTGGGCCATCGTCCTCGCCGAGTCCATCGTCACCGTGGCACGAAGCGCAGTGATCGGCAAACAGCTCGTCGCCCCGCTGCACATTCCCCTTTAGCACGCTGCCATCTTTGGCCGCCAACTGAACAACGCTGCGTGGGCCGAGCGGTTTGTCTGGGTTCTGTTTGATCGCTTGGCCGGTCGATAGCCAGGTAATGTAGGCGGTGATTGCGACGGACACCTCGCTGCCCAGTGGCGGGCGGACCACGTTCTGGCTGCGCATGAAACAATTCAGCACGCGGTCTTGCAGGGTGATCACGCGTTGCTCGCGCGGCGACCACGCCGGGTACGCCGTCGCGATGCCGAGAAAGGTGCCCGCGTCCGGATGCGTGCCAGCATCGAGGTGGCACGAGGTGCAATCGAGTGAATTACCGACATACGGTTTCGACAAAGCGTGATTATGCGTGTCTTCCACAATCTCGCGACCGAGCTCGATCACGCGTCCCAATTCGCCAGGGGGTAGCGGATTTTTCTGATCGGAATCCGCTGGGATTTCGTCAGCCGCCGACACGCGGTTGATGGGCTTGTCGAAGATGCGTGACCAGGGCACGAGTGCAATCGTGGCGAAGACCAACAGCAAGGAAATTCTCGGCGAGGAGTGAAATGCATTCAGATAACGGCGCATGATTTTCTCATAGTGGCATAAACTAGCGATCCATCGAGGTAAGATGTTCATACAGCCATTTCAACCGACAGAAATTTCTCATCACAGGCTGGCAATGAACGTGGCATAGGCTAAGTCAGGGTCATCTGCATCGCTTGGCGAGGACGTAAGTGTCGTTGTATAAAGGGCGGTCTGCAAAGTACGCTCTGAACATCATCTCGGTGAGTGTAGTTGTTCAGTGTAGCAAATGACGTGGGAATGTTCGGCGGTAACCGGGGCATCCCTGAAAGGTCAATCGAAAATGGCAAGGAATCGGAAGTCGCGGCGTCAGCAGCATGGATCCGCGTGGCATCGGAAGCAAGCGGATTGCTGCTACTAAGCAGGTCTGGGAAAGTGTTTCGGTGTATCAGCCGTTTTGGCGTTAGCGGGCTATCGATTGGGTGTCGATTGGGTGCGCTCGTGTTTAACCGTTAGCCGTAGGCGTACGCGAGCGGTGAAACGTACGCCTTCGGCTAACTGTTAAACGACTAAATCAACAACCCGCTAGCGCCCAAACGGCTAATGAATTATGTGGAATAAATTACCCAAACCTGCTTACACTCCCTCGGGAACCAGGAAACGACAGGCTCTTTTTGATGAAGATGACGAGCGGATTCGCGGAACGGACAACAAGGTTGCCGCTCAGTTGGCACTCGCGAGGATCAAGCTGGCTGAAGAACTGACGCTGGCGACACCAATCAGGTCAAGGGAATGGACGGTCGCTTAAGTTTGCGAAATCTATTTGAGTGATCTGACGAAGACTGCATGCCCAAAGTGGGTGGTTCAGTGCAAGTCCGGGCTCAATGACTTCTGCGGCTACTGTGGAGCGTTGACGGTAACACCAGATCCATTTGATCGCTTTCCGGCTCAAGTAGGTGCGCGGTCTCTACATCCACCCGAAAGACACGGCGGACTTCGTGTCCGCCAAAGAAAAATGCCGCCTTTCAGCGACCTTCGATACGTCGTTTCACTCCGGTGCAAGTGATGGATTACTAATCTAAGACGCCTGACCCATTTGGCTTCATCCAAGCGGCCCAGGGCATCGAAATCGAAGCTAAACGAGCTGAGGTTGGTTTGTGAATAGGTGAGGTTACCCGCATCGTCGTAAGTGTAATTGATAAGCCGTCCGGCGTCATCGGTTTGTTGTTTCATCTGGCCCAGCGTATTGTAGACGTAATGCAGCGCCGAGCCTTCCGGGTCGGTCACCTCCGTCAGGCGATCCATCGGATCATAGCCCATCGTGGTCACCTCTTGCCGCGGATCGGTGCTGGACTGGACTCGCCCGAGCGCATCGAACGTGTAGCTGGTGACAGCATTGGTGAGCCCATCGAGGCGCCGCGTCATCTGCGTTTGTTCGTCACGGTTATTGTACAGAAACGAGACGAGGGTGGGTAATCGCGGTCCACTGCCATCAGAATCTGGCCCCATGATCGACTGACTAAGAAAAAAGCATGGCAAAAAAAAGGTGTGGGCAAGAAAAAGGTGTGCGGGCTCGTTTCAGCTAGATGCTTGCGATGAGTCCTAAAGCATTTTCTTGCCAGCCTTCTCAAGTGCAACTGGTGGTGAATTGGTACCGGACACCTTAGATTTCTCCGTTGGTACCGGACACCTTAGATTTCTCCCGCACCTCCGCAAACAACCAAGGAAATGTGCAAATCCACTTTAATCAACATACCCCTCTCAGTGAGTGCATTCAATCCGCTAGATATCAAGCTCTTTTCCCTCGCTTTTCGGCACGCTTGGAATTTCCGCGCATGCTCAGGTTCTCGGACTCCGCCGTGTTCGTCTGCGCCTTGCCAGTAGCGGCGCGGGACGTCGATTTTATTAGTGAAGTTAAGTGAACTGGCAATCATAGCCCGGAGGGCGGTACATGAATTGCCGGTGGCGTGAGCCACCGGAGACGAAGCCGTTCGCAGTTCAGCCCAGCGGGCGACACATTTCATGACGCGTTA
>JBDNIG010000239.1:0-15898 GCA_041688415.1 Rhodopirellula sp. | reverse complement strand
TCATGCGTAACGGCCCATGGTGGTTGTGGAAGGGAACTCAAGGTTTTTAACAGCAAGAGCCACCCGAGATGTACCCGCCACTCTCCTCGCTATCGCCTGCATCTGGTATCACTAGGATAATCTACCCTCACAAAAGGTCACATGCATGAGTATTGCGTACAGCGTTTATCCAGATCACCAGGCCGCCTCGCATCAGGTGGCCGAGATCATCGCCGACCTGCTGGTCACCGTGCCGTCGTGCGTCCTCGGCCTCGCAACGGGGTCGACGCCGTTGCAGGTCTACAGCGAACTTTGTCGGCGTCATCGCGATGATGGTTTGTCCTTTGCTCAAGCATCGACCTTCAATCTCGACGAATACTTGGGATTGGACCCCGGGCATCCGCAGGGCTATCGGCATTTTATGCAGGAGCATCTCTTTGATCATGTCAACATCGACGCGCCTCGAACTCACTTTCCCGACGTTCATGCCAGCGACGTGTCTTCAGCGTCCGAGGACTATGAACGACAGTTAACCGAATCCGGCGGTATCGACTTGCAACTGCTCGGAATCGGGACCAACGGGCACATCGGCTTCAATGAACCTGGCACGACACCAGACTCCTTGACCCGCGTCGTTGACTTGGCCCCCAGCACGATTCACAGTAATAAAAGGTTCTTTGAGTCAGCCGATCAGGTACCCCGGCAAGCGATCACGATGGGCATCGCAAGTATCCTGCGCGCAGGGAAAATCGTGTTATTGGCCACCGGTGCCTCAAAAGCCACCGCCGTCGCCGGCGCTGTCCGAGGCCCAGTAACCTCGGACAACCCGGCATCGTTTCTGCAATCGCACGCTGACGTCCATTTCGTACTCGATGAACTAGCGGCGTCTGAATTAGATTCTCGACAGCATTAAGTGGCACGGACTTCCAGCCTGCTTGAAATTGCCGTGCCCATTGGAATGCAAATTGCATACCAGCATGGGGTATGATGCAGCCCGACTAATTGACAGCTGAGGAAGCCCAAATGGACCATGCCCAACACGAAAACTCTTTGCCCGTCGCCGATTCGTCTACGAAGATTGACCCGGTATGTGGGATGACCGTACCCGCTGAGAGTCCGCGCTGCGCGAATTACGGCGGAAAGAGTTACGTATTCTGCAGCGATGGTTGCCTGAAGAAATTCGAAGATGATCCCCAAGGCGTGTTGGCGGCTAGGGCGAAGAAAGAGGCGGAGAAGAAAGAGAGGGAGAATGGGAGAGGGGGAGAAGGGGAGCATTCGTGTTGTGGCGGGTCGTCGAACAAGGAGAGTGTTGATCGCTCAGGCTGCTGCTCTCCCGACTCCCAGACTCCCACCTCCCAGTCTGTCTACACCTGCCCCATGCACCCTGAGATCGAACAGGTTGGTCCCGGTGACTGCCCGATTTGCGGAATGGATTTGGAGCCGAAGTTCGTCGAGATGGCTGAGGATGGTGATGACGAACAGTACACCGACATGAAGCGACGGTTTTGGGTAGGCGTGGCATTGTCGGTTCCGCTGCTCGCCATCGCGATGGGGCCGATGGTGGGATTGCGTGTCGCCGATTGGATGAGCAATTCCGTGTTGGGATGGGTGCAGTGGGCGCTCGCGACGCCGGTGGTGTTCTGGTGCGGGTGGCCACTCCTGGCTCGAGGCGTGAAATCGTTTCGCAGCATGAACCTCAACATGTTTTCCTTGATTGCCGTGGGGTCGCTGGCTGCGTATTTGTTCAGCTTGGTTGTTGTCTTGTTGCCAGGTGTGATCCCCGAAGCGTTCTTTGAAAATGGTGTTCCGCCGCTGTATTTCGAGGCTGCTGCGGTGATCATCACGTTGGTTCTGCTTGGCCAAGTGCTGGAACTGCGAGCACGCCAACAAACCGGCGGCGCGATTCGCGAGTTGCTGCAACTCGCCCCTGAGACGGCGCATCGGATTACCGACGACGGCGAGGAAGAAGTATCACTGGATGCAGTTCACAAAGGCGATCGTTTGCGAGTTCGGCCTGGTGAGAAGGTTCCGGTCGATGGTCGCGTGCTCACTGGATCAAGTAGCGTTGACGAGTCGATGTTGACCGGTGAGCCAATGCCGGTGAAGAAATCCGAAGGTGACGATGTTACTGGTGGAACACTGAACCAAACAGGCGCATTGGTAATGGAAGCGGTTGGTGTGGGCGGTGATACCGTGCTGAGCCGTATCGTGCAGATGGTTGCAGAAGCGCAGCGAAGCCGGGCTCCGATTCAAAAGTTGGTCGATGTGGTTGCTCGGTACTTTGTTCCTACGGTGATCCTATGCTCCATCGCCGCGTTCATTGGTTGGGCCGTTTTTGGACCTGAGCCACAGCTCGCCCACGCGTTTGTCGCATCCGTTGCGGTGCTCATCATTGCTTGCCCGTGTGCGTTGGGTTTGGCGACACCGATGTCGGTCATGGTCGGGGTTGGGCGAGGTGCCAGGGAAGGAGTGCTGATTAAGAACGCCGAGGTTCTGGAGATCATGGAGAAGGTTGATACCGTCGTGGTTGACAAAACTGGAACACTGACGCAGGGTCGGCCGGAAGTGACGGCTATCGAAGTCTTTGGTGATTGGCAGGAAGCGGATGTATTGGAACTCGCCGCTTCGGTGGAGGCGCAAAGCGAGCATCCATTGGCGCAAGCAGTTATCCGACGCGCGAAAGACGATGGCGTCAACACCTCTGAAGCGAATGATTTCGACAGCATCACAGGCGGTGGGGTACAAGGGACGGTGGATGGTCGCCTAGTCATGATTGGCAAAGCGGACCTGTTGGACGGTCAAAAAGTGGACGGCGTGGATCTCGGACGTGAACGAGCAAAGGTTCATCAGTCCGAAGGTGCGACAGTCATCTTCGTCGCGGTCGACGGAGCGTTGGCAGCAATCATGGCGATCACCGATCCGATCAAAGAGTCGACACCAGCCGCATTAAAGACACTTCACGAACTGGGCCTGCGCGTCGTCATGTTGACGGGCGATGCCGAGCCCACAGCCAAGGCTGTCGCAGCGACGTTAGGCATCGATGAATTTCATGCGGGCGTCTCGCCTCAAGAAAAGCATAACTTTGTGCGAAAGCTCAAAAATAACGGGAAGACGGTCGCGATGTGTGGCGACGGAATCAACGACGCACCAGCACTGGCGGAGGCTGACGTCGGAATCGCAATGGGTACGGGGACGGGTGTCGCCATCGAATCAGCGGGAGTAACGCTAGTCGGGGGTGACTTGCGCGGCGTGGCGGCGGCAGCGAATCTGAGCCGCAAGACCATGAGCAACATTCGGCAAAATTTGTTCTTCGCATTCTTCTACAATGCGTTGGGAATCCCGGTCGCGGCCGGACTCCTGTACCCATTCTTTGGTGTGCTACTGAGTCCCATGATCGCCGCGGCGGCAATGAGTTTCAGCAGTGTGTCCGTGATCGCCAATGCGTTGCGATTGAGAGCGACGAAGCTGACCAGCTAGTGGTCGTTGATTTAGTAACCCGACGCGTTAGCGAGGGACTCGATTTGATCCCTCGCTGACGCGTCGGGTTACCACTTGCCCGCACAAATAGCGAATACGAATAAATCGACAGCCCGCTAGCGCCAAAACGGCCAACCCGGACCCGAAAGACTGACGGACCACTAGGAGAAATCCCCCAATCCGAATTACCGGAATCCCAAAGCTGAACGCGATTGTTCCGAGTCGAGTTGAACGTACCCACAGAGGGTATCGTGCCGAAAAGACTTGAGCGACGAGATTGCCGATTTCAAGTCTGACGGGGGCGAACGCACATGAAACGACGCATCACACGATCCAGCGTGCTCTGGACGAGTGCGTTGGTAGTCTGCACTTCACATGTTTCGGCTCAAGACGCTCCGTTGCGCCAAAACGCGGTAGGTGAGGTCGCCGCTCGCCACGTGCTGCCCAACAGCGACCTGCCGCCACTCCCCGAGATGCCATTGGGTTTCATCGACGCCGATCTTGCCCGTGCTGAGTCCAATCCCCAAGCGATGTCGAGTTACACGCTTGACGGACTGCTCAGCATGGCGGCAGCGAACAACCCCACGATTCGGCAGGCACGCTTGCAAATTGGCGGCGAAACCGCGAAAGCCCTGCAGGCGGGTTTGTATCCGAACCCCATCTTGATGTACGTCGGTGAGAAGTTCAACAGTGATGGAACAGCCGGTGAATTTCAAGGGTTGGAAGTTCAACAACGTTTCGTTACCGCGCACAAACTGCAGCTCAGCCGCTTGAAGTACCGCCAACGCGCACGCGTCTCGGAGCACATGGCCATCGCGCAACAGTACCGAGTCAGTAACGACATCCAGCGACATTTCTATCAGACGCTCGCGGCAATGGAGCGAGTGAATCTGCAATCGGAATTGCTTAAAACCGCGGAAGACGGCAGCGTCACGTCGCGTGAATTATTCAATCAAGGCCAAACGAATCTGCCGGGTGTCCATCGCACGAATGTCGAACTGCAACAACGGCGGCTCGATCTGCTCAACGCCCAGAACGAGTTCGCGGAATCGTTTCGACAATTAACATCCGTCGTCGGCTGCACCATGCCGATCGGACGAGTCGAGGGCAACCTGCGTCCCGAAGAGGCAATGCCACCATTTGAAACCGTGTACGCCGGTTTGGTGGAGGACAGTCCCGAAGTGCTTGCGGCCAGAGCAAAACTCGTTGCCGATCAAACGACGCTGCAGAGAGAGTCGGTGCAGTGGGTTCCCGACATCGTGGTCCGAGGTGGACCGGGCTACGACTTCACGAATAATTACCCGGTTTACAACGCTGCCGTGCAACTCGAGCTGCCCATCTACGATCGAAATCAAGGCACGATCCTGCAAGCCCGCCGTGATTTGCAGCGCCAGCAAGCGGAGATTCGCCGCGTCGAGTTGCAACTGCGTGAACGGCTAGCGATGGCATATCGCATGTATGCAACCGCCTTGCAACATGCCACGGAGTACGATCGCGTGATCATTCCACAGCGACAAGACGCGTATCGAGAGTTGTTGGAAGGCTACCAGGACAATCGTGTCGATTGGCCGGAGGTGTTGCACGCACAAGCCGAGTACTTTGCGGCTCGCTTGCAGCAGGTCGACCAGTTCCGTGACGTGCGAATTCAAGAGGCGATGATCGATGGCTTTCTACTCGAAGGCGGCTTGATGGCCGCCAAGGGGCCGACACCTCCAGGACACATCGATGCCGTTGCGAAACCGAGGTAGGAAGGAGACACGGAGAGGGGGAGACACGGAGAGGGGGAGCGAGAGATACGAAGTCGAATACAGTTAACTCCGTGTCTCCGTGTCTCCGTGTCTCCGTGTCTCCGTGTCTCCGTGTCTCCCCTCCCCCTCCCAAGCGTGACAGAAATCCTATTCGTTTAGAAACTCACAGGTGAAACGATCATGTCTCATTCAGAAAAACGCCGCAACTTTTTGAAAGCCGGTTCAATCGCCGCAGCCACGGGCTTCGTCGGGAACTTGATGCGCCGCGACGCCGGAGCACAAGACCCGACACTCAATTCACCTACTCCCAGCTCCCCCGCGCCCACTTCCGACACTGCATCTCCCGTACAGGATGAGTACGACGGTTACTCGCGATTCAAGCCCTCACGCGGTAATGATCCCGACAGCGATTACTATCTGGGCAAACTGATGCCTGGATTTCGCAGTGCCGCAGCGGGGCCGGCTCCGTTTGAAGCACCCGACCTGGAAAAACTTCCTTGGAAAATGGTGCGTGGCGCGAAGGAGTTTCACTTGGTGCCGATGGCGGTTCAGCGAGAATTCCTGCCTGGCTACAAGATGAACGTGTATGGCTACAACGGCAGCATGCCCGGGCCGACGATCGAAGTCACCCAAGGTGATCGCGTTCGCATCATTGTCACCAATGAGTTGCCTGAGCAGACGACGACCCACTGGCACGGATTCGAATTGCCCGTGCAGTACGACGGCAGCGAAACGCTGACGCAGAATCCGATCGAACCGGGAGAGTCGTTCGTGTACGAGTTTGACGTTCACGAGGAAGGGACTTTCTTCTATCACTCACACGTTCCGATGCAGGAAGCTTTCGGCAGCGTCGGATGGTTCATCGTCCATCCTAAGAAGGTGTTTGATCCACCGGTCGATCGCGACTTTGGGCTAATCTTTCAGAATTTCTTTATCGATAGCAATCAAAGCATTGCTGATAGTTGGCGGATGGATTGGAATTGGCAGACGATTAACGGACGTAGCGGCCCATTCACCACACCACTGGTCGTCAAGCATGGAGAACGAGTGCGTGTTCGCATCATGGATTTCTCGCCCATGCAACATCACCCGGTTCATTTGCACGGTCACACGTTCTGGTTGACGGGACACGAGGGCGCGCGCATTCCCAAATCGGCATGGATTCCTCGCAATACGGAACTGATCGGGATTGCCCAGGCGAGCAACTTTGAATTCATCGCCAATAATCCCGGTGACTGGATGTTCCATTGCCACATGGTCCACCACATGATGAACCACATGACTCGCCAAGTCGGTCCGAGAATCCGTCAGAATGCTTCGGTGGAAAGTTACCTCGCCAACATCGCCAGCCGGCCTCCGGTCGACGCGGCGAGAACCGATCCGGGTTTCGCGACACCGGGATACCCGCAAGAAATGAAGTCGATGAATATGTCCGAAGCAATGATGGAAGCGATCTGGAATCGTCGCGAAGTCAAGGGCATGCGTGCGATGTGGCCGATGTCGGTCATGGGGCTGATGACAACGCTACGAGTCCTGCCGGAAGATCTGTTCCACCGCGTGATGGAAACGGACGAAGAGATTCCCAAGGGGAGTGTTTTCGAGGAAATTGTCAATCGTTTCGGCAATCCAGCCGGCTACGAACCCGGAAAAGTGAACATGATGCGCGGGATGAAGATGTAGCGTGATGTTCACCATGAACGTGAGCGTTGTTGTTCGGGCTACTGCACGATTGCGGAAAGCTCGTTACATTACCGGTTTCCTGCCGGCAAAATGCTGGGCGAAGGGCGTTTGATTATCTACGAACGAATTGCAATGCACTCCGAAGATGACAAGAAAAAGCTGAACCACCGACTGCGTCGTGTCGTCGGGCAGGTCGAAGCGGTGAATCGAATGATTGAGGACGACGCGTATTGCGTGGACATCTTAATGCAGCTGTCCGCCGCTACGGGCGCGCTCGGAAAAGTAGGTCAGATTGTACTGGAAAATCATCTCAAAACGTGTGTGGCCGAAGCGATGGAAGGCGGCCAGTCCGCTGACCGAGACCAAAAGCTGGAGGAACTGCTGACGCTCTTTCGCAAGTACGCGAGTGTGATCGATTGAGTGCGGGCGATGGCACGCGGCACAGATGCGAACTGACGCGATTCAGTGGCAACATCCGCTCGAGCAACTTCCACCCGATCCACCAACTGAGAGTACCGGTGTTCGGAGTAATGGGAGCGGTATCGCTATCCAATTCTGAGACGCCTTCCCGTTTTCGCGAGCCACGCTAAACGAACTGCTGCGCAGCCCGTGGATGCGAGCAGCAAAACAGCAACGGCCAGTAGCGGTGCGATCCGCTTTGTATTTGTATTCATTTTGACAATCCATGTCATTCGTGAATTGAAAGGGCGGGGACGGCGTGACTATCGACAGCGAGCAAGCCGCAGCTTCCAGTGACACCGCCCCCGCGTTTTCCCAAAAACGAGGGGGGAGTCTGGGAGAGGGGAGAGGGGAGACAAGGAGACAAGGAGACAAGGAGACAAGGAGACAAGGAGACAAGGAGTACTAACTTCTACGCCTCGTATCACTTCTCCTTGTCTCCCGTTCTCCCCCTCTCCTAGCGAAGCGTCGGTGCGTTGACTCCTTGCTTTGCAAGAACGGCCAACCATTTTTGTGGTTCAGCAGCGATCTTCTTTGCACATCCTGGGCAGCAGATGTAGATAGCTTTTCCTGCTGCGTGAACTTTGTAGGGGCCGCCCATTGCGTCGAGCGGTTCGTCCATCACGGGGCACTTCTTTTGAGCGGCAATGAATGGGGCGTCCTCGGCGCTCACCTGAAAGATGCCAGCCCGAACCTGCTCGCTTCCTGCCGGAACACTCGCTCCTTCGCTCCTTGTCTCCCCCTCTCCCTGACTTCCTTGTCCGTAGACCATTGCCAGGTACTTCGCGGGTTCGGCTTCGATTTTTTTAATGCAGCCCTTGCAGCAAAGATAAACGGGCTTATCGCCAATCGTTACCTTGATCGGTGTCCCCATGCCGCCCAGCGGTTCGTCCATGACGGGACAGACTTTTTGACGGGCGATCGCCTCGGCGTCAGCCGCTGTTGAGGTCGACACCGTAATCTGAGGCCGTCCCGCTGCGTACTTCGCAGGATTCGACTTCACTGCGCCGACGCACCCTGCACAGCACACAAACACACGCTGCCCATTGACATCGACGGCAACCGGATCACCCATGCTGCCGAGTGGTTTGCCGCTGACCGGACAAATCTTCTGCCTCGCAATCGCGGCCCCAGCAAGCTGAAGGTCGCTGGCAGGCACGGTTGCGATCTCCTTGAGCGTCAGCGATTGACCATCCACAGCATCAATGCCAACCAATTGAATATCAATTTCGATTTGGCGTCCCGCAAGCTGCGACAGATTCACTCGCGCGGTCAAGCCACCCTTGCCGTCAGGCAGCAAGTCGTAACGATATCGCTTGGCATTGCCTTCGACTCGCAACGACGCGGCACCGCGTCCTCGATTGACCGAGACAGGCTGACCATTTAGGTCGTAGACGAATGTCTGGATGCCACCTCTCGATACGACCGTCTCGACTTGGACAGCACCTGTTTGCTTCAGTGCCCCACCGTGGGGACCAGCCACCGGACGCGATATTTGCGATACTGCGGTTTGACCGGACATTGCGTGGTTGTGACCAGCATGGTCGTGCTGTGCGCTGACGATCGACGCTGAAGCGACGGCGATCAGTGCGGTGAGCAAGATTCTACATTTCATGGGATTCAATTCCTTCCATTTGAGTTGCGACCGATTCCGTTCGACCGCTTCGGTTGTCACTTGGATGCTTTTACAATCCAGATTCTTCACGAGTTTTTGAGAAAGATTTCGGAGTCTGGGAAGACAAGGAGACGGGGAGTGTGAGAGACACGGAGTCTATGAGCTCCTTGTCTCCTTGTCTCCTTGTCTCCTTGTCTCCTTGTCTCCTTGTCTCCTTGTCTCCTTGTCTCAAATCAAGCTACTTTCATAACCTCCTCCGTTGGCATTTCCTCAGTCCGTTCCCAGAGTTCATCCTTCATGCCGAACCGCATTTTCATCTCCAAATACGCGGAGTAGAGCGTTGGAACAATGAACGACGTGAACGGCTCGGCTAGCATTCCACCGAAAACGGGGATCGCCATCGCGCGAGCGACATCGGCACCACGGCCGGTCGCAATCAAAATCGGAATCAGAGCCGCCAGAGTGGTGACAGTTGTCATCACGCAAGGGCGAATTCGTTTCAGTCCCGCTTCGTAGACGGTGTCCCGAATGTCCTGAACGCTGTTGATCTTTCGTTTTTTCAGCAATTGATGGATGTACGTTGCCATCACGACGCCATCGTCGACTGCAAGACCAAACAACGCGATGAACCCAACCCAAACGGCGGTATTAAGCTCAACCTCCATCCAAGCGACCAAAATCATGCCTCCAGCAAAAGCGACCGGGATTCCAGTGAACACCGCCATCGCGATCGGCAGGTTGCGAAACTCAAAGTAAATCAACAACAGATTGATCATGATCACGATCGGAATGATCCACATCAGTCGCAGGTTGGCTTCGATCTGATTGCGGAAACTTCCCACGGCTTCGAGAGAATATCCCGCTGGAAGTCCTAGATGATCGGGGTGCGAAGGTGGAAGCGATTGAGCCTGCCGAAGTTGCTCTTCAATCGCCGTGACCGATTCTAGGTCCCCCTTCTTTCCGTTGGTCATGAACGAAACGTGAGCGACGAGCCGACCGTTTTCACTGTTGATGGCACCGGGGCCCCAGGTCGTTTCTAGCGTTGCGAGTTCCTCAAGCGGAACGACCGCGCCGCTGTCCGTTACAACCGGCAGCCGATTGAGTTGGTCGATCCGCTCGCGCAAGTCGCGGTTGTAACGCAAACGCACAGGATATCGTTCGCGACCCTCGACGGTCTTAATCAAATTCATGCCGCCTAGAGCGGTCTCGATCACTTGATTCACCATCGAGGCGCTCATGCCATATCGGGATGCCGCCTCGCGATCGACCGTGAACTCGATATAGGGCTTCCCGAGAACAATGTCAGGGTTCACCGTTCCCGAGTTGATGTACGGTGACTTTTTCAATGTCTTTGCAACATCCATCGCCGCACTGGCCAGCGTCGTCAGATCATCCCCGTAAACACGAATCGCCATCGATGCTTTAATACCTGATTGCAGCATCACCACTCGGCCCTCGATCGGTTGCAAGGCCGCTGCGGGGGTGACGCCAGGAAGCGTGGCGACGCGATTGATCTCGTCCCAAATGTCTCGCGACGTGACACCCTCTCGCCATTCGCTCTCGGGCTTGAGCATGACGTACGTCTCAATCATCGCAGCGGGTGCTGGATCGAGTGCCGATTCGACACGACCGATCTTGCCAAGCACGTCCTTCACTTCAGGAATCTGGCCGATCAGGACGTCCTGCGTTTGCAGAACCTGCATCGCCTGTGAAAAACTGGCGGCCGGATAGAGAGATGGCATGTAAAACCAACTCCCTTCATCCAATGCGATCCAGTCATCGCTTTGCAAACCAGTAAAGATATGTTTGGCATCGACATAGCCTGGGAAATCATTCAACTCTGCACCGAACACGCGAGCTACGCGCTCAACGGGTTGAAGTACCGTCGGCATTCCAAAGAAGGCTCCAACGCCGATGAACAGCAGGATCACCGGGAACGACAGAGCAAACACTTTGTGATTGAGAGCGTGTTTTAATCGTGCTGCATAAACCCAGTGCACGAAACGACTCGATGGAATCTCTTCAATGGGACGAATACGCTCGCGAAGCAACTGCCAACCGGCCACGAAGCCAAACAATGCCGCACCCAGTGTGATGATCCAGCGATTCAATCCGGCGAACGCCGCCAGGTCATCGCCCCACATGAAATGCGACATCGCGGCCAACAGGGCGGAAAGCGAAATCGCTGCAAACAACGCCGTCACTTTGCGATAGTTCGCACTCCGCAACATAATGCGACTGAGTGCCGGGACGATCGTCACCGCCGTGATCATGGCTGCCGCGATCGCGAAGGTCTTAGTGTAGGCCAATGGAGAAAACAGGCGGTAGTCGCGCCCGGTCAGAAAGAACACAGGCAAGAAGCTAACAATCGTCGTCGCCACTGCAGTCACCACTGCGGGAGCGACCTCGATCGTGGCTTCATATACGACTTCGCTACGCGTGCGAGAGGAGGAGTGTGAGAGACACGGAGACACGGAGTTTTCTGTTTCTCCTGCTCTGCTCTCCTTGTCTCCTTGTCTCCGTGTCTCCCCTTCTTCCTTCTCCCAGTCCGCCAAATGCTGATAGATGTTTTCCGAAACGATGATGCCCATATCGACCATGGTTCCGATGGCAATGGCGATCCCTGCGAGCGACATGATATTCGCCCCGATGCCCACCACGTGCATCGCGATGAACGACATCAGCACGGCGGCGGGTAAGCAGATCGCGACCACAAAGCTGCTGCGGATGTGAAGCAAGAACAGTAAAATGATGATCGCCGTGATGATGAGTTCGTCGCGCAGTGCGTGCGTCAGCGTCGCCATGGTTTCGTCAATCAATCCACTTCGATCATAGACGCCATGGATTCTGACGCCCTTCAACGAGGGGGTGATTGCGGCAATCTTGGCTTTGAGGCGATCAATCACGACCCGCGGATTTTCGCCGTATCGCATGACAACCACACCGCCGACCGCTTCGGATCCGTTGTAGTCGAGGGCGCCCCGCCGAAAATCTGGGCCAAGTTGAACTTGGGCCACATCGCTGACGCGGACAGGAACGCCCTCGCGCTGCAGGATGACGGTTTGCTCAATGTCAGTGATCGCTTTGGATTTATCACCGTCGGTGCCAAGGAATCCCTTGCCGCGAACAATGAACTCCATGCCAGTCGATTCGACCGTTTTTGCTCCCACATCAACGTTCGACCCCTTGATTGCCATCGCAAGTTTATCGAGCGAAACGTTGTGGAAGCGAAGCTTATCAGGATCGACCTCGATCTGGTATTGGCGGATGTACCCGCCAATCGAGGCGACTTCGCTCACTCCTTCGACAGCTTGCAGTTCGTATTTCACGACAAAATCTTGCAGGCTGCGAAGCTCCGCAAGGCTCATGCCCTCTTTGGGTGGCTGTAGCGTGTAGTAATAGATCTGTCCAAGTCCTGTCGCATCAGGTCCCAGTTGCGGAACGACTCCCTCAGGCAACTGAGACGCCGCACTGCCAAGCTGTTCGGAGACACGACTGCGTGCCCAGTAGAAGTCAATCGAGTCTTTGAACGTGACTTGGACAAAGCTATTACCGAACATGCTTTTTCCGCGAACGGACTCAGCACCGGGAACAGCCAGCAACGAGACGCTCAAGGGATAGGTGACTTGATCTTCAATGTCTTTCGGCGAACGACCAGGCCATGGCGTTAGCACGATGACTTGGTTTTCTCCAACGTTAGGAATCGCATCGATCGGAACAGCTTTGAACGCGAACCAACCGCCCACGCTGAGCCCAATCGCTAGGAATACGACGAGCCATGGTTCTTTTACGCAGAAACGGATGAGGAGGTTAAGCATTCTTGCCCTCCGGGCTTTTAGACACGGAGACACGGAGACACGGAGACTCGGAGACAAGGAGAGGGGGAGAGAGGGAGAGTAGTTCCGATTGGTCAATGACTGGGACTTCCTCAATCGCGTACTCCAACTCCTTCTCCTTCACTCCTTGTCTCCCCCTCTCCTTGTCTCCTTGTCTCCCACTCTCCGTGTCTCTCTGGCCAACGCACCACTTTTCGGGAGAAACAATCATCGAAACGATCATCCGCAAAATTTCGTCATAGAATTCATTTGCTTGTTTGGCTGTTGTCTGATCGAGGTAGCCATGTGCTGTTGCATACTCCAACCAAACCTGGGTTTCAGCAGCTTCCGCCTCAGCGATATTCAATGTGCTACAGAAGTGCTTCGGATAACGTCGCTTTCGCCAAGCCTCCGCAATGTTCGCACTTACACTCCGCGATGACCGTCGCACTTGATCCGTCAGTGAGTACATTTCCTCACGTGGAAACGACCTTGACAATTCAAAAATCCGCTTTCCTGCTGAAAACGACTTCTGATAAACAATCAAATCACGATGACTATAAATACGGTCGCTCATTTCAGATTACCTTCACTTGCCCAAGTCTCAACCACTCCCAATCTCCCACTCTCCGTGTCTCCTTGTCTCCCTCTCTCCGTGTCTCCTCTCCCCATCTCCCTCACCAACTCTCCGCAACGCAGCATCTCATCACCCCAGTACGGATTGGCAAGCTCGCCGCCCAGTTGCATCCAGTCGCCGCCCCCGCCAGGAACCATCGGGCAGTAATAATGCGTCAATTGATTCGCCGTTTTGGGACCGCTCGCCATGGTTGCGGCATGCAACATCGCGTGACTCACGCTGCGATTGGCTTCGCGAGCCGTTTCGAGTGAACCGTCCATTCGTGATGCTCCGCGCCGTGCGCTGGCGAATCGCGACTGAGCATCGTCGGGGACGTCTGGAAACATTTCCAGTTTGTTCAGGGAATCCAGTAGCGTATTGAGAGCGACTGGCGGAGGCGTCAGGTCAGCCGCCAGCGCACTTTGGATTTCAAAGTACGCTTTGTAGGCGCGGTCAAATTGCTCACCCGATTCGCCCGCGAGCATGGTTGGGTCGCGATTGGGTAGCATCAACGGACCCGGCGAATAGCTTGGGGCTTTGCTGGGGTCCATCAAGGACGGATTGCCCGCAAGCTGCATCTGAGAGTCGATCAGAAAATTACCATTCGTCGCAACGGTCTCGCCCGCAGTCATCCCTTCGACAATGATCGCACGATCATCATTCATCGCGCCAACGGCGACGCGGCGAATCTCGAAGCGTCCCGGCTCGGTTTCGACATAGATGACGCCGTGCTGCCCAGCAAGCAACACTGCTTCGCGCGGTACGGTGACGACACGCTGCGCCTCGACTGGCTCAGGCGAGTAGCCAAGCTGCGAAGTTGGAATTAAATCCATTCCGCACAGAGGACATTCACCCGGTTCGTCGCGGATGACTTGGGGATGCATCGGACTGATGTACTTTCCAGCGAGCGCCGGATCGTAAACCATCTCAGCCGATATCGCGGGAACGCTGATACGAGCCGTCGCGTAATCCCCCGGCCGTAGCTCGCCATCGAAATTCATTACTTCGACGCGCACACGAACCGTGCGAGTTGTCGAATTGACGGTCGGATCAATGAAGGCCACGCGGCCGGTAAACACTTCGCCGGGGTTCGACTGAATCTCCGCCTCGACTTGTTGGCCGAACCGAACGGATGCAGCATCGTCAGGGAACAAGTCCAGCATCATCCAAACCGACGTCAGGTCGGCAATGCGATAGATCATCTGGCCGGTCTTTACATAGTCGCCTTCGACAGCAGCTTTCTCCAATACTGTTCCTGTCTGAGGCGACTTGATGCGGATACGCGACTGCGGCTTGCCACTTTGGCGAAGTGCATCAATCTGGCCCGTGGTCATCCCGAGCTCGCTCAGGTTTTCGCGAGCCATCGCCTGCATGTCGGAGCTGCTGAGACTGAATCGCCCCACCGACTTGCTTTCGATGCTGGTAACGAACTCAGTCTGAGCCGAGTAAAGTTTGGGACTGTAGATCAACGCTAGGTCATCGCCCTCTTTGACCTCGACACCGACGTAGTCGGCATAGAGTTCTTCCAATCGCCCGTCGATGTATGCGGAGATGGTTGATAGTCGACTTTCGTCGAAGTCGATCGAACCGATCGTGCGTATCGTGCGATTCACTTCGCCTATCTTGCTGGTTGCAGTTTGAATTCCAGCCAGGCGACGTGCTGCTGGCTCAATCGTGACGGAGATCCCGTCGCCGCCGCCACCTCCGGTCGCTTCGACCAGTTCCATCGCACATACGGGGCAACGCCCCGGCTCCGTCGACGGCGGCGTACACATCATGGGGCAGATGTAGCGTTTTTCTTCACCGCCATCCGCAGCGACAACTGCTTCGTCGCCGCCACCAGAGAATCCGTTTGCCGTGACCCACCCAGACCGCTGTGCAACACCGATCATGAACAGGATCAGAGCGGCAAGTGTCGCGACAGCACCAACGTTGACACCGACACGCAACAACCAACCAATGCCGCCGAACTTGGAGTTTGCAAGCGTATCGGTCGTCGTTTCGATTGTTGGAGTTGGTTCGTTCCCAGTTTGCTCGTCTGGCGTCTGAACGCTCGCTGCCGTTTGTGGTTCGCTAGCAGATTTTGGGTCAGCTTCGTGCACTGGTGCAGGCGTTGACTCGCCTTTGCTGGCGGGAATGTTGTTCTCGTCGTTCATATCGGAAACCTTCTTGCTCGCCATGTCAGGCGGATCGGACTTGGGCTGTTGTTGAGATGGACTTCGTTTCTTTATTTGCGCAGTTGCCTCGCAGACGAAACTGGCGCAGTAAGCAGGTCGGACGAAATCACTCGGTGTAACCGACGTTAAGCGAATTCTGTGAGCGGCAAGGCGCTAGCCGCCGGTAGGGTCAGCAACAGCGCCCGATGGGAACCGGCGGCTAGCGCCCAATGCCATCTACTTTAGACCGCGAAGCGGTCTTGGTAACCCGACGCGTTAGCGAGGATCACGTGTTTACCAGCCGAAACACTGCATCTTCCTCGCTTACGCGTCGGGTTACCATCGAGGCTACG
>JBDNIG010000238.1:0-4855 GCA_041688415.1 Rhodopirellula sp. | reverse complement strand
TTTTTGCGCCATATCGCTGACCTGTTTTGTGAACCACTGAACGCCGAACGTCTTTTGGTGTTGTTGCGCCATCCGTTGTGCAATTCCGAACGCGGCAACCACGGATTGCATACCAACGCACTCGAACTTGAAGTGCGCAGGAATGGACCGCCATTTCCAACGGAGGAAAGCCTGACAAACTGGGCTGATCGTACGAAAGACAAATATCCAGACCGCGTCGATTGGGTGCGTTGGATCGGCGCAACGCTGCTGAATCTTAAAGACCCGAAGCCGCGCGATTTGGGTATATTTTTTGATATGCACATAAAGATTTCTGAGTGTCTTGCTGCTGGACCAGATGCCGATGGGTCCGGTGAGCTTTGGAAGAAAGGCGCTGGCCGCGAAGCGCTCCGATTGATGTCAGAGTTGCGCATCCATCTTGATGTCGGTGGTGTAATGACGGCGCGTGATTATCGTCAACTGGTCGGCAGTGTTCTTGCTGGTGGTGAAGATCGTGACCGCGACATCGGCCATCCACAGGTTCTGATCTGGGGTACTCTCGAAGCGCGGGTTCAGTCTGCGGATCTGGTGATCCTTGCAGGCCTAAACGAAGGCACTTGGCCTGAGGCCCCCACCCCTGATCCGTGGCTTAATCGCCCGCTCAGGATGCAGGCTGGATTGTTGCTACCGGAACGTCGCATCGGCCTTAGCGCGCACGATTATCAACAGGCTGTCTGTGCGCGCGAGGTTGTGCTTAGTCGCGCCGTGCGGTCTGATGAAGCCGAAACAGTGCCAAGCCGATGGATCAACCGCCTGACAAATCTGCTCGGTGGTTTGGACGAAAAAGGCGGCCCTTCTTATCTTGCCGCGATGCGGGAACGTGGGCAGCATTGGCTCACCCTCGCGGCTAGCATCGCGGCGCCAGACGTCACGGTTGATCCAGCACCGCGTCCGTCGCCCAGTCCGCCAGTCGACGCACGGCCAAATCAACTGTCAGTCACACAGAGCAAGAGGCTGATCCGTGATCCCTATGCGATCTACGCCCGCAAAATTCTGGGGCTGAATGCGCTGGACAGTTTGGCTCACACGCCCGACGCGCCCTTGCGTGGCACAATCGTACACAAGATTCTCGAACGGTTCGTAAAGGCCAAAACTGATCCCGCAGATGTTGGTGCCAAGGACGCTTTGTTGTGCATCGCGTCCGATGTGTTGGAGGAACACTGTCCGTGGCCCGCTGTTCGCGCACTTTGGTTCGCGCGGATTACATCCTTCGCGCCGCATTTTCTGACCGACGAACAAAAGCGGCGCGCGTTTTCCACCAATGTGGACACTGAAATGCGGGGTGAACTGACGCTGGGAAACCTGCCCTTTACCCTCACTGGAACGGCAGACCGGATCGATATGTCCGACGACGGCCAAGCGTTGATTTACGACTACAAAACCGGCAAGGCCCCCACACCAGCCCAGCAAAGAAACTTTGATAAACAACTGCTGCTTGAGGCAGCGATGGTCGAACGTGGCGCATTCAAAGCATTGGGCCGCGTACGCACAATGGCCGCTGTCTACATCGGTTTGGGCAGCGATCTGACTGTCGCTGCGGCCCGAGGTTTTCTAGTGCAGGGCGAGATCAGCCGGGAACAGGCCGAGTCGGTCGCGGCGACGTTGTTGGCCGATACCGTCACCGAACAGCTAGTCGTCGGACGTGTTAGCGAGAGCACCAACGGTGACAGCGATCTGCTGTCGGAGCCGCCCGAGGCGATGATGGAGAATCTCGCCGAGCGTGGTGTCGAGGATCATCCGTATTTGGTGCACGTGATGAGCAAAGCGGGAGTGATGGACCCGGTTGCCGCGAGCACGCAGGGCGCCCTGGCCGATAGTGGCATTGATGCCGGAGCGGTCAAGACGTTCCGCAAGTACTGGATTTCTGGTGTGGACGAGACAGGGCTCGACGCGATCTGTCGCCGCGCGCTCTCGAACGATTCGATCGAAACATTTGTTGTCGGTCCGCTGCGGATGAGCGAGCTCGGCGTGGGATCGGAGGGGAAGTTCGAGTTGGTACACATGCCGATTCGCAGCCTCGATGACGCGGGACTCGAAACGTTGTCCAAAGAGGGGCAACTGTATTTGACGCTTGTTGAGATGCAAACGATCCGCGACCATTTCGCGTCTCTCGATCGCGACCCGACCGACATCGAGCTCGAAACCATCGCGCAAACTTGGTCCGAGCACTGCAGCCACAAAACGCTGGCTGGCCGTATCCACTACCGCGGCCCCGCCGCCGATGGCACGCCCGAAGGTGACGAGCGGCAATACGACAACATGCTCAAGGAAACGATCTTTGCGGCGACGCAGACGATCCGCCGCACGCTCGGCGACGATGACTGGTGCGTGAGCGTGTTCAAGGACAACGCGGGTGTGGTCACGTTCGACGATGAGGACCATGTTTGCTTCAAGGTCGAAACGCACAACCATCCTTCGGCGCTCGAGCCGTACGGCGGCGCCAATACCGGGATCGGTGGTGTGATCCGCGATCCGATGGGCACGGGCATGGGTGCCAAGCCGATTTGCAATACCGACGTGTTCTGTTTTGCACCGCCCGATGTGACGCCCGAGGAACTGCCTCCGGGAGTACTGCATCCGCGACGCGTCATTCAAGGCGTTGTCGCGGGAGTGCGTGATTACGGCAATCGGATGGGCATCCCGACGGTCAATGGTGCGATCTACTTTGACCGTCGCTACCTCGGCAATCCACTGGTGTATTGCGGCAACGTGGGGATCCTCCCAGTGGGGATGGAAGACAAAGAAGTCAAACCGAACGATTTAATCGTGGCGATTGGCGGGCGGACCGGACGCGATGGGATTCACGGAGCCACGTTCAGTAGCGCCGAGCTGACCAGTGAATCGGAAACGCTCTCGGGCGGTGCGGTTCAAATCGGCAACGCGATCACCGAAAAGATGGTGCTCGACGTGCTGCTGCAGGCTCGCGACCGCAGACTTTATAACGCCGTCACCGACTGCGGTGCGGGTGGGTTCAGTAGTGCCGTCGGTGAGATGGGCGAAGAACTCGGAGCCGAGGTGTGGCTGGAAAAGGCACCACTGAAGTACGACGGTCTGACCTACACCGAAATTTGGATTTCGGAGGCTCAGGAGCGCATGGTCTTCTCCGTGCCGGAATCAAAATGGGACGAACTGAGAGAACTGTGCGAGAGCGAAGGGGTCGAAGCGGCCGCGATCGGACGCTTCGTTCCCACGGGCCGCTTGCAATTGACGTATCAAGGCGAACTGGTCGGCGACATGGCGATGTCATTCTTGCACGATGGACGTCCACCGGTGATCCGCGACGCGGTGTATCATCCGCCCGCCGCCACACCGCTATCGATCGGGAAACGTGATGCGGCTGCCAATGCGCAGACGTTGCTGGCGATTTTGGGTAGCTACAACGTGGCCAGCAAACACTGGGTGATCCGCCAGTACGATCACGAAGTGCAGGGCGGCAGCGTGATCAAACCGCTCGTCGGTCCGCAGTGCGATGGCCCCGGCGACGCGGCCGTCGTGAGACCAAAGCTAACGAGTCAGCGAGGGCTGGTGATCTCGTGCGGCATGAACCCGTACTACGGTGATTTTGATACGTATCACATGGCGACATCCGCGATCGACGAAGCGATGCGCAACGCGGTCGCCGTCGGTGCCGATCCGGCCAAGATCGCGATCCTCGACAATTTTTGCTGGGGATACACCGATCGAGCCGAGACGCTCGGGTCGCTCGTCCGCAGCGCGATCGCGTGCCAAGACATGGCGGAGGTGCTGCAGACGCCGTTCATCAGCGGCAAGGACAGCCTGAACAACGAGTTCAGCTATTTCGACGACGATGGAACGAAGCAAACCATCGCGATCCCCCCGAGTCTGCTGATCAGTGCGATGGGCCAGATCGCGGATGTTGCCAAGGCGATCACGATGGATCTGAAGGAAGCCGGCAATGCACTGCTGCTCGTCGGACGAACACGACGAGAGCTGGGCGGTTCGCATTTCAGCCTCGTCGAGAACGAGGGCGGTGGTCAGGTACCACGGGTTGACCCCGTGTTCGCTAAACAGGTATTTGCGACCGTTCACGCGGCGATCATGGATGGAGAACTTCGCTCCTGTCACGATTTAAGCGAAGGTGGCTTGGCGGTGGCGGCGGTCGAAATGGCACTCGCCGGCGGTCTCGGGTTGAACGTTTCGCTCGACGATGTTTCGCGTGAGGACGGTGATGGCGAACCACTCAGCAGCGAGGAATTCCTGTTCAGCGAATCAAATACGCGGTTCTTGATCGAGGTCGAAGCCGATCAGGTCGCCGCGGTGACGAAGCGATTCACGAAGGCTGGCGTGCCGCTGGCGAGAATCGGCGAAGTCACCTCGGGCACGACGATGCAGGTTCGCGATCGCGATGACGTCGTGCTGGACGTCGAGATCGCTGCGGCGAAATCGGCTTGGCAAGCTCCGTTGGATTGGCACTAAGGATTGGCACGAAAAGCTCATGAAATCACGATCGAAAGCAAAACCGAAATCGAAATCCAAGGCCACGAAACTGCGGATCATTGGCGGTGACATGGGCGGGCGAACGGTCACGTATCACGGCGAGGAGTTCACTCGCCCGATGCGTGACAGCGTGCGTGAGAACCTGTTCAATATCCTCGGACGCGGCGTCCGTGGAACGACGGCGTTCGATCTATTCGCCGGTACGGGAGTGCTGGCGTTTGAGGCGATTAGCCGGGGTGCCGTCCGCGCCGTAACGGTCGAACCGATACGCCAAGCCGCTGATCAAATTCGCAAGACCGTCGAGCACCTCGATCTCGAGGGCAAGTTCACGCTGATGCAGGCCGACGCGTTCGCCGTT